>JAIXTY010000204.1 GCA_027483705.1 Rubrivivax sp.
GCCGGCCTGGGCGGCATCACTTGGGGGCCGAGACGGTGACCAGCGCCGGGCGCAGCACGCGGTCGAAGATGAGGTAGCCCTTCTGCAGCACGGCGACCACCGTGCCCGGCTCCTGGTCGGCCGGCACCATGCTGATGGCCTGGTGCTGGTGCGGGTCGAACTTGGTGCCCGCGGCCGGGGCGATGGCGACGACCTTGTTCTTCTCCAGCGCCGCCGTCAGCTGGCGCAGCGTGGCGTGCGTGCCCTCGAGCAGCTGCTCGTTGGTGGCGTTGGGCAGGGCGATGGCCGCGGCCAGGCTGTCGGCCACCGGCAGCAGGCTCTCGGCGAAGGCCTCGACGGCGAACTTGCGCGCCTTGGCCATCTCTTCCTCGGCGCGGCGGCGGGTGTTCTCGGCCTCAGCCTTGGCACGCAGGTAGGCATCGGCCACCTCGGCGTGCTTGGCCTGGAGCTCGGCGAGCTGGGTCTGGAGGTCGGGCACGTCGGGGGTGTTGGGTTCGGCCGGGGGCGCCGCCTCGGTGGCGGTCTGGGGGTCGGGACTCGTCATGGTGGGGAGGGGTGATGCGTCAACGGGTGGAATGGGGCCGGCCGCGCGGGTTTCAAGACCCCGCGCCTCAACTTTTTCGCAGGTTGGCGTCAGCGGTGCCCGTCGTCGTCCAGGCTGGCGCTCCAGCGGTTCCAGTCGGCCAGCTGCCGGCGGTCGCGCTTGGTCGGGCGGCCTTGCTCGATGGCGCTGGCCGGCTCGGGGGCCAGCCGGCGGCGCTCGGCGGCGGCTTCACGCGCGGCGATGCTGGCCGGCGTTTCCTCGTACAGCGCCTGCGCCACCGGGGCCGGGCCGCGCACCGCGGCCAGGCCCTTGACCACCACCGTGCGCAGCACGACGCCCTGGCGCAGCTCCACCATGTCGCCGGGCTTGAGTTCGCGCGCCGGCTTCACGATTTGCTCGTTCACGCGCACACGGCCCTTGTCGATCTCGTCGCAGGCCAGCGCACGCGTCTTGTAGAAGCGCGCCGCCCACAGCCACTTGTCCAGGCGCAGCCGCGCCAGCGGTTCGGCGCTCATCGGCGGGCCAGCGCCTGGACGACGCGTTCGGGGTGGTCGCTGATCAGCCCGTCCACGCCCCAGGCGATGAGCCGCTCGATGTCGGCCGGCGCATTGACCGTCCACGGCACCACCTTCAGCCCGAGCGCGCGGGCCTCGGCCAGCGTGGCGGGCGTGAGGTCGCGGAAGTGCGGCGACCACACCGGCGCGCCCAGCGTCTTCACCAGGCGCGGCACCGAGCCGCCGTGCGCGGCCAGCTGCAGGCCGGCCGTCCAGGCACCGCCCGAGATGGTGTCGAACTCGGGCCGTTGTGCGCTCAGCGCCGCCGTCGCCAGCCCCGGCGCCCGCCGCTGCACCAGCGCCAGCGTGCGCCAGTCGAAGCTCTGCACCATGACGCGGCTGCGCAGCCCGTGGCGCTCGATCACCGCCAGCAGCGCGTCGACCATGGCCTCGGGCGACGCCGTCTCGCCCGGCGCCAGCGGCGACAGCTTGGTCTCGATGTTGAAGCGCAGCGACGGCGGGGCCTCGCGCCGGGCGAGTTCGAACACCGCGTCCAGCGTCGGCACGCGCTCGCCGTCGACGGGCCGTTGCGTCGCCCAGGTCTCGGCATAGCGCGTGCCCGGCCTCAGCCGGCCGACGTCGTAGGCCTGCAACTCGGCCAGCGTCAGCGAGGCGACCGTGGGGCCGGGCGCTTCGATCCAGGCACCGCCGGGCGCGCGCGTGAGGTCGGGGTTGAGCTGGCGGTCGTGCATCACGACGACATGGCCGTCGCGGGTGAGGCCGATGTCCATCTCCCAGGTGGTCGCGCCCGCGGCCAGCGCGGCGCGGAACGCGGTCAGCGTGTTCTCAGGCGCGCTGCCGCGGGCGCCACGGTGGCCCTGCACGTCGAAGGCCTGGGCGCTGGCGGCCGGCACCAGCATGGCCGACAGCGCCCACAGAAAGCACAGCAGGCTGGCTGTCAAGCACCGATGCCATCGGTTTGAAGGGTGAATCACCATCAGAGGCCCGGGAGTTTCCCTGTTAAATTGTTTCCATGTCTGCAGAGGCGTCCCCGACCCGTTCCGAAAGCGCCAGCGCGCTGGCCGCCGGCACGCGTCTGCACGAGTTCGAGCTGCAGAAGATCCTCGGCATCGGTGGCTTCGGCATCGTGTACCAGGCGTTCGATCATGCCCTCGAACGCGAGGTCGCGATCAAGGAGTACATGCCCGCCAGCCTGGCCGGCCGCACCGAGACCATGCGCGTCTCGCTGCGCTCGGGGTCGGACGAAGAGAGCTTCCGCCTCGGCCGCGAATCCTTCGTGAAGGAAGCCAAGCTGCTGGCGCGCTTCGACCACCCGTCGCTGCTGAAGGTGTACCGCTACTGGGAGGACAACGGCACGGCCTACATGGCCATGCCCATCCTGCGCGGCCGCACGCTCAAGCAGGTGCGACAGGCGCAGGAAGGCGCCGTCGACGAGGCCTGGCTGCGGCGCATCCTGATGCCGCTGCTCGGCGCCATCGAGACGCTGCACAACGAGAACGTCTACCACCGCGACATCGCGCCCGACAACGTCCAGATCGAGCCCGACGGGCGCCCGGTGCTGATGGACTTCGGCGCCGCGCGCCGCGTGCTGTCGGACAAGACGCAGTCGCTCACCGCCATCCTCAAGCCCGCGTACGCGCCGATCGAGCAGTACGGCGAGGCCGGTGCCGTGAAGCAGGGCCCGTGGACCGACCTCTACGCCCTGGGCGCCACGCTGCACTACATGCTGCTCGGCCGCCCGCCGGCGCCGGCCACGGCCCGCACGGTCGACGACGAGGAGGTGCTGCTCACGCAGGCCCACCTGCCGCAATGCAGCGAGGGCTTCCTGCACGCCATCCAGTGGATGCTGCGCCCGCGCCCGGCCGACCGCCCGCAGAGCGTGGCGCAGCTGCGCGAGGTGCTCGAAGGCCGCGCCGCGGTGCCGCCGCACCTGGGCATCGGCGACATGCGCACGCAGATGTGGGCGCGGCCCGACGGCGTGGTGCCGGCGCCGCGCCTGGACGTCGACGTCACCGGCCTGCCACCGCCGCCGGCTGAGCAGCCCACGCAGCTGGCGCCCACCCAGCCGGCCGGTGATCTGAGCGAACACGTCTGGGTCGACCCCGGCAAGGACGCGGCCCGGCCGCCGCACGACCCCGAGGCCACGATGCGCGTGCCGCCACCCGGCGCTGCGCGCGCCCCGGCAGCCCCGGCGACGGCCGCGACCACCAGCGCAGGCCCGGTGCAGGCGCCCGCCGCGAAGAAGTCGCCGCTGCTGCCTGTGCTGGTGGCCGTGGCGGCCGTCGGCATCGGCGCGGCCGTGTTCTGGCCGAAGGCCGAGGTCGCGCCAGCGCCCGCAGCGCCGGCTGCTGCGGCGCCGGCCGTGGCACCGGTGGTCGCACCGGCGGTTGCGCCGGCGGCTCCGCCGCCGATGGCTGCCGCGTCGGTGCCGCCTGTGCCCGCGTCGGCGAGTGCCGTGCCCGAATCGGTCGTGCCCACCGTGGTGGCGCCGCCGGCCCCCGTGGCGGCCAAGCCAGCAAGCCCGAAGCCCACCGAGGCCCGAGCGCCCGAACCCGCCCGGCCGGCCCGCGCCGAGCCCGCACCCAGGCCCACCAAGGCCGCGGCCACCCCCGAGCCGGCGCCGGTGGGGCCAGGCCCGTCTTGCGGCGCGCGCAGCGACGGCGTGCGCTTCCTGGTGTGCATGGAGCGCGAGTGCGCCACGCCGGCCTTTGCCACGCACCCGGCCTGCACGCCGTTCCGCCAGTAGCGGCAGCCCGCCGAGCCCGGCCAGCCCGCGCGTCGCGCGGGTGACACCCCTTGCGGGAAAGGCACGATGACGCCGGTGCGGCGAGCCGGTACACCGTGCCCATGCCTGCCGACACCCTCGCCCCCGCCGCCGCCGCGTCGCATGCCGACCCGCGCAAGCCCTTCTGGCCCGCCCGCCTGCCACGCGAGCTGGTGGTGCCGTCCAACACGCTTTGGTTCAACCTCGAGGTCAGCGCGCGACGCTACCCCGGGAAGGCGGCCTGCGTGTTCTTCGGCCGCGCCATCAGCTACCGCGAGCTGCACGCGCAGGCCGAGGCCCTGGCGGGCTGGCTGCAGGCCCACGGCGTGGCCCGCGGTGACCGCGTGGTCATCTACCTGCAGAACTGCCCGCAGTTCCTGATCGCGTTCTACGCCGCGCAACGTGCCGACGCGGTGGTGGTGCCGGTGAACCCGATGAACAAGGCCGACGAGCTCGGCCACTACATCACCGATCCGCAGACCCGCGTCGCCATCACCAGTGCCGACCTCGCCGCCGGCCTGGCCGAGGCCGACAGCCGCCTGCCGGCCGGGCAGCGCCTGCGCCACCTGCTCGTCACGCGGCTGGCCGACACCATGCCCGAGGTGCTGCCCGACGGCGAGGAGCCACCCGCCGCGATGCTGGCCTGGCTGCGCGCCGACCCGCCGCTGCCCGCCGGCGCCACGCGCTGGCTTGACGCGCTGGCCACGGATCACCGGCCCGGCCCGCCGCAGGCCGAGCCCGACGACCTGGCGCTGCTGCCCTACACCTCGGGCACCACCGGGCTGCCCAAGGGCTGCATGCACACCCACCGCACGCTGATGCCCAACGCCGTGGGCGGGGGCCTGTGGGGCCATGCCAGTGCCGAGACCGTGAGCCTGGGCGTGGTGCCCATGTTCCACATCACCGGCATGCTCTACGGCGTGATCGCGCCGGTGTACGCGGGCAGCACCGTGGTCATCATGCCGCGCTGGGACCGCGAGCTCGCCGGGCGCCTGATCAGCCGCCATCGCGTGAGCCACTGGACCTGCATCCCGACGATGATCATCGACCTCTTCGGCAGCCCCCACTACCGCAGCTTCGACCTGAGCAGCCTGCGCTACCTGTCGGGTGGCGGCGCGGCGATGCCGCAGGCCGTGGCCGAGCGGCTGCAGGCCGAGTTCGGCATCACCTTCGCCGAGGGCTACGGCCTCACCGAGACCGCGGCGCCCAGCCACGCCAACCCGCCCGAGCGTGCCAAGCTGCAGTGCCTGGGCATGCCGATCTTCGGGGTCGACAGCCGCGTGGTCGACCCGGCCACGCTGGCCGAACTGCCCGACGGCGAGGTCGGCGAGATCGTCACGCACGGGCCGATGGTGTTCCAGGGCTACTGGGGCCACCTCGAGGCCACGGCCGCGGCCTTCATCGAGATCGACGGCAAGCGCTTCTTCCGCACGGGCGATCTGGGCCGGCGCGACGCCGAGGGCTACTTCTTCATCACCGACCGGCTCAAGCGCATGATCAACGCCAGCGGCTACAAGGTGTGGCCCAGCGAGGTGGAACTGCTGCTCTTCAAGTGCCCGCTGGTGCAGGAGGCCTGCGTCATCGCCTCGCGCGATGCCTACCGTGGCGAGACGGTCAAGGCCGTCGTCGTGCTGCGCGCCGAGCACCGCGGCCATGCGCAGCCCGAGGACATCATCGCCTGGGCCCGCGAGCACATGGCGGCCTACAAGGTGCCGCGCCTCGTCGAGTTTGCCGAGTCGCTGCCCAAGAGCGGCAGCGGCAAGGTCATGTGGCGCCTGCTGCAGGAAGCCGAAATGGCAAAGCCGGCCTGAGCCGGCTTTGCCGAGGCGGGCCGAGAGGCCTCAGGCGCCGTGCGCGCGGCGCCGTGCCAGGCCGGCGGCCAGCAGGGCCGCGCCCACCAGCGACAGCGCGCCGGGCTCGGGCACGCCGATGATCTCGCGCTCGATCTTGCGCTCGATGGCCCCGGCGAAGGCCGTGAAGTCGACCGCGAAGGTCTGGAAGGCATTGCTGCCGCCGATGACGTTGAGCGCGCCGTACTCGAAGGCGTTCACGGCGTCGGTCGGATCGATGCCGAAGAAGTCGCGGTCATTGAGCCAGATCGCGTTGATCGTGGTGCCGCCGCTGGCCAGGAAGGCATCGCGCGCCACCTGCACCGGCACGCAGACCAGGCCGCTGGTGCAACCGTCCACGTCCTGCGCACCTTCGGACGCGATGTCCAGCACCTGGCGCGTGCCCGTGAAGGCGTTGCTGTTCATGTCGGCGATGGCCGCGTTGATCAGGCCGCTCTGGTTGTCGTTGATGCCCGTGCCACCTCGCGGCGCAAGGAGGATGGCGGCTGCGAAGGCGTTGGCCTCGGCGGCGTTGGTGATGAGCGTCCAGTCGACGGCCGTGGTCAGGCCGGTGGCGAAGTCCACCAGCTTGACGGCGATGCCGCCCACCGAGGTGATGGCGCTCTGCACCGACGCGCTCTGGAACGCGGCGGCGAAGCCGGCGCGCTGCAAGGTGAAGTCGGTGCCGTCGATGCTGCCGGAGGTGTCGGCCGCGAGGTAGAGCTCGAGGCTCACCGGGACGGCGTGGGCTGGCGATGCCAGGGCGAGGGTCGCTGCCGTCGCGGCCAGCAGTGTGCGGAGATGTCGCATGGTCGGGTACTCCGTGGGTCGTGGCCGCGTCTGACTTCAAACTGGGGGTCAGTGTCAAGCCCCGCGGCTCAGGGGTCAGCGTTTGCACCTGCCGTGCCTGCCGCGACAAAGCGCCATCGCCACAAGGACTTGGCGCGGTGGCTCACAGCCGGCGCCCCGTGCTTCGGCGCGCGGTGTCAGTGCCCGCGTCACCCCCGAAAGAGGCCCCTAGATACGGCTCAGCGCCAGTTGCAAAGCGCGCGCGTCGTTGCTCGCGCGGTGCCGTGCCAGACCCAGTTCGGCCACCGCGGCGCGCCGCACGGCGTCCAGCCGGGCCAGGCGGGGCTCGTCCAGCAGCGTGGTCACCGACTCGAGCCGGAAGCGCGGCGCGCGGCCGGCTTCGTCGAAGAGCAGGGCCAGCCAGGGGTAGTCGTGCGCCCAGCCGTCGCAATACACGGTCTGGCCGGCGAGATCCTGGTTCAGCAGGTCGGCGACCTCGGTGATGTCGCGCCCGTGCTGCAGCAGCGTCGGGCGCACGATGCCGTGCACCTTCGCGGCCCCGTCGTCCCAGTGCGTCCAGTGCGGCGCCGGGCGGACCAGCGTGCAGCGGGCGCGGCCGTCGCCCATGACGTAGCCGATCTCGATGGGGTAGCTGCGCGCGCCGAAGCCCGAGGCTTCGATGTCGATGATCGGCGGCGCGGGATGCATGGTCGGCTCGCGCCGATTGTGCGGCGCGCCCGGGCGTCAGGGCCGTGCGGGTGTCACGCCCGGGCCGGGCGTGGGCCAGCGGGCGAGGCGGGCCTGCAGCGCGGCGGCGTTGAGCACGCCCAGGTGCGCATCGACGCGGCGGCCGTCGGCGTCGAAGAACACCGTCGTCGGCAGCCCGCGCGAGCCCAGCGCCGGCCCGAGCGCCGAGCCGACGTCCAGCCACACGTCGCGCAGCTGCAGCCGTTCGGCCGCCAGGTAGCGTTGCACGTCCTCGGGGCGCTCGCCCTGGTTGGCGAACACGAAGCGCACGTCGGGTCGCGACTGTTGCGCCGCGACCAGCACGGGCATCTCGGCGCGGCAGGGTCCGCACCAGGTGGCCCACAGGTTGACCACCATCGGCCGGCCGTCCAGCAGGGCGGCCAGCGGCTGCGGCGCCGGCGCGCCGGCCTCGGTGGGCAGCGCGCGCAGCATCACGGGCGGCAGCTCGCGCAACTGCTGCGGGGGTTGCGCGAACTGCAGCGATCCGTTGAGCGCGGCCCAGAGCATGACGCCGCTGCCGGCCGCGATGGCCAGCGCGCGGCGCGCCTGCGGCAGGCGGTCCGACCGCCACAGCAGCACCACGGCTGCGACGGCCAAGCCCGGGCCGGCGGACCAGCCCCCGTCGCGGATGTCCAGCGCCGCCCAGGGCGTGGCGGCGTAGGACTCGGCGTGGCGCAGCAGGTGCGCCGCACGGGCCGCCACCAGCCCCAGCAGCGCGGCCAGCCAGATGCTGTTCTCGCTGCCGGCGGCACTGGGCGGCGGCGCCAGCCGCCGCGCCAGCCAGGCCGCCAGCAGCAGCGCCGGCAGCAGCAGCAGCGGTGGCAACGGAAAGGCCAGCGGCCCGAGGGTGATGGACGTCATCGGGCGGCGAGTGTCCCGCAGCCACGATGGCACCGCGGCGCGTCGGCCCGATGTCGGTTTGGTGGTCCGCTCAGGCGCGGCGCGTGGCCAGCACGTGATCGGCCACCGCGGGCAGCGAAGCGAACACGAGATCCGGCCCGGCCTCTTCGATCGGCCGGCCGCCGTTGTAGCCCCAGGGCACCGCCCAGGCAGCAACGCCGGCCTGGCGTGCGGCCTGCACGTCGATGGCCGAGTCGCCCACATGGGCCATCGCGGCCAGCGGCACGCCCAAGGCCTGGGCCACGTGCCGCAGCACGCTGGGGTGCGGCTTGCGTTGCGGCAGCGAGTCGCCGCCGATCAGCAGCTCGAACGCCGACGTCAGCCCATGGTGGCGCAGCAGGGCCGCCGCCAGGCGCGTTTCCTTGTTGGTGACGCAGGCCAGGCGCACGCCCGCCTCGCGCAGGCGCTGCAGTGCCGGCGCGCAGCCCGGGTAGGGCTGGCCCAGCGTGCCGGTGGTGTCGAGGTAGTGGCGCTCGAAGGCGGCCAGCACGATGTCGGCGTCCAGCGCGGCGCCCAGGCGGGCCAGCAACTGCCGCATCAGCGCATGCGCGCCGTGCCCGATGAGCCGCGTCAGCTCGTCCACCGGCTGGCGCGGCAGGCCGAAGTCGGCGATGGCGCGGTTGGCGGCCTCGGCGATCTCGCCGGCTGTGTCAACGAGCGTGCCGTCGAGATCGAAGCTGACGAGTTCCAGGGCCATCGTCACCTCGTCACGCGGCCCTCATCCACCCCGCAGCGCGCGCGCCAGCACCAGCGTCGCCACGCCCACGGCCACCACCGCGAAGCCGCGCCGCAGCAGCGCGGTGCCGAAGCGCGGTGCCAGGCGGCGCCCCAGCAGCAGCCCGACCACGGCCCCCGCGGCGAAGGGCAGCGCGTCGTCCAGCGCCAGCTGCCCGTGCGCCGCCGCCGCGGCGATGCCCGCCAGCGCCACGAGCGCGATCACGCCCAGCGAGGTGACCTGGATGCTGCGCAGGTCGAGGTTGGTGTGGCGGTCCAGCGCCGGCACGATGACGAAGCCACCGCCGATGCCCAGCAGGCCGCTGAGCGCGCCCGCCGTCGCGCCGACGCGGCCCAGCACCAGCGCGCAGCGCGGCGTCCAGCGCAGGCGCAGCTCGCCATCGGGGCGCACGCAGGCGGGCTGCACCGGGCGGAGCGCGGCGGCCGCCGCGGGGCTGCCCGTGCGCCACATGCGCCACGCCGTGTACAGCATGAAGGCCGCAAACAGCGCCAGCAACACCGGCTGGGACAGCCGCTGCGCCAGCGTCACGCCCAGCGGCGCGGCCAGCATGCCGGTGCCGCCCAGCATCAGCGCCGCGCGGTAGCGCAGCAGGCGGTCGCGCAGGCCCAGCAGCGCCCCGATGGCCCCGGCCAGGCCCACGGCCAGCAGCGACATCGCCGAGGCCTGCTGCATCGGCAGGTGCATCACCAGCACCAGCAGCGGCACGCCCAGCGCACCGCCGCCGGCCCCGGTGAGCGCCATCAGCAGCCCCGCGGCCATGCCAAGCGCCGCGAGCGCCAGTGCCTCCATCACCCCTTCGTGTCGGCGTCGACCAGCCCGCGGCGTGCCAGCCGCGCCTGAATGCCCCGCGTCGCGCGCCAGACCCCGAACACCACCACCGGCAGCAGCGTGCCGGCGGCGATCTCGGGGTCGATCGGCACGCCGGCCGCCGCCGCGGCCTTGGCGCCATACAGCACCAGGCTGACCACGTAGTAGGTGATGGCCGCGATCGACAGCCCCTCCACCGTGGCCTGCAGCCGCAGCTGCAGCGCCTGGCCCTGCGCCAGGCGGTTGAGCAGCTGCTGGTTCTGCGCCTCGGTGGCGATGTCCACGCGCGTGCGCAGCAGGCCGCTGGCGCGCTCCACGCGCGCCGCCAGCGAGGCCAGGCGCTGTGACGCGGCTTCCACCGTGGCCACCGCGGGCGCCTGCCGGCGCTGCAGGAACTCGCCCAGCGTCTGCTGGCCGTGCAGGTAGGTTTCGCGCAGCTCGGCCAGGCGCTGCTGCATCAGCGTGTCGTAGGCGCGCGTGGCATCGAAGCGGAAGGCGTATTCGGCGGTGGCGCGTTCCAGCCGCGCCGCCAGCAGCACCAGCTCGTCGAGCAGCGTCTGGTCCGACGCCTCGCGCGCCTCGAAGCGCGCCGTCAGCGCCGACAGCTGCTGCTCGGCCTGCGCCACCTCGGGCAGCAGCGTCTTGGCCGCGGGCAGGCCCAGCAGCGCCATCAGGCGGTAGGTCTCCATCTCCAGCAGCCGCTGCGAGATGCGGCCGGCGCGGGTTTCGGTGGTGCCTGGCGGGGCGACGGCGAGGATGCGCTCGAAGCCGTCGTCGGCGAGCAGGAAATCCGTCATCACCGCCGAGTGGCCGTCGCGCCCCATGTGCGACACCGCCACCGGCCGGCCGCCGAACCACTGGCGCGCGGGCACGAGCCAGTCGTCGGTGGTGATGTCGGCGTGCAGCATCACCAGCTCGATGGCCACCAGCACCTGGCCGGGGATGGCACCCACCCAGTCGCGACCGACGATCAGCGCGTCCATCAGCGGCGGATCCGTGCTGCCCAGGCCCGAGCCCTCGGGCAGCGGCTGGAAGAGGGTGTAGCGCGTGAACTCGGTGTGGCGCTCCCAGCGCAGCGAGCCGCCCGGCAGCCGCAGGCGCAGGAACTGGCCGTCCAGCGCCTCGGCGGGCAGGTCGGCCTGATCGGGCAGCCGCCGCAGGTGCTGCAGCTGCGCGCTGCGCTCCACGCCGTCGTGGCGCACGGCCACGTACAGCACCAGCGCCGGCATGCGGATGCGCGCCGCCGGCCGGGCGTGCGCCTCGTCGTGCAGGCGCTGGCGCAGCGGGTCGTCCGGCGGCAGCCAGCGGGCGGGGAGGGTGGTGGTGGGCTCGGTCATCGGCAGCGTCGGGCAGGCCGCGCGGTCTGCGGCGGTGCGAGGCTACGCGATCCCGCGCCGGCGCGGCCGCCCGGCCGGCGGCGGCACGGTGGCCGCGAAGGCCTCGTCCAGCGTGAACACGCGGCCGGTGTCTCGCGCGCGGTAGCCGGGCAGGCGGTCGACCTCGGCGCGGAAGGGCTCGCTGCCCAGCAGCGCGAGCAGCGGCTGCAGCGGTTCTGACGCCAGCGTGCGCTCGTCGGCCAGCAGGAAGTAGCGCTCCTGCTCGAGCGGCAGGAACTCGAGCCTGAAGCGCCGCGCCGGCACCTCCACGCCCAGGCCGACATCGGCCATGCCGCTGGCCACGAAGGCGGCCACCGCGGCGTGCGTGAACTCGGCCTGCTCGTGGCCACGCACCTGCGACGGGGCGATGCCGGCCTCGGCCAGCAGCAGCTCGAGCAGCACGCGCGTGCCCGAGCCGGGCTGCCGGTTGATGAAGCGCACGTCCGGCCGCGCCAGATCGACCACGCCGTCGATGTGCAGCGGGTTGCCCGGCGCCACCATCAGGCCCTGGCGTCGTGTGGCCAGGGCCACCAGGCGCAGCGAGCGCTGGGTCAGCCAGGGCCGGTAGTGCGCCAGCACCGTGGGCTCGAAGCGGCCCAGCGGCACGTGGAAGCCGGCCAGGTCGCATTGGCCCGCCGCCAGCGCCGCCAGCGCCTCGGCGCCACCGCAGTAGCGCAGCTCGTGCGCCACGCCGGCCTGCGCCAGGCCCTCCGCCAGCGCCTGCACCGCAAAGCCGTGGCTGGCGTGGATGCGCAGCCGCTGGCTGCCGGTGGCGAGCAGCTTCTCGAGCTCGCTGCCCACCTCGGAGGCCAGCGAGTCCAGCACCGGCGCCAGCCGCGCCTGCACGCGGCGCTGCGCCCACACGAGGCGCTCGCCCAGCGGCGTGAGCAGCGAGCCCTTGCCGCGTGTCATGCGCACCAGCGGCTGGCCGAAGAGCGCCTCGCCCTCGCGCAGCAGTTGCCAGGCGTGGCGGTAGCTCACGCCCTGGGCGGTGCAGGCGGCGGCCAGGCTGCCCTGCTCGTCGACGCCGACCAGCAGCTCGACGACACGCGCACCCAGCGGCGCCGCGGCGCCATCGCGCTGGATGGTCCAGGTGGGGCTGATGCCGACACGGTACACGGGTGAACCCTGAAATAGGCTGTGCGCAGCCGGTGGAATGAGGCCTGCGGATCATATTGCGACAAGGGCACGTCGGCACCTATCCTCGTGCTCATGTTGTCCGGTGGTATGAATTCGGGAGCCTATGCAGTCGACACGCCCGTGGCGCTACGCGCCGAGCGGGTGCGCGCCGCGGCCGCGGCCCACGTGGCCGAGCCCGGCGGGCTGCTGCCGGCGCTGCACGCGGTGCAGGCGGCGCTGGGCCACATCGACGACGCCGACGTGCCGGTGCTGGCCGAGCTCTTCAATCTCTCGCGCGCCGAGGTCCACGGCGTCGTCACCTACTACCACCACTTCCGGCGTCAGCCGCCCGGCCGGCATGTGGTGCAGCTGTGCCGTGCCGAGGCCTGCCAGGCCTGCGGCGGCGACGAACTGGCCGCGGCCGCTGCCGCCCAGCTGCGCTGCGCCGAGGGGCAGACGCGGGCCGACGGCGCCGTCACGCTGGAGGCTGTGTACTGCCTGGGCCTGTGCGCCTCGGCCCCGGCGCTGAGCATCGACGGCCGGCTGCACGCCCGCGTCACGCCCGAGCGGCTGCGCGGCCTGCTGGCGGCGATGGAGGGCACCGCGTGAGCCGCGTCACCGTCTACGTGCCGCGCGACAGCGCCGCGCTCGCGCTGGGCGCCAACGAAACCGCGGCCGCGCTGGTGGTGGAGGCCGCGCGCCGGGGCCTGACCCTCGACGTGGTGCGCAAC
The DNA here is from genome assembly GCA_027483705.1 of Rubrivivax sp. GTDB lineage: Bacteria > Pseudomonadota > Gammaproteobacteria > Burkholderiales > Burkholderiaceae_C > Rubrivivax. Next base: position 12,858 of record JAIXTY010000204.1, read on the forward strand.
GGCTCGCGCGGGCTCTTCTGGCTGGAACCGCTGGTGGAGGTGGTCACGCCCGCCGGCCGCCTGGCCTATGGGCCGGTGCAGGCGGCCGCGGTGCCGGCGCTGCTGGACGCCGGCCTGCTGAAGGGCGGCACCCACCCGCTGTCGCTGGGCGTCATCGACGAGCACCCCTACCTGGCCCGCCAGCGCCGCGAGGTGTTCCGCCGCGTGGGCCTGACCGACCCGCTCTCGCTGGCCGACTACCAGGCCCATGGCGGCTGGGCCGGCCTGGAGGCCGCGCTGGCGCAGGACGGCGCGGCCGTGGTGGAGCAGGTGCTGGCCAGCGGCCTGCGCGGACGTGGCGGCGCGGCCTTTCCGGCGGGCATCAAGTGGCGCACCGTGCGCGGCGCGCCGGGCGCCGTGAAGCACATCGTCTGCAACGCCGACGAGGGCGACAGCGGCACTTTCTCCGACCGCATGCTGATGGAAGGCGACCCCTACGCGCTGCTCGAAGGCATGGCCATTGCCGGCGTGGCGGTGGGCGCGCAGGACGGGTGGATCTACGTGCGCTCCGAGTACCCCGATGCGCTGGCCACGCTGCAGGAGGCCGTCGCCCGCGCCACGGCCGCCGGCTGGCTGGGCGATCACATCGCCGGCAGTGCGCACCGCTTCCACGTGCACCTGCGCCAGGCCGCCGGCAGCTACGTGTGCGGCGAAGAGACGGCGCTGCTCGAAAGCCTGGAGGGCAAGCGTGGCATCGTGCGCGCCAAGCCGCCGCTGCCGGCCATCGCCGGGCTCTTCGGCCAGCCGACGCTGGTGCACAACGTCATCACGCTGGCCAGCGTGCCGCCGGTGCTGGCGCAAGGCGCCGAGGCGCATGCGGCGCTCGGCAGCGGCCGCTCGCGCGGCACGCTGCCGTTCCAGCTGGCCGGCAACATCCGCTTCGGCGGGCTGGTGGAGCTGCCCTTCGGCCACACGCTGCGCGAGCTGGTGTTCGAGTTCGGCGGTGGCACGCGCAGCGGCCGGCCGGTGAAGGCCATCCAGGTGGGCGGCCCGCTGGGCAGCTACGTGGCCGAGAAGGACTGGGACGTGCCGCTCGACTACGAGGCCTACACCGCCATCGGCGCCACCGTGGGCCACGGCGGCATCGTCGTGCACGACGACACGGCGCGCATGGACCGCCTGGCGCGCTATGCCATGGCCTTCTGCGCGGCCGAGAGCTGCGGCAAGTGCACGCCCTGCCGCATCGGCAGCACCCGCGGCGTGGAGGTGATCGACCGCCTCGTGGCCGGGGACGACCGCCCGAAGCAGCTGCAGCTCCTGAAGGACCTGTGCGACACGATGACGCACGGCAGCCTCTGTGCCATGGGCGGCATGACGCCCAACCCGGTGCTCTCGGCACTGGCCCAGCACCCCGAAGACTTCGGCCTGCCGGCCGCCGGATGAGGCTTTCCATGCTGCCGATCCACGCGCAAGACACCGACCACGGCACGCCGGCCCGCGACAGCGCCACGGCCGTGACGCTGCAGATCGACGGCCACGCCGTCACCGTGCCGGCCGGCACCTCGGTGATGCGTGCGGCGGTCGACGCCGGCATCCGCGTGCCCAAGCTCTGCGCCACCGACAGCCTGGAGCCCTTCGGCAGCTGCCGCCTGTGCCTGGTGGAGGTGGAGGGCCGCCGCGGCTACCCGGCCAGTTGCACGACCCCGGTCGAGCCCGGCATGGTGGTGCGCACGCAGACGCCGAAGCTGGCCGAGCTGCGCCGCGGCGTGATGGAGCTCTACATCTCCGACCACCCGCTGGACTGCCTGACCTGCAGCGCCAACGGCAACTGCGAGCTGCAGGACATGGCCGGCGCGGTGGGCCTGCGCGAGGTGCGCTACGGCGTCGGGGCCGCCGCAGGTGCGCACCACACGCAGGCGGCCAAGGACGAGTCCAACCCCTACTTCACCTACGACGCCAGCAAGTGCATCGTCTGCAGCCGCTGCGTGCGTGCCTGCGAAGAGGTGCAGGGCACCTTCGCGCTCACGATCTCGGGCCGTGGGTTCGAGAGCCGCGTCTCGCCCGGTCAGGACGAGGCCTTCATGGCCAGCGAGTGCGTGAGCTGCGGCGCCTGCGTCGAGGCCTGCCCCACGGCCACGCTGCAGGAGAAGAGCGTCATCTGGCTCGGCCAGGCCGAGCACAGCGTGACCACCACCTGCGCCTACTGCGGCGTGGGCTGCGGCTTCAAGGCCGAGATGAAGGGCAGCACGGTGGTGCGCATGGTGCCCTGGAAGGACGGCAAGGCCAACGAGGGCCACGCCTGCGTGAAGGGCCGTTTCGCCTGGGGCTACGCCACGCACCCTGATCGGCTCAAGACGCCGAAGATCCGCGAGCGCATCACCGACCCCTGGCGCGAAGTCTCGTGGGAAGAGGCCATCGCCTTCGCGGCAGCACGCTTCAAGGCCATCCAGGCCGAGCATGGGCGCGATGCGGTGGGCGGCATCACCAGCAGCCGCTGCACCAACGAAGAGACCTACCTCGTGCAGAAGCTGGTGCGCGCGGCCTTCGGCACCAACAACGTCGACACCTGCGCGCGCGTGTGCCACTCGCCCACCGGCTACGGCCTGGGCCAGACCTACGGCACCAGCGCCGGCACGCAGGACTTCGCCAGCGTCGCCCATGCCGACGTGGTGCTGGTGATCGGCGCCAACCCCACCGACGCGCACCCGGTGTTCGCCTCGCGCATGAAGCGCCGGCTGCGCCAGGGTGCGAAGCTCATCGTCGTGGACCCGCGCCGCATCGAGCTCGTGCGCACGCCGCACGTGGCGGCCGAGCACCATCTGCAGTTGCGGCCGGGCACCAACGTGGCGGTGCTCAACGCGCTGGGGCATGTGGTGGTGACCGAGGGCCTGGTGAACGAGGCCTTCGTGGCCGAGCGCTGCGAGCAGGCCAGCTTCGAGGCCTGGCGCGCCTTCGTGGCGCGGCCCGAACACGCGCCCGAGGCGGTGCAAGCCATCACCGGCGTGCCGGCGGCCGAGCTGCGCGCCGCGGCGCGCCTGTACGCCGCCGGGCCCAACGCGGCGCTGTACTACGGCCTGGGTGTCACCGAACACTCGCAGGGCTCCACCGCCGTCATCGCCATCGCCAACCTCGCCATGGCCTGCGGCATGGTGGGCCGCGAAGGCGTGGGCGTGAACCCGCTGCGTGGCCAGAACAACGTGCAGGGCGCCTGCGACATGGGCAGCTTCCCGCACGAGCTGCCGGGTTACCGGCATGTCTCGGACAGCACCGTGCGCGCCGACTTCGAGGCCGCCTGGGGCGTGGCACTCAGCGCCGAGCCGGGCCTGCGCATCCCGAACATGTTCGACGCCGCCGTGGCCGGCCGCTTCAAGGGCCTGTACTGCCAGGGCGAGGACATCCTGCAGTCCGACCCCGACACCCACCACGTGGCCGCCGCGCTGGCGGCGATGGACTGCGTGGTGGTGCAGGACCTCTTCGAGAACGAGACCGCGAAGTACGCCCACGTGCTGCTGCCCGGCAGCAGCTTCCTCGAGAAGGACGGCACCTTCACCAACGCCGAGCGCCGCATCAGCCGCGTGCGCCGCGTGATGCCGCCGCTGGCCGGCCTGGCGGACTGGGAAGTCACGGTGAAGCTGGCCAACGCCCTGGGCTACCCGATGAGTTACGCGCACCCGGAAGACATCATGCGCGAGATCGCGGCGCTCACGCCCAGCTTCGCCGGTGTGAGCTACGAGAAGATCGATCGCCTGGGCAGCGTGCAGTGGCCCTGCCACGCCGGCACCGCCGAGGCGGGCACCTCCGTCATGCACGAGCACGGCTTCGTGCGCGGCCGCGGCCGCTTCTTCAACACCGCCTTCGTGGCCAGCGACGAGAAGGTGACGCGGCGCTTCCCGCTGCTGCTGACCACCGGCCGCATCCTGAGCCAGTACAACGTGGGCGCGCAGACGCGCCGCACCGCCAACAGCGCCTGGCACGCCGAGGACCGCCTCGACATCCACCCGCACGATGCCGAGGAACGTGGCATTCGCGACGGCGATGCGGTCGAGCTGGAAAGCCGCGCCGGCCGCACCGTGCTGCACGCGCAGCTCACCGAGCGGGTGCAGCCGGGCGTCGTCTACACCACCTTCCACTTCCCGGGCAGCGGCGCCAACGTCGTGACGACCGACAGCTCCGACTGGGCCACCAACTGCCCCGAGTACAAGGTGACGGCGGTGCAGGTGGCGCGTGTCATGACAGGCACCCAGGTGGCACCGGCGGCCGCGGAGGCCACGCCATGAACCGCCCCGGCGTGCGCGTGGCCGAGGTCGAGGTGCACCGCGACGGCGCCGCGCGCGTGCGCGGCGACTTCCTGGCCGACGAGGTGCCGGTGGCCCTGGTGGTGGACGGCGTGTCGCAGGGCGTCATGCTCGCCACGCCGGCCGATCTGGACGACTTCGCGCTGGGCTTCGCGCTCACCGAAGGCTGGATCGAGCGGCCGGCGGAGCTGTACGGCACCGAGCTGGTGACCGCACCCGACGGCATCGAGCTGCACCTGCAGCTGGCCTCGGCCCGCGTGTGGGCACTGCGCGAGCGCCGCCGCCTGCTCGCCGGCCGCACCGGCTGTGGCCTGTGTGGCGTGGAAAGCCTGGCGCAGGTGCAGCGTGTGCTGCAGCCGGTGCCCGCCGTGGCCGTGGCGCTGCCGGCGCTGGCCCGGGCGCAGCGCGAACTGGCCACGCAGCAGCCGCTGAACGCACTGACCGGCGCCGTGCACGCCGCCGCCTGGTGCGGGCTCGATGGCGCCGTGCGGCTGGTGCGCGAGGACGTGGGCCGCCACAACGCGCTCGACAAGCTGGTGGGCGCGATGGCGCGCACCGGCGCCGCGCCGCAGGACGGCTTCATCGCCATCACCAGCCGCGCCAGCTTCGAGATGGTGCAGAAGGCGGCCGCCGCGGGCGTCGGCGTGCTGGCCGCCGTGTCGGCGCCCACGGCACGGGCGGTGCGCAGCGCCCAGGCGCTGGGCCTGGTGCTGGCCGGCTTCGTGCGCGGCGACGACGCCGTGGTCTACAGCGGTGCCGAGCGGGTGCTCGCCAGCGTGCCGCTGCCGGGCTGAACGCCGATGGACAGCGACAAGCTCGTGCACATGGCCAACCAGATCGGCCAGTTCTTCGAGGCCATGCCCGACCGCGCCGAGGCGCGGCAGGGCATCGCGCAGCACCTGCAGCGCTACTGGGCCCCGTCGATGCGCCAGGCCCTGGCGACGGCGCTGGGGTCCGGCCAGGCCGAGGGCTTGTCGCCGCTGGTGCGCGAGGCCCTGCAGGCGCCGGGCCGGCCCCTGCCTTGACCTGCCAGGTCATCGACCGCGCCGGCAGGTGCCGCGACGATGCGCGCTCCGTCACTCCCCGGCCGAGCACCGCCATGAACCGCCCCCTGCTGATCGTCATCGTCCTCGCCTTCGGGGCGCTCAGCGCCGTCGCTGTGGCGCAGCATGGCGTCGTCGGCATCTTCGCGTGGCAGCTGCAGAACACGGCGGGCCTGCAGGTGCTGGCCGACCTGGTCATCGCGCTGTCGCTGTTCATGGCCTGGATGTGGCGCGACGCGCAGGCCCTGGGCCGCCGCTTCTGGCCCTGGTTGCTGCTCACGCTGGTGGCGGGCAGCTTCGGCCCGCTGCTGTACCTGCTGTCCCGGCCGCGCAGCGCGGGCTGAGCTCGATGCCGCGCAGCCGGCGTCGACTCTGAACCGTCAGTCGCGGCCCGCCGCGGCCACGGCCCGGGCCACGAAGCGCAGGCTGTCGGCCAGGTGCGTGCGCCAGAAGGGCCAGTCGTGGCTGCCGGGCCGTTCGTGCCACTCGTGGGCGATGCCGCGGTCGTGCAGCGCCTCGTGCAGCGCCCGGTTGGCGGCGAACAGGCCGTCGTCGCGCCCGCAGTCCAGATACAGCGGCGGCAGCCGCGCGCCGGCCGAACGCGCCGCGTCCAGCGCACCCAGCACCGAATGCGCCTCGGGGCTGCCGCACCAGGTGTCGCGCCGCTCCTCGACGATGGCGTCGAACTGCGCCGCGTCCGTCACCGCCGAATGCGCCGCGGCCGCGCACCAGCGCTGCGGATGGCGCGCCGCCAGGCGCAGCGCGCCGAAGCCGCCCATGCTCAGGCCGACCAGGGCTTGCGGCGAGCGCTCGTCGACCTCGGGCCGCACCAGGCGCACGGCGGCCGGCACCTCGTCCACGATCCAGCGCTCGGCGTCGCTGTCGGCGTGCGGCACGTAGCCCGAGCCGTCGCCCCACAGGCCGTCGCTGGGCATGGCCAGCACCATCGGCGGCAGCTCGCCGGCATCCACCAGCGACTGCAGCGTCAGGTGGGCCGCGCCGCGCTGGGCCCAGGCCCAGTGCGACCCGTACACCCCGTGCAGCAGCAGCACCAGCGGCACGCCCCGTCGCCCCTGGGCTTGGCGTGGCGTGAACAGCGTCAGGTCGGCGCGGCGGCGCAGGGCGGCACTCTTGACCGTGACGAGGTCGAAGCCCTCGGGCGTGAGCGCGGGGTCGCTGCGCTCGAGCGTGCGGAACGGCGTCATGCCACCTCGTCGTCGCGTTCGTCGAACAGGATCACGGCCTTGGCGAGGCGGCCTGCGCGCAGGTCGTCCAGAGCCTCGGCGAGCTGCGCCAGGCGCAGCTGCCGGCTGATCATCGCGGGCAGGTCGAGTTGCCCCTCGCGCGCCCATGCCGCCAGCCGTGGCAGGTCGCGTGCCGGCCGGCAGCCGCCGTACAGCGGCACGAGGTAGCGCTTGTCCCACCAGAAGTCCAGCGCCCGGGCGGGCGGCTCGCCGTGCGCGCCCGACAGCTGCACCGCGGTGCCGCCGTGCCGCACCAGCGCGAGCGGCGCGAAGGCCAGCGCGTGCACGCCGGTGGCCTCGAAGGCGTGGTCGGCGCCGGCGCCGCCGGTGAGGGCCTGCACCGCGGCCACGGCGCGGGACCAGCCGGCCTCGCCCTCGTCCACGCGCACGGTGTGCGTGGCACCCAGCGAGCGGGCGCGCTGCAGCGCCTCGTCGCGTCGGTCGAGCGCCACGATGGGCGCGGCGCCCGCGATGCGCGCGCCCTGGATGGCCGACAGCCCGACGCCGCCGCAGCCCAGCACCGCCACCGACTCGCCCGGCTGCACGCGCGCGCTGTTGATGACGGCGCCCACGCCCGTCATCACGCCGCAGCCCAGGATGCACGACAGGCGCGCCGGCGGCCCGTCGGGCAGCGGCGTCACGGCCTCGGCGCGCACGAGCGTGTAGCGGGCGAAGGTGCCCAGGTGGAAGGCGCGCGCCACGGGCCGGCCCTGCCAGCGCGTGGCCGCCGGCTCGGGGGCCGGGCTGCCCAGCGACGGGTCGACGCCCAGCGTGCGCTGGCACAGGTGCTCGCTGCCTTCGCGGCAGCGGGCGCAGCGGCCGCAGGGGATGGCCCAGTTCAGCAGCACGGCGTCGCCGGGCTTCACGGCCGTGACGCCCGTGCCGACGGACTCCACCTCGCCGGCGCCTTCGTGCCCCATCACCAGCGGGCCCGGCCAGTGCAGCGACTGCAGGTCGGTGTGGCACAGACCGGCGGCGTCCAGCCGCACACGCACCTCGCCCGGGCCGGGCGCGCGGAGCTGCACCGTCTGCAGCGAGAAGCCGCCGGCACCGTCGGCCAGCGCGGCGCGCACGGCCCGCGCGCCGGCCGCGGCGGAGAACGTGTCGATGCCGGCGCTCACCGCGACCAGATCACCGGGTTCTTGCGCGTGTCGATCACCGCGCCCTCCTGCGCTCCGGGGCACCATTGGTCGCGGTCGTTGGCCTGGATGGCGTTGAGCGCGGGCACGAGGCGCATGTCGGCGTCCATGTAGATGACGGTCATCACCGAGCGCGGCTGCGTGCTGGTGTTGGCGCCGGCCTTGTGGAAGGTCCAGCCGAGGTGGAAGCTGACCTCGCCCAGGTCGAAGGGGCCGACGTCGAAGGCAAAGCCGTAGCGGGCCATGTTCTCGCTGATCTTCGCCTCGCTCTCGTCGCTGATGCCCAGGTCGCGCCCGAAGGCCACGCCCTGGCTGCCGGCGTAGAAGCCCAGCGGCCCCATCGCAGATGGCACCGCCTGCAGCGGGATCCAGGCCGTGATCGTGCGGTCGCTCGCCAGCGGCCAGTAGTACTGGTCGGCGTGCGCGGGCGTGATGCCGCCGCCCGGCTCCTTGTACAGGCTCTGGTCGTGGTACAGGCGCACGCCGCGCACCTGCAGCAGCTCGGCCGCGATGCGCGCCAGGCGCCGGCCCATCACGAAGCGGCCCACCAGCGGGCTCTGCTCCCACAGGTTCATCACCTGCAGGAAGGCGCGGTCGTAGGTGCTGCGTTCTTCCAGCGGCTTGCTCTGCGTGTTCAGCGCGATGGTCAGGCGCGTGATCTCGGCACCGAAGTGCGCCAGCGTGTCGGGCGAGAGCACCTGCTTGAGCTTGATGAAGCCGTCGCGCTTGAATTGCTCGATCTGCGGCGGCGTCAGGATGTAGGGGGAGTCGATGTCGATGCTCATGGGGGGGTCTGCGCTCAAGTGGAAGATCTGATCAGATGGGCGTAACGGGCCGGGACATCGACAAACGACCGCAGCCGCGCCCACCAGGCATCCAGCGAGCCGATGCTGCCGTGCCAGTCGGGGTCCGGCAGACGGGCCTGGATCTCAGCCCACGGGTGGCCGTCAAAGAAGTTTTCGTCGATGCGGCAGCCGCGCAAGTCGCGCAGTGGCGCGAGGAAAACGTAGCCGTCGGCGACCGTCCGCAGGCGCAGGCCGGGATGGCAGACGGCCAAGCCGCTGTCGTCCGTGAGCTGGCCTGCCGGGTTGGTGCCGAGTCCGAAGCCGCAGGGCCGCTCGCCCAGCTGCGCCATGGCTGCATCGACCAGGCCGCCAGCCGGAAGGACGGAGGTGCCCGTGCGGCCGGGCCAGGGCTGGTGCAGCAACAGCGTACGCACCCGCCCGGGCGCCTGCCGGAGCAGCAACTGGCCCAGCCAGCCGTGCTGGTAGCGACAGAAGCCGGGGCTGAGCAGGTCGATCTGCCCGGGTCGAAAGCGCGAGTAGGCGTGCGGCATTCCCACCAGCAGCAGCATCTTCTGTCCGCGCGCCAAGGTCTCGCGGGCCACGACCTGGGCTCGGAAATGGTTGACCGGTCCGCGGTGGAACACCCGCGCCATGCTCGCCGGGTCGTCGCGTCGCTCGAAGGCACGCCAGTCGTAGCGGTAGCTCAGGTTGATGACCCGAAACGGCGGCCTGCCCGGGGCCAGGCTGCGGTTGAATGCCCACGCCGCACGCACCACGTCCTGATACTCCAGGTAGGGCCAGCCCACGTTGTAGTCCCACAAGGCCTCGCGCACCGCCTGCTCGTCGTACACACTCGCCTGCACTGCGGCGTCGATGCGGGCCTGCTGCTCCTCGGCGCCGAACTCCATGCCGATCTGGCGCACGCCGGCTCGGTACAGGGCCGGCACCAGGCTGGAGACGAAGTCGAGCACCTGCCGCACGCCGTGGTCTTCGCCCAACAGCACCAGATCGGCGTGCCGGAACTGCGAAAGCACGAACTGATCCGCTGGCAGGCTGTCGCGCTGGAGGCTGCGCACGAGGGTGTCCAGGTGTGCGGCCTGCACGCTTGCCGGCCTGTACAGGCTTGCCGCCACCGCAGCCAGGCATTGCCGGCGCCTCATGGCGCGCCTCGCGCTGCGGCAGCCTCAGGGCGCAAGTAGGGCCGGGCCAGGTCTTCGATGCCGCGCTCGGCGAACGGGTCTTGGCCGCAGATCATGACGATGTCGCGGTAGTCGTTCGGCGCGAAGCGCGAGCCGCCGAACCGCCAGGGCAGTTCACCCCGTGCCGACATCATGTGGTTGACCAGCGCACGCCGGTAGCCGCTGCGGCGCTGGTTGTGCAGGCTGCGGTGCAGCGTGAAGCCGTTGAAGAAGACCACCGAGCCCGCCGCCAACTCGGCCGCCACGCCACCTTCGGCGGGCCACTTTTCGCCGTGCCAGCCGAAGGACTCGGGCGCGCCGTCGAAGCGCGGGTCGTTGCAGGGGCGGCTGGGCCACAGGTGGCGCGCGCGGTGGCTGCCCGGCTGCACCCACAGGCAGCCGTTGTCTATGCTGGCGTCATCCAGCGCGATCCACACGCCGGTGAGCGATGCGTCGGGCGTGGGAATGAAGGTCTCGTCCTGGTGCCAGGCCTGCCCCGGCTTGCCGGCGTTCTTCACGAAGAGCATGGACTGCATGCACTTCACGTCGGGGCCGATGAGCTGGCACAGGACGTCGACGATGGGCGGATGCCGCAGCATGGCGTGCATCAGCGGCGACAGCTTGTGCGGGAAGTGGATGGCGAGCACGTCCTTCAGGGCGGCATCGTCATCGTGTTCACGGGGCGTCACCCCCGCCACGGCGCCACGGCGGCCGCAGGCGAAGGCGACGGTCTCGTCGCGCAGCGCTGCCAGCGTCGCGGCGTCGACGAGGCCCGGGCAGATGACGTAGCCGTCGCGCAGGTAGTCGGTGGCCAGGCTCATAGCGGGAGGATCAGCACCGCACCCGGCGGCAGGTGAAGCTGCGTGCCCCGCTGTGCGGCGCCGCCCAGCGTCAGGGCTTGTCCGCTGGGCTGGGGCGCAGCCGCCAGGTCGTGCAGCACGGTGTCGCGACCCAGGTTGAACGCGGCGAGCACAGCGTCGCTGCCGTGCACGCGGCGCATCACCAGCACATCGGCGTCTGCGTGAAGCTTCTCGAAGCTGCCGAGCCGAAGTGCAGGGTGCGCCCGCCGCAGCGCCAGCACCTGGCGCGTCCAGTGAAGCGTGGAGCCCGCGTCCTGCTCTTGGCGGTCCACCGCGAGCGGCCGATGTGCAGCGTCGGCCGGCAGCCATGGCTTGCCGGTGCTGAAGCCTGCGGCAGGTGCGTCGGCCTGCCAGGGCATGGGCGTGCGGCAGCCGTCGCGGCCCTTGTCGCGTGGCCAGTGCGCCTTGCCGAAGGGGTCTTGCAGGTCTTCGAAGGCGATGTCGCTCTGCGGCAGGCCCAGTTCTTCGCCCTGGTAGAGGAACACCGTGCCGCGCAGGCAGGCCAGCAGCGCAATGAATGCCTGGGCCAGCCCGGCATCACCTAGCGCCCAGCGCGTGGCCACGCGCGGCGCGTCGTGGTTGGACAGCGCCCAGGACGGCCAGGCTGCCGCGGCCTCGCCCTGCTGCCAGTCCTGCATCATGGCCGCAATGGCATCGGCGCGCGGGCGTGGGCCCAGCAGCAAGAAGGAGTAGGCCGTGTGCAGCCGGTCGTGGCCCCGCGTGTACTCCACCATGCGTGCGTGGTTGTTCTGCGACCCGATCTCTGCCACGGTCATGCGCTCATCGAAGCCGTCGCACAGGCGGCGCACACGTTCCAGGAAGGGCAAAGTCTGCGGCTGGCAGACGTTGAACAGGTGCTGCTGCATGGCCGCCGGGATGTCGCCGCGCCTTTCTGGCGGCTGTGGCGGGTTGTCGCGCAACTGCAGGTCGTGGCAATAGTAGTTGGCGGTGTCGAGCCGAAAGCCATCCACGCCGCGCTGCAGCCAGAAGCGGCCGATGTCCAGGATGGCGTCCTGCACGGCCGGGTGGTGGAGGTTCAGGTCCGGCATCTGGGACAGGAAGTTGTGCAGGTAGTACTGCTTCCTGCGCGGGTCCCAGGTCCAGGTGGGGCAGCCCATCCAACTCTGCCAGTTGGTGGGTGGGCTGCCGTCGGCCTTGGCGTCGGCCCACACGTACCAGTCGGCCTTGGGGTTGTCGCGGCTGGCGCGGCTTTCCTGGAACCACGGGTGTTCGGCGGCGGTGTGGCTCCAGACCTGGTCGATCACCACCTTCAGGCCGAGTGCATGGGCCGCGGCGAGCAGCGCGTCGAAGTCGGCCAGCGTGCCGAACAGCGGGTCGATGCCGCGGTGGTCGGCGACGTCGTAGCCGAAGTCGCGCATCGGGCTCGTGAAGACCGGCGACAGCCAGATGCCGTCCACGCCCAGCGAGGCCACGTAGGGCAGGCGCGCGGTGATGCCGGCGAGGTCGCCGACGCCGTCGCCATCGGCGTCGGCGAAGCTGCGCGGGTAGATCTGGTAGAGGGTGGCGCCGCGCCACCAGGCTTGGTTCATCGGCGGCAGTGTCGGGCGCGCCGCGGCGCGGTGCAGCCTGCCGTTGCGCGCAGAATGACGGTTCTTCAACCCGATGCCGAGACGATGAGGCCTAGGCGATGAGGATCACCCGCGAGGCCGTGCGCCACCCCGACGAGTCGCTGCGCTGCATGCATCTGCAGCTCGCGGCCTTCCGCGGCAGCCTTCACCGGCACGGCCACGTGGAGCTCACGTGGATCGAGCGCGGCCAGGGCCTGCGCTGGGTGGGCGACAGCGTCGAGCCCTTCTTCGACGGCGACCTCGTGCTGCTGGGCGGCGAGCTGCCCCACCTGTGGGCCAGCCAGGGGCCGGCGCCGGCCGGTGGCTGCCGCGCCACGGTGCTGCAGTTCCCGCCCGACTGGGCGCTGCGCACCGGCCTGCCCGAGCTGGCCGGCGTGGCCGCGCTGCTGGGCCGCGCCGCCGGCGGGGTGGCGGTGCACGGCGCCACGCGCGAGGCGGTGGCCGGGCTGCTTGCACGGCTGCGGGGGGTGTCGCCCGCGGGCCGCATCGGCCTCTTCGTGAACGTGCTGGCGGCGCTGATGGACGGTGGTGCCGACCTGCGCCCGCTGGCGCAGCGGCGCTCGAGCGTCGCGGCCGAGCGCGGCGCGGCGCGGCGGCTGGACCGCGTGCTCAACTGGATCGAGTCGAATCTGGGCGACGAGCTGCGCGCCGCCGACGCCGCAGCGCTGGCCCACGTGAGCCCGGCGGCCTTTGCGCGCTTTTTCCGCCGCGAGGTCGGCAAGAGCTTCACCGAGTACGTCAACGACGCGCGCTGCGGCTGGGCGGCGCTGCGCCTGGCGCAGGGCCGCGAGCCGGTGGCCGAGATCGCGCAGGCCTGCGGCTTCCCGACACTGTCGAACTTCGGCGAGCAGTTCCGGCGCCGCTACGGCGTGGCGCCGAGGGCGTTCCGCGCCGGGCGGGGGCCGATCGCGGGCAGCCCCGACTTCCGATGACGCGTCCGATGACTCAGGCCGCCGCTGTGAGAGGCCCGTGGCGAGGCGCCATCCCGTGTGCCACCGGCGCTGCCGGGCGATCCGGCCGCAGCAGGCGGTCGCATTCGGCGCTGACCATCGCGTAGCACTCGCAGCTGCGGGCTTGCAGCCCCGGGCGATCGAGCACGCGGATGCGCCCGCGCTGGCTGCCGATCAGGCCCGCCTTCTGCAGCGCCAGCGCGGCGACGGTGACGCCTTCGCGGCGCACGCCCAGGAGCGCGGCGATCGCCTCGTGCGTGACGGTGATCTCGCCCTCTGGGGCCCGGTCCAGCCGGCACAGCAGCCAGCGGCACAGCTGCTGGTTCACCGTGTGGTGGCGGTTGCAGACCGCCAGCTGGGCGACCTGCGCAATCAGGGCTTGCGTGTAGCGCAGCAGCAGCGGCCGCAGCGCGCCGGCCCGCGCGAACTCGTCCCGGATCACCCGCGCCGGCACCTGGTAGGCCGCACCGGCGCTCTGCACCACGGCGCGGCTGGGCAACGAACGGCCGCCCATGAACAGCGGGATGCCCACGATGCCCTCGTTGCCGATCACGGCGGTCTCGGCCGATGCACCGCTGGCGGTGAGGTGCAGCTTCGAGACGATCGCCGTGGTCGGAAAGTACGCGCTGCTCAGCCACTGGCCCGCGTCGTGCAGGACGGTGCCCTTCGGCAGGTGCAACGGCTCAAGCAGAGGCTGCAGGCGCCGCCAGTCCTCGTGGGGCAGCGACGCCAGCAGCAGGTTGCCGCGTTCGAGAGCCAGCGGCACCGGGGGCGCGGCCGCGGCGTCCGGCCACACGCGCAAGCTCATGGACTGCACGCTGGCCCCGGCCCGTGGTGTGATGACGGGCCGGGCTGCGCGCTCAGGGGCAGAGCCCCAGGTTGCACAGGTTCAGGCCGAGCTGCAGCCCGCCCAGGGCCTGCGCGCCGCTGCCGTTGTTCTCGGTGAAGATGTTCTGCGTGTAGCCCACGGTTGCGGTGGCGCCCGTCAGCAGGCCCGGGCCGGTGTTGAAGGTGGCGACGTTCCCTGCCACCAGCGTGCGGCCGCCGAAGCGCACGTGGATGGCGGCGCCGCCGTTCGCGTTGAGCAGGTTGCCCGTCACGAAGCCGCTGGAGCCGCCCACCACGCCGGCCTGCCCCACGAGCACGCCATCGCCGCTGTTGTCGACGATGTTGTTGTAGAGGATGTTCGAGCCCGTGGTCACGGCGACGCCGTAGCCGCCGTTGCCGGCGATCAGCACCTTCTCGACGCGGCAGTTCGAGTCGAGGTTGATGCCGTTGGAGCCCATGTTGCGCACCGAGCCGTTGGTGACCACGATGCTGGTGCCGCCAGGCGCGAAGCCGACGATGCCCTGGCCGCCGCCCGAGCCGCGCCCGGTGCCGACGATGGAAAAGCCGTTGAGGTCCAGCGTGACGTTGCTGGCGGTGATCTCGATGGCGTTGAGGCCGGGGCCGGTGACGGTGAGGTTGCCCGACAGGCGGTAGCTGCCGGGCTGGCTGATGGTGATCGGGAACCCGGGCCCGTCACCCGGGTTGATGCCCCCGGCGAGCGCGCGGCTCTGGTCGATGAGCACCACCCCGTCGACGGCGAAGGCGCCGAACGAGCTCAGGGCGAGCAGGGTGGCCACGCAGGGGGCGAGCGTGCTTCGGGCACGGATGAGTGTCATGGTGCGGTTCTCCGGACAGGGGTGCTGCGAAAAAGGCCGGCGGTCAGGCCGCCGGCCGCCATCAGGGGCGCGGTTCACGGTCGGCGCGGGCGGCCATCCGCCGGCGCCCGGCGGCATGGGCGCCCAGGAGCGCCAGTGCCGCCAGGCCCAGCGTGGCCGGCTCCGGCACGTGGACCACGCCCAGGATCTCGTACTGGTAGAAGGTGCTGTCGATGGCCGTGTACTGGCCGCTCAGGTTGAACTGGCGGACACTGAAGCGCGAGAAGTCCGGCAGCGTGGCGGGCAGGGCGTCGCCGTCGAAGGCGGTGCCGGAGTCGTCCTGCAGCAGCATCGAGAAGCTGAAGTAGTCGGACGCCCCGTCGGGCAGGCCCTCGGACGCGAACACCGAGTACTGGTCCGGCCCGCCTCCGACGCCGTCGACGATGGCGATGTTGATCGTGTGCATCACCGGCATGACCACCGAGCCGACCACCGCCGCCATGCCGTACGGAAAGCCGCTGAGCGAGTAGGAGCCGACGTGGGGGTCGGCCACGGCGTCCGGGGTCGCGGTGTCGAAGTTCAGGTAGGTGTACAGCGGCGCGCCCACGGGCAGCCGGCCGCCGGTCGGGTCGATCGGGTCGAAGTTGACCTGCGTCACCGTGCCGGCGATGTTCCAGGTGACCGGATCGGCCAGCGCGCTCGCGCCGACGAGGCTGAGTGCCAGGGCCAGGGTGGCGGCGCGGGCCGCGGGCCGGGTGTTCATGTTCGACGACTCCTTGGTTCGGCAGCACCGACCAGCGCTTCACCGGTCTTCGTGCTCCTCGGTGTGGCCATTGAAGCCCGGCGGCTGACCGTGGAATTGAGTGCGCTCAATCGGCGGTGCGGTCGATCGGCGGACCCCCTGAACTGCAGGGCGCCAGGCTCCGCGCCGCCCGGGCTCAGTGCGCCATCAGCGTCGGCAGCGTCATGGCGCGGAGCACGGTGCGCGAGGCCCCGCCCAGCACCAGCTCGCGGGCGCGACTGTGGCCGAAGCAGCCCATCACCAGCAGCCCGGCGGACACGTCGGCGGCCATCGACAGCAGCATCTCGCCGGGGCTGGCGCGGCCGATGGCGTGCTCGTGCAGCTCGCCGTGCACGCCGTGCAGCAGCAGCCAGGCGCGCAGGGCCTGCAGCCCGGGCCAGCCTTCGCCGTCGTCCACCACGGCCTCGGCCGCCAGGTGCACGTGGCGGGCCCGGCGCAGCCAGGGCAGGCCCGCGCGCACCGCGCGCGAAGCCTCGCGCGTGGGCTTCCAGGCCACGAGCACGCTGAGCCCGTGCCCGGTGAGCGCCGCGGCGTCGCAAGGCCCGCTGTGCGGCAGCACCAGGGCCGGCGTGCCGCTCTGGATGAGCGTGGAGGCGATCAGCTCGGCGTCGGTGGTGGTCTGCGCATCGGTGGCGTCGTGCTGGCCGAAGATCAGCAGGTCGGCCGTCAGGGCGCGGGCGGCCAGGGCCAGGTGCACGGGCGTCGCGCCGGCGTCCTCCCAGATCGCGGCCGGCTGGCCGGCCCGCGTGGTCACGCGCTCGAAGGTGGCGCGGGCGGTCTCGAAGCGCTGGCGGTCGAGGGCCTGCAGGGCCGGCAGCAGGGCCGCGCCCGCCTCGGGCGCCAGCGCCAGGGGCACGTCGTAGGCGGCGGGTGTCACGGCGTACAGCGCGGCCAGCTGCGCCGACGAGGCCAACGCCAGCGCCTGCGCCAACACCAGCCGGCGTTCGGCCCGTGTGGAGGCATCCATGTGCACGACGAGGGAGCGGATGCTGTCCATGGCGGGTCTCCTGAGCAGGCAGGCTAGGGCGCCCCTGGCGCCGACCATTGAGCCAGCGCAAGGCTGCGGTCACGAAAAGGCGCAGACTCGGGCTGTTGACTTGTCGTCCAGGCCATCCCGCTGCGCGCGGGCCGAGGCCTGTTTCCAGGAGGCCGAGCGCATGCAAGCCCTGCACATCCTGGTGGCAGACGACCACGCCGTGGTCCGCGAAGGACTCAAGCGCCTGCTGGAATCGAGCCCAGACGCCTGGGCCGTGACCGATGCCGGCAGCGGCTTCGAGGCGCTGGAGCAGCTGCGCCGGCGCCCCTTCGACGTCGCCGTGTTCGACCTGTCGATGCCCGGCATGACCGGCCTGGACCTGCTGGTGCGCGTGCGCGCGCTGTACCCGGCGATGCCCGTGCTCATCCTGACGATGCGCGCCGAGGAGACCTATGCGCGCCGTGCCTTCGAGGCCGGCGCCCGCGGCTACCTCACCAAGGACACGGCGGCGCAGGAACTCGTGAGCGCCGTGCGCAAGGTGGCCGCGGGCGGCGTGTACGTCAGTGCCTCGCTGGCCGACCGGCTGGTGATGCAGCTTGGCGCGCGCGGCGCCGCCGGGCAGCCGCTGGACCGCCTGAGCGATCGCGAGCTCGACGTGCTGCGCCGCCTGATCGTGGGCCAGCGGCCGACCGAGATCGCGCAGGCGATGTGCCTGTCGATCAAGACCGTGAGCAGCCACAAGAGCCGCATCCAGGAAAAGCTGCAGCTGCCCAATCTGGCCGCGCTGGTGCGTTTCGGGCTCGAGCAGGGCCTCGGCGCCGACGACGCCCGGCCTGCGGGCGGCCCGTGACGCTGCAGCGCTACCTCGCGCGGCTGATCGCCTGGTGCATGGCACCGCTGGTGGTGCTGGCCGTGGGCTTGGGCTATTGGCAGTTCGAGCGCGTGCGCGACGACTCGGGGGCCGATGCGCAGCGGCTGGCGCAGCAGCTGGCCGAGAGTGTCGACCGTGTGCTGCAGACGCGCGAGGCGGGCCTGCTGGCGCTGGCCGCCTCGCCGCTGATCACCGACGAGTCGCGATGGCCCGAGCTGCACCGCGAATTGCGTGACATCGCGCGGCTGCTGGGCGGTGCCATTCTGCTGGTGGACGCCAAAGGCCGCATGCGCCTTCACTCGGACGTGCCCATCGACGAGCCGCTGCCGCAGTCCGAGGGCCGGGCCGCGGTGCCGCTGGTCTTCGAGACCGGCCGCACGGTCGTGGGCGACGTCGTCGGTGCAGCGATCACGGGCGAGCCGCAGGTGAGCGTGGCCGCCCCGGTGCGGCACGGCGGGCGCATCCCCTACGGCGTCGTCCAGGTGTTGCCCGTGAGCAGCCTGGTCGCCGTGCTGGACAGCCTCACGCTGCCGCCGGGCTGGGAACTGGCGGTGGTCGACACCCAGGGGAAGTCGATCGCTCACCGCGGCGGCGAGGGCATGGACGCGGTGGCGGTGATGCGTTTCGTGGCACAGCCCTCGCTCGTGCCCTGGACGACCGAGGTCCGCGTGCCGCAGGCGAGTCACCGGCAGTACCTCTGGGGCGTGGCCATGCTGATCGGGTTGCTGCTGCTGGGCGCGACCGGGCTCAGCGTGCTCGGCGGCACCTGGGCGACCCGCCGGCTGACGCGTTCGCTGCGATCGCTGGCGCTGCCGGGCCCGTGGGCGGCGGCGCACGCCGAGCTCGACGAGATCCGCCAGACGCGGCAGATCATCAGCGAGTCGCGCGCGGCGCGTGAGGCGGCGCTGGAGTCGCTGCGTGTGCGTGAGGCGCAGCTGCGCGACGTCTTCGCCTCGGCCAGCGAGGCGATCATCACCACGGACGCCGCGCAGACCATCGTGATGGCCAACCCGGCCGCGGCGCAGGTCTTCGGGTGGCGGCTCGAACAGATGGTCGGCCAGCCGCTGGATCTGCTGTTGCCCGAGCGGCTGCGCCAGGCGCACCGCGGTCATGTCGTGGCCTTCGGCGTCGGCGACCAGACGGCACGGCGGATGGGTCGTCTCGTGCCGGGGCTGGGCCTGCATGCCGACGGGCACGAGTTCGCGGTCGAGGCCGCCATCTCGCAGGTCAGGACCGATGGCCAGCAACTCTTCACCGTGATCCTGCGCGACGTCACCGAGCGCCAGGAGGCGCAGGCCACGATCGAGGAGGGCCGGGCGCGGCTGCAGGCCACGCTCGAGAGCCTGGACGATGCGCTGGCGATCGCCGACACGCGGCGCGTCGTGATCGACGTCAATGCCGCGTTCCTGCGGATGTTCGGCTTTGCGAGCAAGGCCGACTGCCTGCGGCCGATCGCCGACTTCGAGTCCGTGCTCGAGATCAGCACGCCGGCGGGCGAGCGCATCCCGCTGGACGAGTGGAGCATGGCGCGCGCGCTGCGGGGCGAGCACGGCAGCGGCATCGAGACGCAGGTACGGAACAAGCAGAATGGGCGCGCCTGGACCGGCAGCTTCAGCTTCGCGCCCATCCGCGGCAGCGGCGGCGAGATCGTCGGCGGCGTGTGCTCGGTGCGCGACGTCTCCGAGCAGAAGCAGCTGGCCGACGAGCTGCGCGCCTCGCACCGCGACCTCGAGCGCCTGCTGGCCGCGCAGACGGGCGTGCAGGAGGAGGAGCGCCGGCGCATCGCGCGCGAGCTGCACGACGAGCTGCAGCAGGTGCTGGCCGCCATCAAGCTCGACATCGGCTCGATCCTGGCAACCCTGTCGGCCGACCCGCGGCGGCTGCAGGCGCTGGTCACGCGCATGGACGACCTCGCCACCGCCGCCATCACGAGCAGCCGGCGCATCGTCAACGACCTGCGGCCGCAGATGCTGGAGGACGTCGGCCTGGTGGCGGCGCTGGAGCAGCTGGCGGCCCAGTTCATGGAGCGTCGGCCCATCCGCGTGCGCGTCGAGTGCGAAGAGGCCTGCCGCGATGGCGGCGAGCCGCAGGACGCGATCGCGCTGTGCCTGTACCGGGTGGCGCAGGAGGCGCTCAACAACGTGGCCAAGCACGCGCGGGCACGCCGGGTGCATATGCAGCTGTCGCGCACGCCCGAGGGTGGCTGGGCGCTGCGCATCGCCGACGACGGGCGCGGCCTCGGCGACGGCGACCGCCGCAAGCGGGGCAGCTTCGGGCTGCGCGGCATGGTCGAGCGCGTGCGGGCGCTGGGCGGCGAACTGGTCGTCGACAGTCCGGGCGGGCGCGGTGTCGTCGTCACGGCCCGCGTCGGCCCGCGTGCGGTGCCGGACAGCGAGCTGGGCGCCTGAACGAACCGCGGGGCACGGCGGCACGCCGTTGCGTGCACTCAACGCCGAGGGTGCACCCGGCCACCAGACTGGGTGCTCCACCCACCCCAAGGAGAGCGTTCATGAGCCACCTGAGCAAGCGCATCGTCGCGGCCTGTGCGGCAGCAGGCCTGGCGGGCCTGACGGGCCTCGCATCGGCCCAGGGCTACGTCGGCATCGGCGTCGGGCAGTCGCGGATCAAGCTCGACTGCAGCGGCACCGACACCTGCGACAAGACCGACACCGCCTTCCGCCTGTTCGGCGGCTACCAGTTCAGCCCCAACCTGGCGCTGGAGGCGGCGTACTACGACCAGGGCAAGGCCCACCTGACCGCGTCCGACTTCGAGCTCGGCAGCGTCGGCGCCGAGTTCAAGGGCCATGGCGTCGGCCTGTGGGGCATGCTGACGCTGCCGCTGGAGGCGGTGACCGTCTTCGCCAAGGTCGGCATGGTGTCCTCGAGCCTCAAGCTCGATGCCAGCTCGTCCACCTTCGGCAGGGCCTCGGGCTCGGAACGCCACACACGCGCCGCCTGGGGCCTGGGCGCGAGCTACGGGTTCGCGTCGCAGTGGGTCGCGCGGCTGGACTACGAGCGCCTGCGCCTGCGCTTCATGGACGAGGGGGTCTCGGTGGACCTGGTGACCCTCGGCGCGCACTACCGCTTCTGAACCGGCGGGGCGCGGCGAGCCGACGGCGCGGCCCTGAGCCGCGCCGTCGGCGTTCAGGGCTTGGCCTTGGGCGCTGCCTTGGCGGCCTTGGGCGGCTGGTCGGGCACCCAGGCCCCCTGGTTGTCGTCCCAGTGATGGGTGCGCAGCAGGGCCTCGGTCTCGGCGCGCGCCCGATCGCGCGACAGCGTGCTCAGGCGTCGCTGCGGATTCAGCGGCACCCAGCGCGCGCGGCGGTCATCCCAGCGGTGGTTGCGCAGGAAGACGTGCAGCTCCTCGTGCACCTGGGCGCGGGTCTGCGTGGGGCCGCTGGCCGGGTTGTCCTCGGGCATCCAGCGGCCGGCGGCTTCGTCCCACTGGTGCGTCTTGAGGAAGTCGAGCGTCTCCTTCTTGACCTCGGCGCGCGTGCGCGGCGCGCCGGTGTTCTGGGCCATGGCCGGCACCGCAGTGGCAGCACCGAGAAGGGCCCCGAGGGCCAGGGCGAGGAGCGGCAAGGCCCGGTTCGGACCCCGCAGGCGGTTAACAGGATTCACATTCGGCTCCAGTCTGTCGAGGCCACGGCGCAACGACCTTGTGCCGTTGCGCCGGCCCGTCAGACACCCTAGGCCGGGGCCTCGCGGTCCCGTTGAGCCCGCTCAACGGGCCATGGCTGCGCCGTGCGTTCGGAATCTTCCGAATGCCGTGCAGAACCCGTGCATCGCCGATGCGGCCGCGGCCGATTGCCGCCAGCCCGTGCGCGGCCTGATCCTGCCGGCGCCGCAGACGACAACCCGAACGGAGATCCCCATGCAGTACCTTCCGCTGCGCGACCCCGCCGCCCCCCATCAACGCGAGACCTGTGCCGATGTCATGCGCGTCATGGGTGTGGCGCCCGAGTTCACCGAGGCGCCCGAGGCCCGGGTTCCGGTGGCCACGCGGCGCGTGGCGGCGCTGTCGCCGCTGTTCGTGGAGGGCGCACCGGCCGATGCGCTGTACCTGGGCCGCCACGGCCACTTCAAGATCCTCAACAACAACCGCGAGGGCTACGAGCAGGTGCTGGACTTCGCCAACCGCGGCGACCTGCTGGGCTGCGAGGTGCTGGGCCGTGCCACGCACGCCAGCAGCGCCATCGCGCTGGACGACAGCTCGGCCTGGGTGCTGCCCCTGCGCGACCTGCGCGCGCTGCGCCGCAGCGTGCCCGCCTTCGACGACGTGCTGCACCGCGCGCTGGCCCAGCAGGTGCAGCACGTCAGCGAGATGGCCGAGCTGATGAGCGCGGTGGCTGCCGAGGTGCGGCTCGCGCGCTTCCTGCTGCACCAGTCGGTGCGCGCCGCGGCCCGCGGGCAGTCGCCGCGGCGGCTGCTGCTGCCCATGAGCCGCCGCGACATCGCCAGCTACCTGGGCCTGGCCCACGAGACCATCAGCCGCGGCATGACGCTGTTCGCGCGCTGGGGCTGCCTGGTGGTGCGCAACCGCGAGATCGAGATCGTCGCGCCAGAGGTGCTCGCGGCCTGCGCGCGCAGCACGCGCGGGCGCTGGGCGCCGGGCGACGAGCTCGCGGCCGTCGCCGGGGGCCGGACCACCGCGGGCTGCTCCCCCGCCGCGGCGCGGCCGGTGGCGCGGGCCGCCGAAGCCGCCTGGTCGTGAGTTCGGCCGCGACGTCGCCGCGGCATTGCCGCGGCATCGCCACTACGACGTCGTGCCGCCCGTGCCCCAGCGGATGCGGCCGCGCAGCGCCGACAGCCCGGCCTCGCAGTACTGCGCGAAGCGCAGGTCGATCTCGGTGAGACGGTCGCCCTGGTAGACGACTCGGTCGACCATGAACCAGCCGACCAGCCGGTTGCACCCGCGCGAATCCATCGAGAAGTTCATGCCGCCCCGCCGCGGGTTGTGGAACGGGTAGCGCTGCACGATGCCGTAGTAACCCGGCTGCAGGCGTGTCACGCCGTCCATGGCCTTGAACTCGGCCGACCAGTTGACGGCGCCGGTGACGCCGAGCCGGAACAGGCCGCCGGACTCGCTGATGTTCACCGTGACCACGCCGCGCGTGTCGCCGGGTGTCCCGGGTGCACCCGCGCCGGCGCCCACCCGGAAGGTGTAGCCGTCGCCGATGTAGTCGTCCCAGTCGCTGGCGAGGTACATCGCGTTGCCGGCGGCCGGCATCGCGCCCTCGGGCGCCTGCCACAGACCGGGCGGCGCGCTGGCGGCCGGCCCCGGGGGCGGCACCGGCAGGCTGGCGTCCCAGTTGATGCGCCCGCGCAGCGCGGCCGGGCCGCCCTCGCAGTGCTGCACGAAGCTCATGTCCAGTGTGGTCAGCACGCCGGCGCTGTCGTAGCCGACGCCGTGGATCGTGACCGTGGCCAGGAGCGAGTTGCAGCCGCGGCCCTCGCCGGACCACGAGAAGCCGCCCGTGCCGGGTGCCTGGAACGGGAAGCGCTCGAGTGACCGGTAGGTGCCCGGAGCCAGGGCCGACCGGCCGTCGGGCATCAGGAACTCACCCGACCACCCTTCGTCGCCCTGCACGCGCACGCGCAGCAGGCCGAACTCGGCCCGCACCTCGATGGCGCTGGTGGCCCGGTCGTAGGCGTAGCGGCCGCCCGCGCCGATGTAGTCGCCCGGGTCGCTGGTGAGCGTGATGACCGGTTGTGCCGGCTGGGCGTTCTGCGGCGGCGTGACAGTGCTCATCGTGGCCGCGTCGACGCGAATGCGGCCGCGCAGCGCGGCACTGCGGCCGTCACATCGCTGCTCGAAGCGCAGATCGAGGGCCATGAGCAGCCCGGCCTCGTAGCGGACCGAGTCGATGAACAGCGTGCCGCTGATCGTGTTGCAGCCCCGGCCCTCGCCGCTCCATTCCATGGCACCGCTGCCCACGGGCTGGAACGGGTAGCGCGTCAGGCCGCCGTAGGTGCCGGGCTCCAGCAGGGCCGCGGTGCCGGGCAACACGAACGTCGCCCGCCAGGACTCGCGCCCCGAGACCTGCACGTCGAGCAGGGCGCCGCGCGCCGTCAGCCGGATGGCGGCGTTGCTGGTGTCGTAGTTGTAGTCGGCGCCGCGGCCGATGGGGTCGCCGGCATCGCTGCTGAGGGTGATCACGGGCGCGGCCGCCGGGCTGGTGGGTGCCGAGGCCACGGTGGCCGGCGGTGCCACCGCGGGCGGTGCCGGGCCGGTTGGCGGGCTCTCGCCGCCGCCCCCGCCGCCACAGCCGCCGAGCACAAGCGCGCCCAGCAGCAAGCCTGCGAGCGCGAGGCGCGCGATCCTGACCGTCATGTTGGTTGTCCTCCCTGGCCGGGCGATCCTAGCGGAGGCCCGGCCCAAGAGGTCGGGGCGAGCCCTGCCGAGGCAGGGCCATCGGCCGCTGGCGGCGGTCGATCGCCGGGCTCAGTCGGGCAGCGCGCGAACGGTGTCGCC
Organism: Rubrivivax sp.; assembly: GCA_027483705.1. GTDB lineage: Bacteria > Pseudomonadota > Gammaproteobacteria > Burkholderiales > Burkholderiaceae_C > Rubrivivax. The sequence goes on from JAIXTY010000204.1 coordinate 36,687, forward strand.
CACGCGGATCGTCCCGGCCACGGCGACTCGGGCCGTCATGCCACCGTGGCCCCGCATCGCTGCATAGCCGCCGGGCGCGACGGCCTCCTCCATGCGGGAGCAGGGCTGGCAAGGCCCCACGATATCCAGCACCGCGTCGCCGATGCGAACGCGGGCGTTCTTCAAGGCGACGAGGTTGATGCCCGAGACCACCAGGTTGCGCCTCAGCGCCACCGGGTCCACCGACGGCACGCCGGCCAGTGCGGCGATGACGGGCAGGTGCTCGTGCTGGATCAGCGTGACCTGGCGTGTGGACAGCTCCGCCTCGCCGCGCTGGCCGAGGCGGTCGTCGGCCAGGCCGACGCCGGCCAGGGCCTGCGTGGCGTCGACGCGGTGCGCCGGTTGGCGCGGGTCGCTGCGCACGATGATGGCCTCGACGCGGCCCGTGACGTGAGGCGGCTTCAGCAGGTCGCGGACGGTCTTCATGCCGCCATTCTGGCGGCCCGGGCAGGGTCGCGCGCGAGCCGCGGCGCTCGCGGCAGCGCGGCTGGGCTTCGGCCGCCTGCTGCTATCGCCCTTCGAGCGTGAGCCGGCTGCGCATCTGCCGCCGACCGAGCCACCAGCAGCCCAGCAGCAGCGTCGCCGCCGAGGCCGGCTCGGGCACCACGGCCACCTGGAAGTCGAGCTCGAACGGGAAGGGCGGGTAGGGCTCACCCGGGAAGGCCGGTGCGAGCTCCTGGATCCAGAAGGTGTAAACGCCGGCCGGCAAGGGGCCGCTGAAGCCGATCTTGTCGGGGCCGCTGCCCAGCGCCGGCAGGATGTCGCTGCCCCGCTCGGCGCTCGTGTAGAGGTGCCAGCCGAGCAGCTCGCTGCCGTTGCCGATGGTGTCCGGATCGACCGTCAGCACCGGCCCGGCCTGGAAGCCCAGGAACGAGCCGCCGCCGCCGACCTCGCTGCGCGTGCCCAGCACCAGGGCGCGCAGCTCGGTGCCGGCAGGCACCGTGACGGCGAAGAAGTCGCGGTCCAGCACGCCGAGCGTGTAGCCCATCGTGCCGAACACCACGTTGCTGCCCGGGTCCAGGGCCACCGGCGTGGGCGCCAGCCGGTTGTTGGACAGGTCAGGGCCTTCGGCGTAACCGCCCGACCACGCCGGCATCGACGCCAGCACCAGGGCGGCGAGCACCGCCGCAGAAGAAGAGGGTTTCATGCAGATCCTCCGCGGCGGTGGGCTCAGGCTTCAGCGGGCGCTGCGGCGACGGCGGGCCATCCAGCCCACCAGGCCCAGGCCGGCGGCCATCAGGCCGTAGGTGCCCGGCTCCGGCACGGCCATCACGTACAGCTGCCCGCCCTCGACCAGTTCGCCGGGGATGCCGTAGTGCGCCTGCATGTTGCCGAGGTAGTAGCGCTGGCCGTCGCCGCGGTTGAGCAGGTCGGTGATCTCGATGACACCCGAGCTCTCCTCGTCCTGCGTCAGAAAGCCCGGCGCGCCCGTGATGAAGCGGCTGCGGTCCGACTCCATGACCTGCGTCGCCTTGCCGGTGGCCGGGTCGAAGATCCAGGTCTTGGCGATGTAGCTGGTGTTGCCCGGGTCTTCCTGGATCAGCACCTTGCCGGCGACGGTGACGGTGATGTTGTCGAACGAGCGCGCCGTGGCGCCGTCGGTGCCGGAGAGCGACGACGAGTCGAGCACCATCGTGATCGTGCCGTTGTCGTAGTCGACGCCGCCGGCGCCGGCCGCGAAGCTCAGGCGGTACAGGCGGGCGGACTGCGACGCCACACCCGTGCCCGGCGTGGCGCCGGTGGTCACGAAGTAGAAGGTGTTGGCGTCGGCCCAGTGGCCGTCTTCGGGGCGCGCGAACTCGGTGATGCCGCTGCTGCGCGCGTTGGCCTGCTGCGTGGCGCCGTTGACGCTGGTGTCGACCAGCACGGTGCTGAACGCGCCGTTGATCTGCCCCTGCTCCAGGTTGCCCGAGGCACCACCCTGCGCCGCCGTCGCGTTGACCTTGATGCCACGCAGCGTGCCGTTGGTCAGGCCCGCGCGGTCCACCTCGTTGCCGCTGCCGGTCTTGAAGCCGGTGTAGACGTACACCTGGCCCGGCGTGCTGTCGTCCAGGCCGATGACGACGGTCTTGTCGCCGCTGTACGGGTTGGCGACGCTGTTCTCCCACGAGAACTTGCCCAGGCGGTTCAGCTCGTAGGCCTTGCCCTTGTCGGAGCCGGTGGCCACGAAGCCGTAGGCACGGCCCTCGTTGCCGACTTCCTCGCCGTTCATGAAGATGCGCGAGCTCGTGCCCAGGCCGGTCGCGGCGTTGTAGAACGCGCTGGCGGCGGGCAGGTCGGCCGAGCACAGGCGGCCGAAGCTGTTGGCCTCGCTCGCGGCGCTGGCCACATAGGCGTTGGTGGCGGCATCCCAGCGCAGGCCGACGGCGCTGACGTACGACGAGGCCGAGGCGTTCCACACCAGGTGCTGCGTCGCGAGGTCGCGGCCGGAGAGCACGCGCAGGTCGCTGGAGCGGATGACCCACTCCGAGACGAACGCGCCGGCGTTGCCATGGGCCCGCGTGACGCCGGCCGTGGCGCCGAGCTCGTGGTTCAGCAGCACGGTGATCGTGCCGTCGCCGTTGGCGTAGGCGCCCATGCCGTCGGGGATGCCGACCATGCGGTAGCCGTTGTCGGCCGCGTCGCCGACGGTCAGCACCGAGGTCACCGACCAGAACGGCGCGGTGGGCACGACATAGGGGCTGGCGCTGCTGCTCGGGCCGGTGGCCTGGGCCAGCGCGGTGCCGGCGGAGAGCAGGGCCAGCGCGGCGGCGATGCTCGTCTTCGTGAAGTTCATGCGGTGTCCCTCCTGGACGTTGTGGGGCTCACGCGCCCTGGCTGGGAGACCTTCCCAATGCCCAGACGCGATGTGGGGAATCTAGGCAGGCCGCGTGTCCGTTGCGTGACGGCGCGCGCGATCGCCCGGCCGGCCGGATCGGCCGCGGCCCCACCTGATCGCAGGGATCCGTTCGGTCCGGGGTGTCATCCCGCGGCCCGAACGGACCAAGCCAAACCGCCGTGAAGCCGCACGGCCCGTCAAGGCTGCTTCGGATACTCGTCCGCACAACCCCACGTCCAACCAGGAGATTCCATGGGACAGCCGATCCGCAAGACACCCCGTCCGCCCGGCCCCACGCGCCGCGGCTTCTTCACCCGCGGTGGCGGCGCGGCGCTGGCGCTGGCCGGCGCGCCGATGCTGGCGGTGGCGCACGACGACGACGAGGACGAGGACCGCCCCGGCCGCGGGCGCGTCACCTTCGAGCACGGCGTGGCCAGCGGCGACCCGCTGCAGCGCCGCGTGATCCTGTGGACGCGGGTGACGCCGGTGGCGAGCACGCCGCGCAAGCTGTTCGTGCGCTACGTCGTGGCCCGCGATCCGCAGCTGCGGCACGTCGTCGACCGTGGCTTTGCCCGCACCGGCCCGGAGCAGGACTACACCGTCAAGGTCGACGCCGACGGCCTGCGGCCCGGCACGACCTACTACTACGCGTTCTTCAGCCGCGGCGTCGCCAGCCCGGTGGGCCGCACGCGCACCCTGCCGCAGGGCCGCACCGAGCGGCTGCGCCTGGTCGTGGCGAGCTGCTCCAACCACGCCGCGGGCTACTTCAACGCCTACGCCCGCATCGCCGAGCGTGCCGACATCGATGCCGTGCTGCACCTGGGTGACTACCTGTACGAATACGGCCCGGCCGAGTACGGCAGCGTGCGCACGCCGGAGCCGGCCCGCGAGATGGTGTCGCTGGCCGACTACCGTGCCCGCCATGCTCAGTACAAGCGCGACGCCGACTCGCAGGCGATGCACCGGCAGCACCCGGTCATCGCGATCTGGGACGACCACGAGATCACCAACGACACCTGGGCCAACGGTGCGCAGAACCACCAGCCGGCCACCGAGGGCGACTACGCCACGCGCGTGAGCGCCGGCCTGCAGGCCTACTACGAGTGGATGCCCGTGCGCCAGCCCGACCCGCGCGAGCCGCGGCGCAACCAGCGGGCCTTCCGCTTCGGCGACCTCGTCGAGCTGGCGATGCTCGAGGAGCGCCTGTCAGCGCGCTCGCAGCAGCTGCCGGCCACGATCCCGATCCCGGGCTTCGGCACCGGCTTCGTGCAGGCCGGGGCCTTCGCCGACCCGTCGCGCACCCTGCTCGGCGCCGAGCAGGAGGCCTGGCTGGCCGGGCGCCTGCGGGGCAGCCCGGCGGTGTGGAAGTTCATCGGCCAGGGTGTGATGTTCGCGCAGCTCAAGGCCGTGGCGGCGCCGCTGGCGGCCGGCGGCGGCGTCTTCCTCAACCCCGACCAGTGGGACGGCTACCAGCCGGCCCGCGACCGCCTGTACGCCGTGATCAAGGGCGACGCCACCATGCCGGCCGTCGACAACGTGGTCGTGCTCACCGGCGACATCCACAGCTCCTGGGCGGCGGACCTGACGCAGGATCCCAACAACCCCGTCGTGGTGGCGGGCGGCTACAACCCGGCCACCGGCGAGGGCTCGCAGGCGGTCGAGTTCATCACCACCTCGATCACGAGCCCGGCCATCCCCGACCCGACGGGCAGCACCGCGGCCCGGCTGCGCGCCATCAACCCGCACTTCAAGTACATCGACTTCACGCGCCGCGGCTACCTGCTGCTGGACGTGACGCGCGGCAAGACCGTGGCCGAGTGGTGGTACGTGGATACGGTCGACAGCCCGAGCGCGGTGCACGTGTTCGGCACGGCGTTCGAGGTGAGCGCGGGCAGCAACCGGCTGGCGCCTTCGGCGATGACCACGCCACGGACCGACGCGCCGCCGCTGGCGCGCTGAACACCGGGGCCGCCTGCCCGCTCGGGCGGGCGGCTCCGAGGAGCGCTCAGGCCAGGCGCCTGAAGACCATCCGCCGGATCAGCACGCCGTCTTCGGCCGTCGAAGGCTCCATGAGCCGGATCTGGACACGGCCTGCGCGGGCCTCCCGCAGCAGGTCGCGCGCCACGGCGTCGTAGACCTGCGGGATCTCCAGCGAGGTGCCGTTGCGCGGCAGTTCACGGTCTTCCCCGATCGGGGCTTCGAGCAGCAGGCGGTGGGTCAACGAGGCCATTGGGGGGCAACACGGGAGCGGGGTCGCACGGGGCGGGCCAGGGGGCCGGCGGGCGGGCGCTGCGATTCTTGCGACGCCGTGCGGGGCGATCCATCGGAAGACCTGTGCCTGTTGCGCTGGTGCCGCAGACCTTGAGCCGAACGGATCATGGGTGATGCCCGGATGGACGGGTGACCCGCAAGACCAGAGCAGCCGCCCCCAGCGCCATCAGGGCACGGCCACCATGGCTGAGGAAGTCGGCCCAGGCCACCAGCGCGTCGACGTCGCGAACCCCGTGCGCATCGCGCAGCAGCGCCCGCACCTCGGCGAGCATGACCAGTGGCGTGTCCAAGGCCAGCAGGACCAGCGCCGCGGCCAGCCCCGGCAGCACGCGCCAGGCCCGCTCCAGCGGCCGGCGGCTGGGCCACAGCACGAGCACGATGGCCAGCAGCACCGGCGCCTGCCACGCCTGCCCGGCCGGTATCGACACCCAGGCGCGCCCGCGGGCATGGGGCTGCACCTCGCGCTCGCCCACGCGGACGGGCTGGGCCAGGCTCACCTGCATGTGCAGGCGAGACCGCCCCTGCGTCTCGACCAGCCGCAGCGCGTGCACGCGCAAGGCCGGTTCCAGCCAGGTGATCCAGGCCTGGGCGGCGGGCAGCAGGGCCTGCATCGACGCCGTGCCCGCCGGGCTCCAGGGCACGACCAGCAGCACGGCCACGGCGAGCGCGCGCCAGGCCCGGCTCAGCGCACGCGGGAGCGATCCAGCCACACCACGAACACCGCAGCCAGCGCCAGCACGGTGCCCAGCGGCAGCCACAGCGTGTGGAGCGGATCGAACAGCTCGGGCGCGTGGAGCAGCGCCTGCAGCAGCAGCTGCAGGCGCGCCTGGTTCAGCACGAACGCCGCCGCCAGCATCAGCAGGGCGCCGATGAGGCGCCGCTGCCAGCGCAGGGGGCTGGCCAGCGCGGCGCTGAGGCCGAGCAGCGCCAGGTCGGCGCCTTCGCAGCCCTGCAGCACCTCCATCGAGCCGCCTTCCACCAGCAGCCGGGGCCCCAGGGCCCGGGCCTGCAGCTCGGGGGCCAGCCCGTCCAGCAGCCACGCCGCGGGCCGCACGGTGGCCGTCTCGATGAGCCAGCGCGAGGCACCGGGCCACGCGGCGTACACGGCGTACAGGCCGACGAAGCAAGCCCCGCCGGCCAGCAGCGCATGAAGTCGTTCCCGGCGCGTGTCGGCCACGGCGGGCCCGATCAGCGTCTGCGCAGCAGCGCGGCGGCCAGGGCACCCCCCATCAGTGCCACGGCCCAACCGGGCAAGGGCACCTGCGCGTCGGGCGCGGGCAGCCGCCAGGTCAGGCGCAGCCGGGGCCGTGCACTGGGCGTGGGGTTCTGGCGGCTGGCCAGGCGCGCCGCGTTCTGCGCGCCCGACTCGGCGCCGATCAGCAGCCAGCCGTGGTTGGAGGCCGGGTCGTCGACCCAGCGCTGCACGTCGTCCACCAGGGCCGGCGTGCTGGTCCAGACCACGGGCGCGGGCCACGCGCCCACCGCCGAGGTGGCGCTGGCCGAGAGAAGGTAGTCGCCGCCGCGCGCGGCCCAGGGCTGGTCGGGCCAGCGGCGGTGCGACCACGTGCAGTCACCGGCCTGGGCCGGTGCGCCCACGCCGGCGTCGCCCCCGTTGGCCGGCCCTTCGGACCAGGCTGCGGTGAGCCGGTGCAGCGCCAGGGGCTGCGGCTCGCGCACGCGGATCATGAAGGCCTCGAGCTGCACCTGCACGATCTCGGCCCCGAACGGCAGCGCCGTGAGATCGAAGCGCAGCAGCGCCCGCCGCACCACGCCCGCGACGATGACCGAGGTCCAGAGGCTGCCGCCCTGGCCATCGGCGACGTTGTCGTACGCGGTGCCGCCCGTCTGCTCGGCGAACACGGTCGCGTCGGCCTGGGCCTCGAAGGTCGAGGTCGTCGGCGTGTCGGCCCGCCCGGCCGTGGGCGCGAGGGCGGCGGTGGCCGCCCCGCCCATCCAGGCCCGCCGCGTGGTCGATGTCCTCATCGGCGGAGCCTTCGACGGGCCGACCGTCGTGCGCTCAGCGCGAGCGGCGGCGCGCCAGGGCGCCCATCATCGCCACGCCGGCGGCCATCATCGCCCACGTGCCGGGCTCGGGCACCGGGGCCGCGTGGACGAAGTTGTCCAGCACGGTCACGCCCTTGAAGCTGATCGAGCGGATGTCGGCCGTCGGGCGCACGATGCCCACGAACAGGCCGGCGTTGAGGCTGTCCTCGGCCGTGTCGATCGTCAGGCGGTGCGTCTCGATGATCTCGTTGTTCTGGCCGTAGGCCGACACCTCCACCGCGAACGGCAGCACGTCGTCGGCGTAGTGGTTCACGAAGGCGCCGGCGCCCTGCGACAGCTGGCCGCCGGTGAACGTGAAGCGCAGTTCGCCGAAGAACTCGGTGGCCACGAACTTGTTCCCCGCGCCCCACAGGCCGTTCGTGCCCAGGTTCGCGATGAAGGCGCCGAGTTCCGAGTCGGTGTCGCCGGTGAAGATCACGTCGGGCGACACGGCCTCCGGCCCGGTGGTGACGAAGCCGTCGTAGGCCTCGAAGTCGATGGTCGCCGACGGCGCTGGGATCAGGGCCGGGTTGTCGACGAGGGCGGCCTGCGCCGGCACCGCGATGGCGCCGGCCAGCAGCGCGGCAAAGACATGCTTGTTCATGATGAGTGGTTCCGTGTGGGGGTGGCTGCTTCGGGGTTCAGGTGCCGATCACGCCACCGTCGTCCTTGGTGATCACGACCACGGCCGAGCGCGGCTTGCTCACCGTGGCCTGCGTCGTGGGGCCGTTGACACCGCTGTCGGGCCAGGTGCTGCGCGACGTGTAGGCGCCGGGGGCCCAGTCCTCGCCCGGGTGCTGGATGCCGACGAACATGGTCTTGCCGTCGGGCGTGGAGACGACGCCGGTGGTCTCGCAGTTGCGCGGGCTCGTCAGGAAGCGCGTGATGCGCCGCGTGGCGGGATCGGCCGCGAACATCGCGTTGCCGCCGATGTTGATCCAGTCGCCGAGGCCGTCGCCCTGCTGGTCGGTCTGGATCCACAGCCGGCCGTCCTTGTCGAACCACAGGCCGTCCGGGGCGCCGAGGTCGTCGCCGACGATGTTGCCCTTCAGGTTGGCGGCCGGGTTCAGGCGGTCGCCGCACTCGACGAAGATGTCCCACGCGAAGGTGGTCGCGGCCGGGTCGTTGCCGGTCTCCGTCCAGCGGATGATGTGGCCGTAGCGGTTGTCGTTGCGCGGGTTCGCCGCGTCCACGGGCGGGCGCGCGCCACCGGCGGTGGTGCTGCCGTCGGGGTTGTTCGACGACGGCGGGCTCGAGCCGCGGCGGTTGTTGTTGGTCAGCGTGAGGTAGACCTCACGCGTCTGCGGATGCACCGCCACCCACTCCGGGCGGTCCATCATCGTCGCGCCCAGGCGGTCGGCGGCCTGGCGCGTGCGGATCAGCACGTCGGCCTGGCTCGTGAAGCCGTTGGCCGGCGTCAACCCACCCTGGCCGAAGACCAGCGGCAGCCAGGTGCCCGTGCCGTCGCTGTTGAACTTGGCCACGTAGAGCGTGCCGTTGTCCAGCAGGTCGCGGTTGGCACCGCGGTTGCGCGGGTTGAACTTGCCCGCGCAGACGAACTTGTACATGTAGTCATTGCGCTCGTCGTCGCCGGTGTAGAAGCAGATCGTGCCGTCGGCGGCCACCGCGAACGCGCAGCTCTCGTGCTTGATCCGGCCCAGGCCCGTGCGCTTGACCGGCATGGCCGTCGGGTTGAACGGGTCGATCTCCACCACCCAGCCGAAGCGGTTCGGCTCGTTGCGGTTGCCCGGGGCGTTGAGGTTGAAGCGGTTGTCGGCCTCGTGCCAGCGGTAGCCGAAGCCGCCGGCCGACAGCCCGTAGCGGCGCTCGGCCGGGGTGGCCGTGAACGCGCCGACGGCGCCGAAGTAGCCGTTCCAGTTCTCTTCGCAGGTCAGGTAGGTGCCCCAGGGCGTGAAGCCGTGGGCGCAGTTGTTCAGCGTCCCCAGCACCGAGGTGCCCGTCGGGTCGGCGGCGGTCTTCAGCGCCTCGGCGCCGGCGGCCGGGCCGCTGATGCGCATCGGCGTGGCGCCGGTGATGCGGCGCGCAAAGGCCGACGGCCGCACCACGCCCCAGTTGCCGCCCTGGCGACGCAGCTCGATCACGCTCACGCCGTGCGCGGCGACCTGCGCGTCGACCAGCGCCTTGGTCATGGTGATCGTGCCGTAGCTGGCGGTGTTGGCGTGCAGGCCCGGATCGACGTACTCGTGGTTCACGACGAGCAGGCCGCGGTCGCTGGATTCACCCCGGATGCCCACCGACGGGAACGGGAAGAAGTGCATGCCGTCGTTGTGCTGGCCGAAGGTCGTGGCCTGCCGCTCGGCGGTGATGGGCAGCGGGTCGCTGTGGTCGTGGCTCGTCGTGGCACCCGGGCCGAAGACGCCGATCGCGTCGCCCCAGCCGATCAGCGTCTTCGCGGTATAGCCGGTGGGCACGCTGACGGCGTCGACGAACGTGGCCGCCAGGTTGGGCGCCACGCCGGCGAAGGTGATGCCACCGCCGCCCGGCGAGGGGCTGCCGGCATAGGCCCGCGCCTCGACGCCAAAGCCACCGAGCGTGGCCACCGTGGCCATGCCCAGCGAGCCCTTCAGGAACTGGCGGCGGCCCTTGAATTCGGCCATGACATCGCGGATCGACGCATTGCCGGAGGGGTTGATGGTCTCGTCGTTGTCAGGGTGGAAGCGGCTGGACATGGCGATGGGCTCCTGGCGTGCGGGTGCGGGGTGATGGCGCCGGCTCGGGCCCGTGGGCCGCCGGCGACTTCGAACGCCCGTCAGGCTAGGGACGCCACATGAACGTCGATTGCCCTTGCCCGGCGTGGGCATAGACCGTTTGGTCGACGGGTCGCGTGCTCAGGGCCGGGGCCGCGGCGGCTCCGTGGCCAGCCGGCGGCGGCATTCGTCGAGTGCGGGGCCCGACAAGCCTTCGCATGGTTCGGCGGCACCGGTGCCGAGCAGTTCGACCGTCAGCAGTGCGTTGCGATCACGCGTGGCCGCGGCCGCGCCGGTGTCGCTGCCGGTGGACCGGCGACCGTCCTCGGAACGGGCCGGCGGCGTGGCCACCGTGGCCGGCGGCGGCGCCACCGGGGCCGCGGCGCCGCTGACGCTGGCCGCACCCAGGTTATCGGCGCCCTTCACGGTGGCCCCCAGCACGATGCTGGGCGCGCGGATGAAGGCGTCGAGCGCCAGGATCTCGCCGAAGGCCGGGAACAGGCCGATCTCGCCCGAGGCGCGGCCCGTCACGTCGGGCACGATGGCGAGGCCGCTGCCGGTGGTGGTGGCGGGGATCTCGAACACCACGCCGTCGACCGAGCGCCGCGGCGCCAGCGGCGGGGCGCCGACCGCGGTGTTGGCGCCGCGGCCGCTGTCGATGTCGCCGCTCGACGACCAGATGTTCATGTCGCCGCGGCCAACCACGAACACGCGCTGCGTGTTCACCTGGAAGTCGTCCCTCGCGAAGCCGAAGACGTTGCCGCCGCCGAGCGTGATCACGCCCTTGGGGCCGCCGTCGGTGCTGACCTTGAGGCCGACGTTGATGCCGCCGCCCGGGTTGAGCAGGCTGATGCGGCCGCCGCGCTCGGTGACGACGGCGCTCTGCGTCATCTCCAGCGCGCCGCGGTAGCCGAGCACCGGCGCGTCACCCGGCCACACCGGCTGCGGCACGAAGCTGCCCGCACCGGTGAGTTCGGCCAGCCTGAAGACCTCGTCGAACAGGGCCAGGCGCACCGGCAGCACGCCGCGCCCGAAGGCCGATGCGCTCTTGGCCGTGGCCACCGTCTGGCTCTCGAGCACGCCCTCGCGGTAGCGCTCGAACAGCTCGCCGCTGCGGCGGGCGAGGCCCTCGCGCCAGGCCGTCGCCGCGGCGTCGGTGGGCCGTGCCGCGGCCAGCGCATCCAGTGCCTCGGCGGTCGAGCCCAGGCTGCGCGCGACGGCGTCGCGCCAGCCGGTGCGCACGCTCTCGAGCGCGCGGGTGCGTGAGGCGACGACGCCGTCGAGCTCGATGGCCTCGAAGCCGAGTGCGCGGATCTGCGCCAGGTAGGCCGAGAGCTCGGCACCGGCCAGGCTCTCACGTCCAGGCAGCACCAGTGCGCGGCCCGCCGCCAGCGCGGCCTCGCCGGCCGCCAGGATGTCGGCGCGCCGGCGGACGAAGCCCTCCCGCAGCGACGCCAGCACATCGGCCTCGCGCACGGGCGTCTCGCCCAGGTACTGGCTGCCGAACTCGGCCGCCAGCACCTGGCGGGCCAGTGCCACCTGCGCATCGGCCGGGAAGCGGCGGAACTGCGCCAGCGCGGCGGCCTCGTCGAGCGAGTCGTCGGCCAGGGCCTGGCGCACCTGGTCGCGCAGCATCGTGCGGTACTGCGCGGCTCGTTCCGAGCGCGCCAGGTAGGTGGCCTCGAACACGGCCAGGTCCAGAGTCGCTGCGGTGCCGGCCGCCAGGCGGATGGACGCACCGTCGGTGCCGAGCGCCGCGTTCTTCAGGTTGCCGATCGTGCGCACCCCCGGTGAGCTGCCGAGGTCGACTTCGCGGCCGGCGCGCACGTCGAGCACGCCGGGCCCGCCGAGCTCGATCACGCCACGCAGGCCGGCTTCGAGGTTGCGCCCGGCCGTCACCTGCGTGCGATCGCCGGCCCCCGTGTGCTGGGTGCGCAGCTGGAGGTTGACGATGTCGTCGCCGGCCGCGAACACCGCGGCCTTCGGCAGGATCCAGCCGCCCTCGGCGGACTGCAGGATCGAGCCCTCCGCCCGCACCTGCACCGGCTGGGGGTCGGCCGCGTGGATGGCGGCGCCTGCGGCCGTGCCGGCCAGGTGACGATCGATCAGACTGGCGTCGCCGGTGAGCACGGCTGCACCGCCCCGCTCGGTGGTCGGGCGCGAGAAGTCCGGCCACGCCGACGGGGCGCTGTCGGCCATCGCCAGGGTGCGCGAGCCGCTGGACGTGGCGCCGAACCGCACCGACGAGGCAGCCCAGATGCTCAGCTGGCCTTCGGCCGACGGGAACATCACCGACGAGCCGGCCCCCATCAGGTCGGCAGGCCCGCCGAGCGCGACCAGTTCCAGCGACGCCGGCATCACGGCGAACAAGGTCGTGGCGTTGGTCGTGCTCAGGCCGAAGCGCGGCGCGGTGCCGACCGTGTTGGCCCCGGCATACGCTACGCCACCCGCACTGGAACGCAAGGACAGCGCGGCCCCGTCGCCCCAGGTGTAGAAGAAGCTCGAGGCGGTGACGCGTCCGTCCGCGGCCGACACCGGCACGGCGGTCGGATTGAAGCTCGCCGCCACCGCCACCGACTCCCGCCCCTGCACGCGCCACGAGGCGCCGCCCATCTGGGCCAGGATGGGCTCGTCGACCGCCTCGTTGGCCAGCAGCGCGCCGACGCTGCCCAGGGCCGTGATGCGCGCCGAGCCGCGCCCGGCCAGGAACTGGCCGCCGAGCACGTCGCCCCCGGCCTGGATGTCCACGCTGCCACCACCGATCGTGCGCAGGCTCGCCAGGGCCGGGTTGCGGTTGCTGGCCCAACCGGCGGTCGGCGCCAGCGCCTGCAGGTTGACGATGTCGCCGCCGGCCCGCACCCGCAGCGACGCGCCGCCGAAGGCGCCGAGCGACTGCCGGAAGCGGCTGAACTCCGGCCACCAGCCCAGGTGCGACGAGGCCGCGTACAGGCCGGCCTCGGCACCGCTGGTGGCGACGATGCCGCTGCGCCAGAGCCAGTTGTTCACCAGCTGCGTGGCCCCGGAGGCGATCACGTCGCCGCCGGCGGCGATGTCGAGCCGGCCACCGCCCACGGTGAACGCGGGCCGTGCGGTCTGGCGGGCGAAGAGCGCGTTGGCCGCGTCGGCCTCGGGCCCCGCCCAGCGCGAGCCCGCGACCATCACCGCCGCGGCGGCCGTCGGGCCGCTGCCGGCGGCCAGCCGCACGTCATCGGCCGCGGCGAGTTCGATCGATCCGGCGCCGGTGCGCACCAGCCGGCCTGCCGATACCGTGAGCGTGCCCGGGGCGCCGGGCGACACGGTCAGGGGATGGGCGCCCGACAGGTCGGCCCCCGCGACCAGCCGGTACGACCAGGCCCGGCCGGCCGGCGACAGTGCCGCCGCCAGCGTGGTGCCCGCAAAGCCATCGCTGATCGAGCCGTTGAGCAGCAGGTCGCCGGCCGCCCGCAGCGTGAGCATGCCGGCCTCGCCACCCGGGCGCGCCGTCTGCAGCGCCCAGTCGCCGTTCAGCGTCAGCGAGCCGGTGGCCTGCACCTCGACGCCGGCCCGCAGGGCGAAGCGAGCGCGATCGGCCGTGTCGATGCCCAGTGCATCCAGCGCACCGGTGGCGCCGGCCATGAAGGCCGCGCTGTCGGCCTGCACGCTCGCCTGGCCGAGGTTGCTGCCGCTGCTGTTGCCGGTGGTGATGGCGGTGATGTCACGGGTGGCGCCGCCACTGCCCACCGTGCGGTACACGCGCACGGCCTCGAGGCTGATCTCGGCGGCCTGCAGGTTGGCGGGCGTCAGGCGGTCCACGCCCAGTGCGGCGGCGTCGGCCGTGCGTGGGGCGCGCAGCACGATGCGGCCGTCGTCCGCGTCGTCGCCGCGGGTGTCGATCGTCGCGTCCGGCGCCACGCGCACACGGCCGGTGGTCGCGGCCAGCAGCACATCGCCACCCGAGGCCCCGGGGCTCGTCGAGCGGGCGTCGATGCGGGCGCCGGCACCCAGCACCACGTCGTCGCGCGCGGCGAGCTGCACCACGCCGCCCGAACCCGCGCGGGCGTCGACCGGCGCCGTCAGCCGCAGCGTGCCGCCGTCGGCCGCCACGCGCAGCCGTTCGGCCTGCACCGGGGCGGCCAGCGTGAGGTCGCCGCTGCGCACGCGCAGGTCCAGCTCGTGGTCGATGCCGCCGGTGGCCAGCGTGGCCAGCAGCGCCGCGCTGTCGTCCAGGCGCTGCACGTCCAGGCGCAGCGTGCCGCCGCGGTCATCGTCCCGGCGGCCGCCACGCGCCTGCAGCGTGCCGCTGCGGCCGCCGGCCTCCAGCACGAGCGCGCCGCCCGCGCCGGCTGCACGCAGCTCGATCGAGCCGGCGTCGCCTTCGCCGGGCCGCCCGTCGGCGCGCAGGCCGACACTGGCGTCGATGCGGCCCAGCAGTTCGATGGCGCCGCTGCGCGCGGTCACGGCGATGCGACCCGCCGCGCCGTCCACCTCGAAGCCCGACGGCGAGGCCACCGAGAAGCCGGCCACCGAGGTGCTGGAGCCGTCGCCAAAGCGCACGGCGGCCGTGTCCGCCGCGCTGCCGGCGGCGTCGATCGACAGCCCACCCGACGGCAGCTCGAGGCGGCCGTCCTGCACCACGTGTCGCGCCGTGATGCCGAGCTCGGCACCCTGGCCCACTCGCTCGCCCAGCGTGCGTGCGAGCGCCAGGCTGCCCAGGCGCAGCGTGCCGGCGTCCGCGGCCAGTGTGTGGCGGGCCGCGGTGGTGGCCGTCAGCCGGGCACCGAGCAGCGTGAGATCGGCCTGCGCGCTCAGCCCACCGGTCCCGTCGAGCACGAGGTCGCCGAGCGACAGCAGGCGTGCCTGGTCGAAGCCCAGCTGCACCGTGCCGGGGCCGACGGTCAGGCCGCCCGTGTGGCCGTAGCTCGTGCGCGGCAGCGCCTGCAGCGTCAGCTCGCCGGTGCCGGCCGCAGGGGCGGTGCCGGCCCCGCCCCGCGAGTTGCGCAGCACGAGCTCACGCGCAGCGATGTCGGTGCGCGCCGGCACCGCATCGCCCGCGGTGCTGCGCCCGTCCACGCCGCGGATCGTCGGCGCATCCAGCACCAGCCGTTCACGCACCTGGGACGGTTGCGCGTCCGGCGAAGCGCGCTGCGCCCAGTCCTGCACGCCGTGGAAGTCCAGGCTCGAGCTGCTGCGCAGCGTGAGGTCGTCGGCACGGCGCACCGAGTTGAGCAGCGCCCCGGCCAGCACCGTGGTGCGGGGCACCGCGTCGGGGTCGATGGGCGTGGCCGGCTGGCCGACGGCCAGGCGCGGCGCACCGAGCTCCAGCGACGCGGTCTCCAGGCGCAGGTCCTGCGGCAGGCGCAGGTCCGCGCTGGCGTCGAGCACCACGCGCGGTGCCCGCAGCTCGACGCCGGCCTGGATCTCCAGCACGCCCTGCGTGCCGGCGGCGGCGGTTCGCAGGCTCGCCACCGGGTTGGCCGACACGACGGCCAGCGCGCCGTCGCCCACCAGGCCAAGCGTGCGGGCGCCCAGGGTGCCGGTGCCGATGGCCTCGAGGCGGCTGCCCGACCGGATGTCGAGCGTGCCGGACGACGCGAGGATCAGCTCCTCGACGCGCAGCGGCCTGCCGGGGTCTAGCGCCACCGTGAGGGCCGTGGTGCCGCGGGCATCGATCGTGGACACCGGCTCGTCACCCGCGGCGGGCGCCTCGCCGCGCTGGCCGCCGACGAGCACGCTGCCCGCGCCGCTGCGCGACAGCGTCGCCGCGCCCACGCCCAGCGTGCCGGGGGGCGTGCCCACCGGGTCGTCGAGCAGGGCCAGCCGGGTGGCGGCGATGTCCAGCGTGCCGGCACGTCCGCCTGCAGCGCCGGCGCGGAACTCCGATTGCCAGATCGAGCGTTCGCTGCCGCGGGCCTCGACGCGGATGGCACCGCCGTCCAGCGGCACGGTCGGGCGCGCTGCATCGGCCACCTCGGCGCGACGGACCAGCAGCTGCCCCGCGTCGGTCAGGCGCACGTCGCTGCGCTGGC
Organism: Rubrivivax sp.; assembly: GCA_027483705.1. Taxonomy (GTDB): domain Bacteria; phylum Pseudomonadota; class Gammaproteobacteria; order Burkholderiales; family Burkholderiaceae_C; genus Rubrivivax. The sequence continues at coordinate 52,571 of JAIXTY010000204.1, forward strand.
TGAACACCGACGGCGACTCGATCACGAAGCGTTCGCCCGGCGTGCCGGCGCCGATCGAGCCCGCGTCGCGCAGGGTGCCGCTCACGACCACCGAGCCGTCGTCCTGGAGTCGGGGTGCGCCCAGCAGCGCAGAACCCTGGTCCGTCGCCCGGCGCACCAGGAACGCGCCCTTCGGCAGGGTGCCACCCAGCAAGGCCAGGCGGGCCGGCAGCACCGTGTAGGCGCCCGGCGGCAGCTCCGCACCGGGCGTGCTGACGACGAACTCGCGGCCGATGGCGTCCAGGCCCGTGATGCCGCCGCCCAGCGAGACCGGGGCTCGCCGGCCGAAGTCGGGCAGCACGGCGAACAGCCCGGCGCTGTCGAACACGTCGGCGCTGCCGCCCACGCCCGCGAAGAATTCCGAGGCCAGGATGCGGCCGCCGCCGGCCGCGTCCACCACCGCGCTCGGCGAGGTGCCGATCGTGGCGCCCGACAACACGATCGACTTGTCGACCGGCAGCGTCGTGCGCGGGTTGTTGTTGAACAGCGGCTGCAGCCACTGCGTCAGGTTTTCCGTGGTGCCGTACAGCAGGGTCTGGCCGGCCCCGCTGACGCTGGTGATGCTGCCGCTGCCCAGCGTCAGCGTGCGCGCGGCGTCGAGCTCGATGCGGCCGAAGGGCTGGCGCAGCACGCCACCCTGGTCGATGTCGGTGGCGCTGATGGCCAGGCGGCCGAAGGCCGACAGCGGCGTCGTCGGTGCCGCGCCGCCCGCGGCCGTGCGCAGCACGACGCGGCTGCCCGGGTCGTCGGCCGACAGGGCCGGCAGGCCCTGCAGCGTGAAGTCGGCCGTGGTGGTGGCAAACACCTGCCCGGCCGTCACGCGCAGTTCGCCGGCAAAGCGCAGGTGGTCTTCGGAGCGGCTTCGCGCCCGCTGCTGCACCGGCTCGACGGCGCTGAAGCGCACCTCGCCCTCGGGCGACCCGCCGGCATCGAGATGCACGCTCGAGAAACCCTGCAGCGCCGATCGCCCGACGACCTCGATGGTGCGCGCCTGAAGGCTGAGCCGGGTGCCCTGGTCGGCGCTGGTGTCGGGCAGCGCCTGGTCCGATGCCGGCTCGGCGGTGCGCACCAGGACCCGATCGCCCAGCGCGATGCTGCGGGCCGAGAGGCTGACGTCGGCGCCCGGCGATGCCGCGAGCACGGGGCTGTCGAACACCAGGCCGACGGCCGGCCGCAGCGCCATCGAACCATCGAACACGATGCGGTCACCGGCCCCGAACCGCAGCGTGTCGAAACCGGCGGCCTCGAGCCAGCCGATGTCGACGCGGGCCAGGCCGTTGCCGTAGGCCGCGAACAGGTCGTCGCCGGGTCGGACGCGCGCGCCGGTCGCGGCCGGCGGCGCATCGCCGAGCCGGATCTCCCGGGGCGTGGTGGGGAAGGGGCTCGTGCTCGCCGACAGCGGCAGCACCCCGCCCACGCCCAGAGCCACCGTGAGGCTGCCGCCCGAGGTGAGCGGCATGCCATCGGCGCTGCGCGGCACGCGGGCCGACACCGTGCCTTCGAGCACGATGCCTTCCGGGCTGGCCACCGACAGGCGCCCCGGCGGCTGCGCCACCACCAGCGGGCCGGCGGCGCCGCGCGGCTGCAGCGCGGCCGCGGCGCCGTCGAGCTCGAGGCGCGAGCCGCGTTCGAGCACGACATAACCGCGGTCGTTGGTGATCTCGATGCTGCCGCCGCCCAGCACGCGGCCGGTCTGGCGCGGCCCTTCGTCTGCAGCCGGCGCGCCGAAGGTGGTGAAGGTCGGGCTGCTGCGGTCGAGCCGCAGCTCGGCCGTGCCCGAGACCGACAGCACCGCGTCGGCGCCGATCCAGGTGGCCTGGCCGGGGATGAAGCCCACCGGATCGCGGCCGACATCGTCGGCCCGCGCACCGCGGTTGCCGGTGAGGCCCAGGCGGATGGTGCCGCCGGGCACCTCGAGCCGCGCCGCCTGGCCCTCGACACCGCCGCGCGTGCCGATCTCCAGCTGGCCCGTGGCCGACAGGGCCAGCGTCGCGCCGGCCTCCAGCGTGATCGCCGCGCCGCGCTCGACCTGCAGCCGCCCGGTGGCCGAGCCGAACTCGGGGTTCAGCGAGCGGCTGGCCGTCATCGACAGGTTCACCGGCTGGCGGTCGGCCAGCGCCTCGTCCACCGGCTGGGCCGTCGCCACCTCGGGGCGCATGCGGCCGCTGGCGGCCCGCCGGTAGCCCGGCGACACGAGCCACGACGACAGCGTCGGCGCCAGCTGCGTGCCGGCGGCCACGACGATGTCGCCGAAGGCGCCGAGCGTGATGCTGCCGAAGCCGCCGGCGGAGAAGAACTCGGGGCTGAGGTGGACACCGGCAAAGCCCGCGGGCGCGGACTGCCCGGCCGCGGCCACCCACGCGCCCGGCGTGCCCAGCGTCAGCCGGCCGCCACTGCCGAAGTCGAAGCCGGCGAGCCGGACGCCGTCGATCTGCAGCCGGGTGGCCTGCGCGTCCAGCCGCCCTGAAGCGAGCTGGATCGAGCCTGCGCGGCCCGTGCTGAGCGAGCCCGTGGCCGACAGCCGGGCGCCGCCCGACACGTCGAGTTCGGCGCCGGGTTCGGCGAGCAGGTTGCGGGCGGCCGTGACGCTGACGCGGCCGCCGTCCAGGCGCAGCGGCGCACGCGTGGCCGACGCGGCCGCGGCGGTGTCGTTGGTCCACAGGCCTGCGGTGTCCAGGCGCGTCGCCGCCGACAGGCGGATGTCGCCGAGCCCCGCGTCGCCGGCCAGCGCATCGGCCTGGTTGGTGACGAGGCTGATGCTGCCGCCCGGCGCGGTGAACACGCCGTCGAGCGACAGGCGCGCGGCCAGCAGGTCCAGCTGCCCGGCGAGGCCGAGATCGAGCGTGCCGGTGGCGGGCTGGGTGATCTGCGTGGCGCGCAGGTTCAGCGCGCCGAAGCCGCCGGCGGCCACGGCCTGCAGCGACAGCGGCGTGTCGGCGGGCAGCGCGGCGAATGCGTCTGCCGACGGCGCGCGCAGCAGCGCCGGATCCAGCGGCGGCACGGCACCGGCCTGCAGCGTGAGGCCCGCGAGGTACTGCCCGCCGCCGACGAAGCGGCCGATGGTGAGCGCGGCCGGGCGTGGCAGGGCCGAGGTGCCCTCGCGCTGGCGCTCGCCCAGCAGCACTTCGCCCTCGACCTGGCCGGCCAGCGCCAACCGGCGCGCGTTGAGGACCAGCTGGCCGCCATCGGCGCCTTCGCGGTAGGCTGGCACCGGCGTGCGCCGCGTGTCCGAGAGCAGCGCGTCGTAGCGCGAGCCGGCGCTGGCCGCGCTGAACGCCACCACGCCGCCACCGGCGGCCAGCTGCGAGGTCTGCAGCGTGGCCGCCGAGACGCTGATCGAGCCGCCCGAGACGTCGAGCAGCGCCTCCTGGCCGATCAGCATCGCACCCTGCGACTCCAGCCGCAGCGTGCCGCCGGTGGTGGACTTCTCGGCGGCGGTGAAGCCCGTCGACGCCGTGGCGCCGGTGACGTTGGCCACGCCGATGCGGGCGGCATCGCGGGTGTCGAAGAACACCTCCTGGCGGTACAGCGGGCCATCGCGCTGCACCGGTGCGTCGGCCAGCTCGATGCGGAACAGGCGCTGCGAGCCCTGGAAGCGGCTGCCGTCCACGGCCACGTCGCGCAGGCCCGCGGTCGACAGGCGGGCGCCGGGTTCCACGAGCACGTGGCTGCCGTCGATGGCGGCGCTGAAGGTGGCGGCCGCGTTGAACAGCGGGCTCGTCGCGCGGTTGCTCGCCGCGAGCAGCTCGATGCGCCCACCCGGGGCCTCGACGCGCGCGCCGGCGGCGACGCGCACCGACTCGCCCTCGATGCGCACGATCGAGGGGTTGAACACTTCGGCAGCCAGCTGCGTGGCGCCGCTGGTGCTGGGCGTGACGCGTGTTTCGCTGCCCGGGGCCAGCTCGACCGTGCCGCCGCTGGCCGACACGCGGGCGCTGGCGCCGGCCTCGACGACGAGGCCGCGCTGGCTGGTCGGCGTGGTGGCCTCGGGGCCGCCCACCAGGCGCACGGTGGCGTCCATGGCCTGCAGCTGGATCGAGCCGTTGGCGCCCTTCACGGCGGTGGTGGCGTTGATCTGCCCGGCCTGGCGCACCAGCAGGCCCACGAGGTTGACCGTGCCGCTGTCGGCGCGGATCTCGTTGATCTTCTGCGCCAGACCGGCCGTGTCGAAGCGGCCCGAGGCGGTGTTCTCGACGATGCCCAGAGTGGGGTCGGGCGCGGCGCCGGCCCCAGGCAGGCGCACGGGATCGACGGCGACGATGAGGCCGCGCTGCGCCGGGTCCGACGAGCTCATCAGGTAGACGCGGTCGCCGGCGGCGAGCACGGCCTGGCCCTGCGGCGTGTCGATGCGGCCCTGGTTGGCCACCCGCGGTGCGATCAGCAGCACGTCGCCGCCCGCGGCGCTGCGGATTTCGGCGCCGGCCTCGATGGTGACCGCGCTGTCGAGCGCGGTGGGCAGGTGGTCGGTGCCGGCGGTGGTGAACACGGCGCTGCCGTCGCGCACGTTGCGCAGGCCCTGCTCGAACACGGCGTCGGCGATGCCCAGGCTGGAGGCGACGAACTTGCCGGTGTCGACCTGCGCGCCGCGGCCGAAGTACACGCCGTTGGCGTTGACGAGGATCAGCTCGCGGTTGGCCTTCAGCGAACCGAGGATCAGCGTCGGGTCGAGGCTCCACACCCGGTTCAGCGCCGACACGTAGCGCGTCGGGTCGGGGTTCTGGCGGAACTCGACGCTGCGGCCGGCGCCGATGTCGAAGCTGTCCCAGTTGAGGATCACACGGTCGACATCACCCTGGTCCAGCACGGCCGAGCGGCCATCGGGCGAGACGGTCCAGCGCACGCGGTCGCGGTGCGCCGGGTTGGCCACGAAGCTGCGCAACGCGGGGTCGTTCACACGCGTCACGCCGTCGGCCTTGAGCTGTGTGCCGTAGGGCTGCGGCAGCGCGGCGCGGGGGTTCGTTGGCGCGGGCGCGCCGCCGGCAAACACCACCGGCGGCCGCGTCTGTGCCAGCGCCGCGGGCGGTGCGGAGCCCGCCGTGCCGAGCAGCGCCAGCACCGCCGTCGCCAGCGCGTGGCGCCGGCCCGAGGCCGCGCGCGAACGGCGGCGGCCGCCCTCGAACACGGCCACGCGCATGCCACGTCGGGTGTCGAACACGAGTCGGTGCAGGCCCTGGTTCATGGCGGCGGCAGGCGCGGCGGGAGTGGATGCGGGATGATGGTCAGCGCGGGTGTCGGCTGGTTCGCGGGCGTGGGCCGTTCGGACCAGCCGTTCGGCTCGGCCGCTCAGAAGCTCTGCCGCACCGACAGGTCCCAGCGCTGCCGATTGCCCGGGCGGCTGCCATCGGGCGTGAGCCAGGCCCACTGCAGCGAGGCGCCGAGCCCGATGCGCGAGTCCATGCGCAGCGCCAGGCCCAGGCTGCCCAGGTTGGCCGTCACGGCTTCGCTCGGCAGCGCATACAGGCGGCGCAGGCCGGCGCGGTCAACGAAGCCCAGGCCGCGCAGGCCCAGGTCGCTGCGCCAGGCCCAGCGCGGTGTCCACAGCTCGGCCCGCAGCGCCAGGCCGATGTCGCCGGCCTGCTCGCCCTCGAGGTAGCCGCGCACGCTGTCCTGGCCGCCATAGACCACCTGCTCGGAGCCGGGCAGCGGCGTGTCGGAGAACTGGCCCTGGGCCTGCAGCAGCACGAGCCAGCCGTCGACGCCGCGTGTCAGCGGCTCGCGGTGCTCGGCGCTCAGGCCGACCACCTGGAAGCGCGCCGACGAGGCCGCGCGCTTGCACTCGAACTGGTCCAGCCGGCGGCCGAAGCAGTCGACCTCGCGGGCGCTCAGGCCCGGCAGGCTGGTGGTGAGGCCGGCCGTCAGGCGGGTCTGGCGGCCCGGCGTCGCCGCGCTGAACTCGAGCTCGTAGTCGAGGTGGAAGGTCGGGTAGACCAGCGACGGGGGCTCGATGCTGAAGCCGGCGACATCGACGTTGCGGTCGCGCAGGTGTCGCCGCGTGAAGCCCCAGGTCAGCGCGTGGCGGATGCCGTCGGGTGCGCCCAGGGTGTCGCGCCAGCGCAGCCGCCAGGTGTCGCCGCGCGAGACGGTCAGCCCGCCCAGCGGCGTGGGCGTGTCGCTGTCCGAGACGGTCGTGGCCAGCGTCAGTCGGTCGCCCGGGCCGCCCAGCGGCAGCGCGTACAGCAGCGACAGGATGTTGGCCTGCGTGGGGCGCGTGGGCGAGACGAACCAGTTGGCGGCGATCGTGTGCTGGCGCTGGAACAGGTTGTCGTAACTGACGCCGGCCTCCAGGCGGCCGCGCTCGGTGTTGGCCGACTGCTTGGTGTTGAGCTCGACGGCGCCGTGCACGGGGCGGCGGTCCTCGACCTTCAACTCCACGTCGAGCGTGCCGGGCCGCGTGCCGGCGGCCAGCAGCGGCGTGATCTGGCGGTCCGGTGCGGCCGCGGCGAGACGGCTGAGTTCCTGCTGCAGCTCGCTGAACTGCGGCACGCGGCCGGGTGCCAGGCTGGGCAGGCCCTCGCGCACCTGGCTCGGCAGGAAGTGCTCGGCGCCGGTGACCTTGAGCCGGTCGACCACGGCCTGCTGCACCTGCAGCCGCACGACGCCGCCTTCGACGTTCTGCGGCGGCAGCAGCACGCTCACGCTCAGGTAGCCGGCGGCCTGGTAGGCCTGCTGCAGCGCGCGCCGCGCGCCTTCGGCATCGGCTGCGCGCCGGCCGGGGCCGAGGAAGGGGTAGACCGCGCGCTCGATGCCGGCCGCGCCGAGCAGTGTGTCGCCCTCGACCACGTACTCCAGGATGTCGAAGCGCGGGTCCTGGGCCTCGGCCGTCGTCTGCGCCAGGGCCGCCGAGGTGCCCAGCGTGAGCACGGCGAGCATCGCCAGCGCCCGGCTCAGCAGGCGCGGGTAGCGTGGGCGCGGGTTGGTGGCGGCAGGCGAGTGGTCGGTCATGCGGGGCCGGGTGTCGGGCGACATGGCAAAAAGCCCGCATGAAGCGGGCGTGCGGTGGTCGGCTCTCCCGGGCACCAGGCCCGGGAGGGAACCGGCAGCGTCAGTTCGAGGTGCTGACCGAGCAGGTCAGGCCGCCCTTGCTGAACTTGGTGTCGAGCACCGACTGGTTCACCAGGCCGACCGGCGCCGCGATGGTCTTGACGGCGTTGGAGATCGTCGCCCAGTAGCCCAGGTTCGTGGCGTTGTTGGCCGTGTAGGTGAGCTCGTAGAAGAAGCTGTACGAGCCGTTCTGCATCGTGTTGGTGTTGGTGTTGCCGGCCGTGCCCGGGACGGCGTTCTCGCCGATCGGGGCGCCGTCCACGCGCAGCCAGCGCCAGTTGGTGCCGCTCTGGTTGTTTTCGCCGGACATCACGCCGATGGTGAAGTTGCCCACGACGTTCAGCTCGTTGCGCACGTCGCCCGTGCCGCCGGCGGCCAGCACGCGGATGGCGCCGATCAGCGCATCCTTCAGGTCCAGCGCGCCGGTGAACGGGGGCACGAAGACCTCGTCGTTGCCGGTCGGCTCGGGCACGACGGACGCCGGGCTCAGCGAGCAGGGCAGGCCCAGGAAGTAGTTCTGGGCGGCCGACTGCGTGCCCGAGGTGTCGACGCGGCGCGCGTAGCGCAGTTCGAGGCCGTTGTCACCGGCGACGCCCGTCAGGAAGCCGACGCCGTTGCTGTAGGCGGCGTTGAACTCGTTGTTCGCCATGATGGTGGCGAACTGCGCCTTGGCGATGTTCGGGATGCAATAGCTCAGGGCCGTGTCGTTGACGGTGCAGCTCGCGGGCAGCAGGCCGGCGGCCTTCTGCGCGTCGAACATCTTGGTGTAGAGCGCGTTCGACACGGCAACGCCGAAGGTCTGCGCGGCGCCCAGCTTGACGTTGGTGAACAGCGTGTTGGTGCCGACGACCGAGCTCGGGAAGCGGTTCGTCTCGACGTCGCTCACGCCGCCGATCACCACGGCGCCGGCCGGGGGCGCGATGTTGGTGCCGGTGCCCGGGTCACGGAACGTGAAGGCGGTGCCGTTGAGGATCTGCACGCTGCCGAACGAGCCGTTCGACACGTTGAAGCGGATCTCGGCGAAGGGCAGGCCCTGGAAGTTCTGGAAGCCGGCATTGGCCGTGCTCACGTAGGTGCCCGCGGTCAGCGCGCCGGTGGCGGCGGTGGCGCACACGACGGTCGTGAAGTTGCCCGAGGCGAACGTGGTGGGCACGCCGCCGGCGGCGGTGCACAGGCTGCGCACGGCCAGGGTGATGTTGCCCTGGATGGCCGAGGCACCGGCGCTCAGCGCGATGCGGTTGGCGTTGGGGGCGGCAGAGGCGGTGGCGGCGGCGCACAGCGCGGCAGCGGCAAAGGCGATCGGGGTGATTCGCATGTCAATCTCCAAGGAAGTGTCGGCAAGGCTTCGCCCACACCCCGGGCCGGGCCCGGGGATGGGGTGGCGAGGTGAGGGCGGGGTTTAGGCGCGGCGGCGGCGGGCCATGAAGCCCACGGCGGCCAGGCCGGCCAGCAGCATCGCGTAGGTGCCGGGCTCCGGAACCGGGGCCAGGATCAGCGTGTTGGTGGCGATGTCGAAGGTGAAGCCGATCGGCGCCGCCGACAGGTTGTCGGTCGTGGTCGGGCTGCCGAACTGCTCGAACTCGGGGTTCGCGACCCGCTGCCACACGCGCTGGAACGACGAGGTCTCGCCGTTCGACAGCAGGTAGTTCCAGGTCAGCCAGCCGCCGGCGTTGGCGCCCATGCCGGCGGGGTCAGCCAGGTAGCCGACGCCGTTGGAGGCCGTCTGCGTGGCCGAGCCGTTGTTGGCGCTGGTCAGCGTGCCGCCCGAGGCGATCACCGACGCAGTGAAGTTCTGCATGTTGCCCAGGGCGTTGGACACCGGCGCGGCGGTCGTGGCGGCCAGCATCTGGTCCAGCGTGATGTTGCCGGTGGCGTACACACTGCGGTTGCGGGTCGGGTCGGGCGAGGTGCCGCCGCTGACGTTGTCGCCGCCGATCACGGCCCACTGGAAGTTGTTGTCCGTCTGCCCGGCCTTGAAGGCCTCGTAGGCGGCCGACCAGTCGTTGCCCGTGGTGGACAGCGAGGTGGTGTTCGTCGAGAAGTTCCAGGTCACCGGTGCGCTCAGGCCGCTGGTGAAGCTGGTGCCGGTGACGAACTGGTTGACGTTCAGGCCCAGGTCGATGACGACCTGGATGTTGGCGTCGTTGTCGATGGCCACGAACATCAGCGAGCCGTTGCCGGTGGTCACGTTGTCCAGGGCCGCGTGCGAAGCGCCGCTGGCGAGCGCCGCCGCCGCCAGGGCCAGCGCGCGAATCTTGTAGCTCATGGAATCTCTCCTCGTCCGGGTTCAGTTGAAGATCACTCGGTGGATGGGCATCACCATCTCGCAGCGCATGCTAGGAAGCGTGGGTTGCAGCCGAACGCCCCGATTCGATGCGCCGTAGTCCGAAGGGAGCGAATGCGTAACCACCCGCGCCAGCGATCGGGAGGATGACGTGACACTGCGTCGATTCGCCACCGCGCCAGGCGCCTGGACATGAGCGGTTCGGACCATCCGGTGACTCATCGCCGCCCAGCCCTGGTCATGTCGGCTCCCCCTTGAATGAGGAGGTCCATCACCGCGTCCTGGCTGGCCGCCGCGGCGACGTCGAGTGCGCTTTCGCGGGCGCGGTTCAGCTGCTCGATGGGCACGCCCAGCGCGAGCAGGTCGCGCACCAATGCGGCCTGCCCCGCCAGCGCGGCCAGGTGCAGCGGTGGCTGGCCGTTGTGGCCCCAGGCGGCGGCGTCCGCGCCGGCGCGCACGAGCAGGCGCACGGTGCTGCGGTGGCCGCGCCAGGCGGCCGCGCCGAGCGGCGTGAAGCCGTCGTCGCCCAGGCGATCGAGTTCGGCGCCGCGGCGCAGCATCTCGCGCAGCAGCTCGTCCTGGCCGGCGGCGGCGGCCAGCGCCACCGGATGGCGGCCCTGCGCATCGAGCGCGTTCACCGCGGCGCCGGTCTTCACGCGCTGCATGGCGTCGGCCCAGCGGCCGCTGCGCAGATCGTCCAACAGGGCCCGGTCGATGGTGCGCACTGGCGGCGGCCCCAGCCGGTCGGGGGCACGGGTCTGCCGCTCCCAGGCCACGGGGTCGGGGGCGCCGCTGCGTGCGGCCGGAGGCTGCACCGCCCGCTGCAGCGGGCGCAAGGCCGGGTCGCCGTCGCCGATGTCGGCCTGCGCCGTGCCGGCCATGAGCAGACAGGCAGCCGCGCCCAGGCGCCACGGTGTCCTGGTCATGGCCGTCGCGGCGGCGTGGCCGCTGCACCCGCTGAACCCGCAGAGGGCGTGGCCAGCGAGGCCCGGTCGATCTGCTCCTCGTACCCCTGCACGAGGTTCTCGATGCGCACGCGGGCTGACTGCACGAAGGGCTCGCGCGCGGCGACCACGTCGCGCCAGTCGGTCCGTTGCCAGCGATCGAGCAGTTCCAGCGACACCGTGCGGAGTGCCTGGTTGTGACGCGCGCACAGCTCGAGCGCCGTGTTCTGGCCCGTGAAGCGCTGCTGCAGCGTCGCCAGTTCGGCTTCGCGCCGCTCGACCCGCAGCGTGTCGGCACCCGACTGCGCCCGCGCCCGCGCCAGCGCGGTGCGGGTGCTTTCGAGCTCGCCCTGCGCCGCCGTCAGCTGGCCCTGCAGGGCATCGCGTTCGCCGGTGAGTGCCTGCACGCGCTCGTCCAGCTCCTTCAGGCGCTCGGCGGAGCCGCTCGCACTGCGGCGCGCGCGCTGGGCCTCGGCCTGTGCCTGGCCGGCGCGCTTGTCGGCGTCGGCGCGCGCGGCCTGCGCGGCCTGCTGCGACGTGGCGAGCTCGGCCTGCAGCTGCTGCACCTGTTGGCGCAGGCGGCGGATCTGTTCCTGCTCGCGCGAGGGCTGCTGCGCCGCGACGCCGAGCGAGAGCACGAGGCCGCCCAGCAGCACGGCCGCACCTCGGCTGCGCCAGGGCTGTGCGCGATGGGTCTCAGTAGCGCACATTCAGGTCCACCTGCAGGCTGTCGACCGCGAAGCGATCGCCCAGGCCGTTGCGCACCGTCGGGCTGCTGATGGTGCGGCCGCTGATCCAGCGAGCGGCCACGGCCGTGTCTCGCGCCAGGCCGAGGTTCATCCCGATCGACAGGCCGCGCACGTTGGTGCCGCCCAGGCCGATGTCGCTGTCGACGAAGGCATCGGGCACCGCGTCGCTGCCCAGCCAGCGGTAGACCAGCACGGCCTGCCAGTCGCCGCGGTTGCGCACGTCCTGGGCACCGACGGTCAGCCGCGCGCCGACGCCGAAGACCCGGGCGTCGTCCAGGTAGAGGCCGCCGGTGCGCTGCGCGATCTCGCTGCGGTCGTAGCCGTCGTTGCGCACCACTTCGCCCGTCAGGCCGATGAACACCGGCGCGAAGTGCGACCACTGCGCCGCCATCGTCAGCGTCCAGGGCTCGAAGCGCGAGGCCAGGCCCCACCGCGCACGGTCCAGCGTCAGCCCGGCCGCGATCTCCAGCGGGTTGTTCGTCAGGAACAGCGTGTTGCCGCGCTGGCGCAGCCCGGCCTCGTACTCGTACTGGCCGTAGCTCGCGCCGGGGCCGGTGACGGCGCTGTAGTCGCCGTCGATCTGGCCCTCGAAGTAGCGGAAGCGGTAGCGCGCCAGGCCCAGGCGCAGGCGCGTCTGCTCGCTGGCCTCCCACTGCACGCCGACCTGCGCGCCGATGAGGCCACGGCCGCGCCGCGGCGGCGCGGACTCGCGCACCGGGAAGTAGCCCACCGTCGCAAACGGCAGCCAGCTCGCGTTGGGCGCGGCGGGCCGGCGCAGGTTGAGCGCCAGGCCTTCGAAGGCCAGGCTTTCGTTCCAGACGAGGTCGGTGCTGAACCAGGGGTTGGGCATGCGGCCGGCGGTGGCCGTGGCCCACTCCACCGGCGACAGGCGGATGTAGGCCTGGTCGACCAGCAGGCTGACCTTGTTGAAGTTCTGCCCCAGCGTCTGGTTGGTGGAGACGCGGTCGGTGGCGCTGCCGGTGGCCAGGCGCAGGCCACCCAGCACCC
>JAIXTY010000196.1 GCA_027483705.1 Rubrivivax sp.
CACCGGCATCGTGCACACCATCGAGCTCGAGGGCGTCTTCGTGCAGATCGGCCTCGTGCCCAACACCGAGTGGCTCAAGGGCACGCTGGCGCTCAGCCGCTATGGCGAGATCGAGGTCGACGCCAAGGGCGCCACCAGCCTGCCGGGCGTGTTTGCGGCGGGTGACGCGACCACGGTGCCCTTCAAGCAGATCGTCATCGCCGCCGGCGACGGCGCCAAGGCCGCGCTGGGCGCGTTCGACTTCATGATGCGCAGCGGCGGCGAAACCGTGGCGGCAGCCCCGAAGGCCGAGACCGTCGCGGCCTGAGCGCCAGGCTGGCGGCTCAGGCCGCTGGCTTGCGAAGCTCCGCCTGCCGCTCGGCCATCTGCTGGCGCAACTCGCGCCGCACCTGCGCCGCCGCGTGGCGGCGATGCTCGTCGGGCGTGACGGGCACGCGCGGCGGCACCGGCACGGGCTTGCCGTCGTCGCCCACCGCCACCATCGTGAAGAAGCAGCTGTTGGCGTGGCGCACCACCTGCTGGCGGATGTCTTCGGCCACCACCTTGATGCCCACCTCCATCGAGCTGCGCCCGGTGGCATTGACGGTGGCCAGGAACGTGACCAGCTCGCCGACGTTGATGGGCTGGCGGAACATCACCTGGTCCACCGACAGCGTGACGACGTAGCACCCGCTGTAGCGGCTGGCGCAGGCGTAGGCCACCTGGTCGAGCAGCTTCAGGATGGTGCCGCCGTGCACCTTGCCGCTGAAGTTGGCCATGTCGGGCGTCATCAGCACGGTCATGCTGAGCTGGTGCGAGGGCAGGTCCATGGCGGCGATCATGCCCGCGACGGCGCCGCCCCGCTACGATGCCCTGCATGAGCCTTGCCGACCTGCCCACGCCGTCCGCGCTGCTGGACGTAGCCCGACTCGACCGCAACATCGCCGCGATGCAGGCGCGTGCCCGGGCCCTGGGCGTGCGCCTGCGGCCGCATGTGAAGACCACCAAGTGCGGCCCGGTGGTGCAGCGCCAGTTGGCGGCCGGCGCCGCCGGCATCACCGTCAGCACGCTGAAGGAGGCCGAGGCCTTCTTCGCGCTGGGGGTGGCCGACATCCTCTACGCCGTGGGCATCGTGCCGACCAAGCTGCCCGCGGTGCAGGCCCTGCGAGAACGCGGCTGCCGGCTGACCGTGATCCTGGACTCCATCGATGCCGCCGAGGCGCTGGTGGCCCACGGCCGCACCCACGGCCACCGCTTCGACGTGATGATCGAGATCGACACCGACGGCCACCGCGCCGGCCTGGCCCCGGATGCGCCGGCCCTGCCTGCGGTGGCGCGCACGCTGGTCGAAGGCGGCGCGCACCTGGTGGGCGTGATGACGCACTGCGGCGCCAGCTATGCCTGCCGCGGCACCGCCGAGCTGGTGGCGATGGCCGAGCAGGAGCGCGCCCGCTGCGTGGCCGCCGCCACGGCGCTGCGTGCGGCCGGCTTCGCCTGCCCCGAGGTCAGCGTCGGCAGCACGCCCACGGCCACCTTCGCGCAGCACCTCGAGGGCGTGACCGAGCTGCGTGCCGGCGTGTATGCCTTCCACGACCTCGTGATGCGCGGCCTGGGCGTGTGCATCACCGACGACATCGCGCTCAGCGTGCTCACCACCGTCATCGGCCACCAGCGCGACAAGGGCTGGGTGCTGGTCGATGCCGGCTGGATGGCGATGAGCCGCGACCTCGGCGCCGGCGACTGTGGCTACGGCCTCGTGTGCGACGAAGCCGGCACGCCGCTGCCCGGCCTGCGCGTGAGCGCCGCCAACCAGGAGCACGGCATCGTGACGCGTGACGACGGCGCGTCTGACGCCACCCTGGCCGCCCAGCTGCCGGTGGGCACGCGGCTGCGTGTGCTGCCCAACCACGCCTGCGCCACGGCAGCGCAGTTCGACCGTTATGCCGTGCTCGGCCGGGATGGCGGCGTCGACACCTGGGGCCGCTTCAACGGCTGGTGAACGATTGCCGCTTCAGGCCGGGTTCGCCGGGGCCGCCGGCAGCAGCGACTCCAGCTCGTCCATCAGCCGCTCCATGTGGCGCACCAGCGCCTGGTAGGGCGCGGGGCTGTTCATGTCGAGGCCGGCATCCTTGAGCAGCGGCACCGGGTGGCGCGAGCCACCCGAGCGCAGCAGGCCCACGTAGGTGTCGCGCGCTGCCGGGTTGCCGGTGAGCAGCTGCTGCGTGAAGTGCGTCGCCGCCGCCATGCTGGTGGCGTACTGGTACACGTAGAACGGCCGGTGGAAGTGCGGGATGAAGGCCCACTCGGTGCACACGCTCGGGTCGATGCGCATCACGCCGGCATCCGCCCCGTGGTACTTGCGCAGCAGATCGCAGAACTGGCGCGTCATGCGCGTGCCGCTGAGCGCCTCGCCGCGCTGCACGGCGTCGTGCGTGGCCAGCTCGAACTCGGCGAACATGGCCTGGCGGAAGAAGGCGCCGCGGATGCGCTCGATGGCCTCGCCCAGGTAGAAGACGCGCTCCTCGCGCGTCTTGGCGGTCTTCTTCACGTGATCAGCCAGCAGCAGCTCGTGCGTGAAGGCGGCGATCTCGGCCAGGAAGAGCGGGTAGCTGGCGGTCTCGAAAGGCTGCGCGCCGTTGGCCTGCAGCGTGTGCATGCCGTGGCCCCATTCGTGGGCGTAGGTGCTGACGCTGTCGAACGTGTCCTGGTGGTTCAGGAAGATCAGCGGCACCTGCCCGTACACGCCGCTCTGGTAGGCGCCCGAGCTCTTGCCCGGCGCCGGGTACACGTGCATGGTGCGCGCGGCCAGCGCCTCGCGCAGCTGCTTCTGGTACGGCGCGCCCAGCGGCGCCACGGCGGCCAGCGTCAGCTCGGCGGCGTCTTCGGGGCTGTAGCGCCGCGGTGCGGTCACGATGTCGGGGTAGACGTCGTGGTAGGCCAGGTCGGGCAGCTTCAGCAGGCGCTGGCGCAGCTTGAGGTAGCGGTGCAGCGTGGGCAGGGCCTTGTTGGTCTCGGCCACCAGCGTGCGGTACACGCTCTCGGGGATGTCGTTCGCGGCCAGGCTGGCCGCCACGGCGCTGGGGTACTGGCGCAGCCGCGCGTTCGCCACGCCGGCATCCACGCGCTGCGCCAGCGCCGCGCCCAGGCTGCCCTGGAAGCGCGCGTAGGTCTTGAAGAAGGCGTCGAAGGCCTGCTGGCGAACGGCGCGGTCGGGGTGGGCGCGCAGGCGCTGGTAGCCGATGTTGTCCACCTTCACGGGTTGCCCGTCGACGGTGATCGTCGGCCATTCGATGTCGGTGGTGACGAGCAGCGTGCGGATCTGCGTCGTGGCGCTCATCGCGGGCGACATCGCGGCCAGCGCCGTCTCGGCCTCGGGCGTGAGCTGGTGGCGCGCCAGTCGCTGCACCTCCTGCAGCCGCACGCGGTGCTTCGCCAGGCCGGGCTCGGCCTTCAGGTAGGCCTCGATGCGCACCGGGCCGATGTCGCGCAGTGCGCCGTCCACCCAGGCGGTGGCGCTGCCGATCTGGCCCCACACGGCGCGCGCCTGGCCGCTGCGCTCCTGATGGCGCGGGTTTCGGTTGTCGGTGCTGGCCAGCGCGCTGGCGTAGGTGAAGAAGCGGCGTGCGCGCTGGTTGATGGCCGACAGGCGGTCGAGCCCCGCGCGCAGGCTGGCGGCGTCGCGGCCGAAGCCCTCGCGCAGCGCCGTCAGCCTGGGCACCTCGGCCAGCAGCGCCTGGCGCTCGGCCTCCCAGGCGGCATCGTCCTTGAAGATCGTGGACAGGTCCCAGACGTAGCGCGGGTCGGTCGCGGCGGCGGCGCCACCGCCGGCCGGCGCGGCGGCGGGCTGGGTGTCGCTGTCGAGTTCGTCGTCGACGTCGAGATCGAGCGCGAGGGCCGGTGCGGCCATCACCAGCGCGAGCACAGCGGCGGCGATGGGAACCAGGGTGCGACGAAAGGGCTTCATGGCGTCGGCCCGGGCCTCGGGCGGGTGCAGATCGAAGCCGCGGATTGTCGCGATCAGTCGTCGCTGGTCAGCCGTACCAACCCTCGTGGTGTGGTCAAGCTGGCGGCAAGCGCCGGCCCGTCGGGGTCGGCACTCACCTCGATGCCGCGCAGCTTGAGTACGTCCTGCGCCCGCTTCGGGATGCCCGCCAGCCGCAGCGACTGCAGCGCCAGGCCCGACGGCGCCATGGCCTGTGCCGGGTGGCGGTCGCCCTTCCACTCGATCAGCGTGGGCAGCGCGCCGCGGTGCAGCAGCGCGCCGTCGTCGCGCACCAGCAGCCGCCAGGCCAGCGGCCCGGCCGGCGAGGCGCGCTCGAAGGCGATGGGCTCGCCCGGGTGCAGGCCGACGTTGATGAGGCCCCAGCGGTGCATCTCCACCAGCGGCGTGCGCACGACCGCCGTCACCAGGCGCGGCCGCTCGGCCACGCGCTCTCGCAGCGCGGGCTCGTCGAGGCCGAACCAGCGCGGGCGAGTCGGCGGCGGCGCCGACTTCGACGATTCAGGGTCGATGGCGATGATCTCGAGGTAGCTGTCCGGGAAGGCCTCGGTGCTGATCAGCGCCAGGCGGTTGTGCGTGCCCATCGTGGCGTGCATGCCGCCGGGGCCGGGGGTGATGCCCAGCGTGGCCTCGCACCAGGCCACGCCCTGCTCCAGGCTGGCGGCGGCCACGACGAGGTGATCGAGTCGGTTGCTCATGCAGCCATTGTCGAGGGCAGCGTCACCTGCCCCTCGATGCAGAAGGCCACCTCGCCGCCGATCCAGCAGTCGCTGCCGTCGTGCTGCACGTGCACGCGGCCGGCGCGGCCCAGCGCGGCGCCCTGCGCGGCCACGTAGGTGCGTGGCGCCAGGCCGGCGCCGATGAGCCACTGCGCCAGGCCCGCATTCAGGCTGCCGGTGACGGGGTCTTCGGGCACGCCCAGCGTCGGCACGAAGGCGCGCACTTCGAACTGCGTGTCGGCGCCGGCGGGCTGCGGGCCGACGAGGCCCAGCTTCACCGGGCCCAGCAGCGCCCAGTCGGGCTTCACCGCCAGCACCTCGGCGGCGCTGCGCAGCATCACGGCGCACCAGCCGGGGCCGTTGTCGACCCACTGGTGCTGCACGATCGCTTCGCGCGGCAGGCCCAGGCCGGCGGCGATGCGCTCGAGCAGCGGCTCGTCCAGCGGCCCGGTGCGCTTGAGCGGCGGCGCGGCAAAGGCCAGCCGGGCACCGTCGCGGCGGATGCGCACGAGCCCCACGCCGCACTCCTGCACCACCGTGCCGCCCTGCTTGGGCACGCCACCGGCAGCCAGCCACGCGGCGCAGCTGCCGAGCGTGGGGTGGCCGGCAAACGGCAGCTCGCCACCGGGCGTGAAGATGCGCACGCGGTAGTCGGCCGTGGGCTCGGTGGGCGGCAGCAGGAAGGTGGTCTCGGAGAGGTTGGTCCAGCGCGCGAAGGCGGCCATCGCGGACTCGTCCAGGCCGGCGGCGTCGTGCACCACGGCGAGGGGATTGCCCTTCAGCGGCTGCGCGCTGAAGACGTCGAGCTGGTGAAAGCGTCGTGGCATGTCGGGCTCCTCGTCAGGCGGTGCGCAGCACGCCGGCCAGGGCGGCGATGCCGGCTTCGATGCGATCGGGCGGCACAGTGACGAAGCTCAGCCGCAGCGTGTTGCCGTGCCCGCCCTCGGGGAAGAAGGTGCTGCCCGGCACGAAGGCCACGCCCGCGGCCACGGCCTGGGGCAGCAGCGCGGTGGCGTCCATGCCTTCGGGCAGCGTCAGCCAGAAGAACATGCCGCCCTGCGGCACCTGCCAGCGCACACCGCCAGGCCCCTGGTGGGGCATGTGCGCCTGCAGCGCCGCGGCCATGGCATCGCGCTGCACGCGGTAGCGCGCGCGGGTGGCGGCCACGTGGGCCGGCAGCATGCCGGTGGACAGCACGTGGTGCACCAGCCGCTGGTTGAAGGTGGGCGTGTGCAGGTCGGCGGCCTGCTTGGCCTGCAGCAGCTTGGGATACAGCGCCGCCGGCGCCAGCAGGTAGCCCAGGCGCAGCCCCGGCGCCAGCACCTTGGAGAACGAGCCCAGCACCAGCGCCTGATCGCCCAGCCCGGCCGCAATGGGCGGCGGCGGCGGCGCGTCGTACCAGAGCTCGCCGTAGGGGTTGTCTTCCACCACCGGCAGGCCGGCCTGCAGCGCCGCGGCGGCCAGCGCCTGGCGCCGCGGCGCGCTCAGGCAGCGGCCGGTGGGGTTCTGGAAGCTGGGCAGCAGGTAGGCGAAGCGCGCGCCGCGGGCGGCCGCCAGCACCGCCGGCAGCGGGCCTTCGTCGTCGCCCGCCAGCGAGGTGAACACCGGCTCGTAGGGCGCAAAGGCCTGCAGCGCGCCCAGGTAGGTGGGCGACTCCACCGCCACCGCGCTGCCGGGGTCGAGCAGCACCTTGCCGACGAGATCGAGGCCCTGCTGCGAGCCGCTGGTGATGAGCACACGCGCCGGATCGGCCTTCAGGCCCTGCGATTCGAGCTCGGCCGCCACCCACTCGCGCAGCGGGCCGAAGCCTTCGCTCGCCGCGTACTGCAGCGCCTCGCGCGGGGCCGTCGTGAGCACGGCCTCGCAGGCCTGGCGCAGCTCGGCCACCGGAAACGTGTCGGCGCTCGGCAACCCGCCGGCCAGGCTGATGATGCCGGGGCGCTCGGTCAGCTTCAGCAGCTCGCGGATCGTGCTCGGATTCAGGCGGTCGGCGCGGCGCGCCAGGGTCCAGTTCAGGCTCATCGCGGTCGTCATGTCGTCTCCATCATCCAGTCCACGGCGGCGGCGGCGTGCAGCGCCGTGGTGTCGAAACAGGGCAAGGGGCTCGAGCGTTCGTCGATCAGCAGGCCGATCTCGGTGCAGCCCAGCACCACGGCGTCGGCGCCACGCGCGGCCTGGCGGGCGATCAGCGCGGCGATGGCGGCGCGTGTGTCGTCGCGCACGATGCCGCGGCACAGCTCCTCGAAGATCACGCGGTGCATCAGCGCGCGGTCGTCGGTCTCGGGCACGAGGATGGGCGCGCCGTGGCGTTCGAGCCGGTCGATGACGATGGCGCGGTCTTCCATCGAGAAGCGCGTGCCCAGGAACGCGGCGCGCTTGACGCCGGCGGCACGCAGCGCCGCGGCGGTGGCGTCGGCGATGTGCAGCAGCGGCAGGCCGGCCTGCGCCGCGACCTCGTCGCCGACCTTGTGCATAGTGTTCGTGGCGATCAGCAGCGCCTCGGCGCCGGCGGCGCGCAGGCCGCCCGCGGCGCGGCCCAGCAGCGCGGCAGCGCCGGGCCAGTCGGCCTCGCGCTGGCGCGCGGCGATGGTCTCGAAGTCGACGCTGGCCAGCACCAGCGGCGCGCTGTGCAAGCCGCCGCGGCGCGCGGCCACGGCCTGGTTGATCAAGCGGTAGTAGACGGCGGTGCTCTCCCAGCTCATGCCGCCGAGCACACCCAGGGTCTTCATCGTCCTGCCCTTCCCTGCACCGGCATGCGCCGGCTCACGAACACGATGGCGATGACCGCCAGCGCACACACCACGGCCAGGCCGTCCAGCGGCTCGCCCAGCACCGGCACCGCGAACAGCAGCGCCAAAAACGGCTGAAGCAACTGCACCTGGCTCACGCGCACCACGCCACCCAGCGCCAGGCCGCGGTACCAGGCGAAGAAGCCCAGCCACATCGAGAACACGCTCACGTAGGCAAAGCCCAGCCAGGCCGAGGGCCGCACGGGCGCGGCGTCGGCCGGCCACAGCCACAGCGCCGCCGGCACGGTGAACGGCAGGCTGCACACGAGGATCCAGCCGATCACGTGGGCCGCGGGCATCTCGGTCGACACGCGCGCGCCGGCCACGTAGCCGAAGGCCGTGGACAGCACGGCGCCCAGCAGCCAGGCATCGGCCGCCACCAGCCGCCCGCCGCCTTGCCAGGCCGCGAAGGCCAGCACGATCGAGAAGCCGGCCAGCGCGCAGGCCCAGAACCCGGCCGAGGGCCGCTGGCGCAGCGACCACGCCGCCACCAGCGCGGTGGCCAGCGGGATGGTGCCGCTGACGACCGCCGCGTGCATGGCCTCCACCTCGCGCAGCGCCATCGCCAGGCACAGCGGAAAACCCACCACCGTGCCCAGGCCGCTGACCAGCAACGCCGGCGCGTGCCGCCGCGCCGGCCGCGGCGCGCGCACGGCCCACAGGTACAGCAGGCTCAGCAGCCCGGCCACGGCGGCGCGGCCGGCGGTCACGAAGGCCGGCGGCAGCTGCGGTGCGCTCACATCGCCCACGGCCAGGCGCGTCATCGGCAGCGTCATCGCGAACATCGCCACGCCGAGGGCGCCGAGCAGCAGGCCGCGGGTGGCGTCCGTTGGCGTGGGTGTCGATGTCGTCACAGCGTGGCCATCCAGCCCGCGGTGGCCACGAGCACGGCCGCGAGCGTGCGGTTGAACCACGCGAGCCGCGTGCCCTGCGACAGCCAGCCGCGCAACGCGTGGCCCACGAGCGCGTAGGTGAAGTTGCTGGCAAAGCCGTAGGCCATCATCAGCGGCAGCACCAGCGCCAGGCGCGCCCAGGGCGGGTCGGCCACGGTGATCCAGCCGGCGCTGATGAGCAGCGCGTTCATCCAGGCCTTGAGGTTGACGAACTGCAGCAGCACGCCCTGGCCGAAGCCCACATCGAAGCGGCTCGGATCGGCCTGGCCCAGCGTGGCGCTGCGCGCCAGCTTCCAGGCGAGCCACAGCATGTAGGCCAGGCCCGCGGCCTTGAGCACGCCGCGCAGCACGGGCGCGGCCGCCAGCAGCGCGCCGAGGCCGAGCGCGGAGCCCACCAGCAGCAGCCCCCAGCCCACCGGCACCGCGCAGACGAAGCGCATCGCGTGGCCCAGCCCCCGGTTTGCTGCCAGCGCCGCGGCCAGCGTGGTGTTGGGCCCGGGCGTGAAGGCCATCGCGGTGGCAAAGATCAGCAGCGCCGCGAGTTCGGGCCAGGGCATGGGCAAGGTCATGGTCGGCCGCAGTCTAGCCGCCGGCATCAATACAGTGCCAGTACACTTTGCGGCACAGCCCACGAACTGTATCGATGACCACGGCCACACAGATCACGCTCACCCGCGCGCGGCATGGCGCACGCGCCGGCCTCGCCGAGCAGCTGGCGGCGCGCCTGGCCGAGCGCATCGAGCAGCGCCTGCTGGCTCCGGGCGCGCGGCTGCCCTCGGTGCGCGACGCGGCCACGCGCCACGGCGTGAGCCCCAGCACGGTGGTCGGCGCGTACGACCTGCTGCAGGCCCGCGGCCTGGTGGTGGCGCGGCCGCAGCGCGGCTTCTTCGTGCGCGAGGCCGTCGCCGAGCCGGCCCGCCGCGCCGCGCCGGCCGCCGCGCAGCCGCTGCCGCCGCCCGTGGACGCCACGGCGCTGATCCGCAGCATGTTCCAGGCGCCGCAGGGCCGGCCCGCGCCGGGCATGGGCACGCTGCCCACGGCCTGGCTGGACGCGCCGCTGCTGCAGCGGGCGCTGCGGCGTGTGTGCCGCCACCCGGAAGGCTGGCTCGACTACGGCCACCCCGCGGGCGACGCCACGCTGCGCGAGGCGCTGTCGCGCCGGCTCGCGGACCTGGGCATCGCCGCCGCGCCGGGGCAGATCGTCACCACGGTGGGCGCCACGCACGCGCTGGACATCGTCTCGCGCGCGCTGCTGCAGCCGGGCGACGCGGTGCTGGTCGACGAGCCCGGCTGGGCCGTGGAGTTCGCCCGCCTGGCGCGCGCCGGCATGCGCCTGGTGCCGGTGCCACGCACGGCCGACGGGCCTGATCTCGTGGCGATGGAGCAGCTGCTGAAGGCGCACCGGCCGCGCCTTTATGTGACGGTGTCGGTGCTGCACAACCCCACCGGCCACAGCCTGACACCGGCACAGGCCCACCAGGTGCTGCGCCTGGCCGAGGCGCACGACCTCGTCATCGTCGAGGACGACACCTACGCCTGGCTGGCCAGCCCGCACGCCACGCGACTGGCGCAGCTCGACGGGCTCAAGCGCACCGTCGCCGTCAGCGGCTTCTCCAAGGTGCTGGCGCCGCAGTGGCGCGTGGGTTTCGCGGCGCTGCCGCCGGCGCTGGTGGACCGCGTCACCGACGCCAAGCTGCTGGCCACGCTCACCAGCCCCGGCCCGCTGGAGGCCGCGGTGGCCGACTGCCTGGCGCAGGGCCTGCTGCGCCGCCATGCCGAGCGGCTGGTGGAGCGGCTCGATGCCGCGCGCACAAGAACCGTTCGCCTGGCCGAGGCCGCCGGCTGCCGCTTCGTGGCGCCGCCGGCGGGCCTGTTCGGCTGGGTGGACGTGGGCTGCGACACCGAGTCGCTGGCGCAGCCGCTGCTCGACGAAGGCTGGCTGACCGCGCCGGGCACGCTGTTCCACGCCACGCCGCGGCCGACGAGCCTGATGCGCGTGAACTTCGCCAGCGCCGACGAGCCGCGCTTCTGGCAAAGGCTGGCGGCGCTGCGCAAGCGGCTGGCGGGCACGGTTCCACACACATCCGGTCACCGCTGAAACACCGGCGCGAGCCGTGGGCTGGGGTCCAATCTCGGGGTGTTTGCCGCCACCCGCCCCCTGCTGCCCGAGCCGCCCCGCATGCCCCCCGACAGCGCTGCCATCCCGACGCTGCTGCCGCGCTCGAGCGACTTCCGCCGCCAGCAGCGCACCCAGCCGCTGGGCACCGACACGCTGGCCGGCGCCACGCGCCTGTCGTCGCTGGACCCGCTGCTGCTGAAGGATCTGCAGCGCTTCGAGGCCCGCGCCAAGGCTGGCGAAGGGCTGGAGCTGGTCGAGGTGCTCGCCGCCTCGGTGCGCCACAACCGCGCCCTGCGGCTGATGGTGGAACACGGCGACCACCTGCTGCCGCTGACCGTCCGCCCGCGCGAGCGGCTGGTGCGCGCGCCGCTGCCGGCCGGCGCCTGGGATTCGCTGAACTGGCCGACGCTGCGCGTGCTGCAGGTCGAGCCCGCCGGCCCCGTCACCACCACCGACAACCAGCCGGCCACGCCGCTGGGGCCGGTGCTGTGGGCGCTGGCGCTGCGCGGCGCACGCGCCGAGCTGCTGCCCGAGATCGTCGGCCCCGCGGCCTACCGCATCGCGCCGACCACCGACCTGGGCGCCCTGCGCCTGGCTGACGCGCTGGCCCAGGCCGTCGAGCGGCTGCAGCGCGAGACCGCCGCGCTCGACGACATCGCCCGCTGGCCCGGCATGAACCGCGAGCGCGCCTCGCGGCTGCTGAACGGGCTGTACCTGCAGGCCGGGCTCATCGTCTCGCGCGCCCACCCGGCCGCGAGCTGAACTACGGCTTCAGCGGCGCGCCGGCCGACTTGTCGCCGACGATCTTCAGTGCCGCCGCGAAGTCGCGCGCCAGTTCCTTGAGCTGGTTGAAGCGGCCCGATGCGCCGCCGTGGCCGGCGTCCATGTTGATGTTCAGCAGGTACGGGCCGCCCTTGGGCGCGCGGTCGCGCATGCGGGCGATCCACTTGGCCGGCTCCCAGTAGGTGACGCGGCTGTCGGTGAGGCCGCCGTAGGCGAAGATCGGTGGATACGGCTTGTCCGCGACCTGGTCGTAGGGCGAGTAGGCCCACATCGTGTCGTAGTCGTCGGCGCTCTCCAGCGGGTTGCCCCACTCGGGCCACTCCGGCGGCGTGAGTGGCAGGCTCGTGTCGCTCATGGTGTTGATCAGGTCGACGAAGGGCACTTGCGCGATGTGCCCGGCGAACAGGCCGTCAGGCGCCATGTTCGCCACCGCGCCCACCAGCAGTCCGCCGGCCGAGCCGCCGTAGCTGACGATGCGCCCCCGCTGGGCGTCGCCGCGCGCCACCAGCCCCTCGGCCACGGCGATGAAGTCGGTGAATGTGTTGACCTTCTTCTTCTTGCGCCCGTCCTCGAACCAGCCGCGGCCCTTCTCGTCGCCGCCGCGCACGTGCGCGATCGCCCACACCCAGCCGCGGTCGACGAGGCTGAGCCGCGTCGTGCTGAACGTGGCCTCCATGCCCGACCCGTACGACCCGTAGCCGTACAGCATCACGGGCGCGCCGCTGTTCCGGGCGGTCGACTTCAGCCGCAGCGTCGTGACCGGCACCTCCGCGCCGTCGCGGGCCTTGATGAAGAAGCGCTCGGCCACGTAGCGCGTGGCATCGTGGCCCGAGGGCACCTGCTGCGTCTTGCGCAGCGTGCGCTTCTTCGTGCCGACGTCGTAGTCGATCCACTGGCGCGGCGTCGTCGGCGACTGGTACACGTAGCGCATCACCGTGGTGTCGAACTCGTGGCCTTCGGACAGCGCCAGCGCGTAGGCCGCCTCGTCCTGCTCGATCAGGTGTTCCTGGCCGGCGCGGTCGCGGATGGCGATGCGCGGCAGCGCGTTGGCGCGCTCCAGCCGGATCAGGTGGTTCTTCAGCGCCGCCAGGCCCTCGATGTAGCGGCCCGGCTGGTGCGGCACGACCTCCTTCCAGCCGGCGCGCTCGGTGGCGCCGTGCGCCGCCCGCACGACCTTGAAGTCGACCGCGCCGTCCGCGTTGGTGAGCACGTGCCAGGCGCCGTCGAAGTCGACGGGCGTGTAGAGCTCGCCCTTGCGGCGAACGGCAAACACCCGGGGCGAGGCCGTCGGCTCGGAGGCCGCGATGACGTGGTACTCGCGCGTCTCCTGGTTGCCCACGCCGATGAGGATGAACTGGCGGCTCGACGTCGTGCCGACCCACAGGAACATGCCCGGGTCCTTCTCTTCGTAGACCACCTCGTCGGCGCCGCCGCGCGCCGGCCGGCGCATCACCTTCACCGGGCGCTGGTTGCCGTCCTGCAGCGTCCAGAAGAGGTAGCGGCTGTCGGGCGAGAACACGAAGCTGTCCGACGCCTTCTCGATGGGCTGGCCCACGAGCCGGCCGGTGGCGATGTCCTTCACCCGCAGCCGGTAGGAGCCCGCGCCCGTGTCGTCCTCGGCGTAGGCGAAGAGCCGGTGATCGGGCGAATGCGCGGTCTCGCCGACCTCGTAGAAGGTCTTGCCGCGCGACAGCGCCTCGACGTCCAGCAGCACCTGCGCCGGGCCGCCCTTGCGCGGCGTGCGCGCGTACACGGGGTGCTGGGCGCCCTTGGCATAGCGGGTGAAGTAGGCGTACGCGCCGTCGGGCACGGGCACCGAGTCGTCGTCTTCCTTGATGCGGCCCTTCATCTCCTGGTAGATGCGCTCCTGCAGCGCCTTCGTGTCGGCCATGAGGGCGTCGTGGTACGCGTTCTCGCGCAGCAGGTGCTCGCGGATGTCGGCGCGCAGCGCGGCGGGCTCGCGCAGCACCTTCTGCCAGGCGTCGTCCTTCATCCACTGGTATTCGTCGCTGCGCGTGCGGCCGAGCTGCGTGATGAGCTTGGGCACCTTCGCGGCCTTCGGGGCCTCGGGCGCGATGGCGGGGGCGGTTGCGGCCCGCGCCGGCGTGGCCGAGGCCAGGGCCAGGCCTGCGGCGCTGCCTGCAAGGAGTTGACGGCGATCGATCATGGCGTGGCGCCTCCCTGGAGCCCGCTGCACGGCGGGCGGATGGGGCGCGACTGTAGCCTCAGCCGCAGCGGCCGGCAGGCGCGCGCGGCGGCCCTGCTAACCTCCGCGGTCTTCCACAGCGAACCCTGCGCCCCGGCGCCCACCCGCCATGACCTACTGCGTCGGCATCCGGCTCAACGCCGGCCTCGTGTTCCTGTCGGACTCGCGCACCAACGCGGGCCTCGACGCGATCAGCACCTTCCGCAAGATGATGATCTACGAGCAGCCGGGCGAGCGCTTCATGGTCATGCTGTCGGCCGGCAACCTGAGCATCAGCCAGAGCATCCGCGAGGTGCTGCAGGTGGAGAAGGTGCCCAATGGGGACGACGAACCGATCACCATCTGGAACGCGAAGAGCATGTTCGACGCCACCCGCGTGCTGGGCAGCGCCGTGCGCCGCGTCTACAGCCAGGACGGCCCGTCGCTCAAGGCCGCGGGCGTGGACTTCAACGCCAGCATGATCTTCGGCGGCCAGATCAAGGGCGAGGCGATGCGCCTCTTCCTCGTCTACAGCGCCGGCAACTTCATCGAGGCCACGCGCGAGACCTGCTTCTTCCAGGTGGGCGAAAGCAAGTACGGCAAGCCCATCCTCGACCGCGTGCTGACGCCGGCCACGAAACTGGACGAGGCCGCCAAGTGCGCGCTCGTCAGCATGGACAGCACCCTCAAGAGCAACCTCAGCGTCGGCCTGCCGCTGGACCTGCTGGTCTACCGCGAGGGCCGTTTCCGCAGCGACGAGCACGTGTGCATCGACGAGCACAACCCGTACTTCCGCATGATCCACGAGACCTGGGGCCAGCGGCTGCGCGAGGTGTTCGAGGGCATCGACGATCCGCGCTGGGACGGCGGCGACGCCGCCCACCCGCTGATGACCGGCAGCCCGCGCTACGAGCCGATGCGCAAGATCACGAACCCCGGCGAGCGGATCGTCTGAACACAGGCCCCCAGGCTGCGGGCGCTTCGCGTCCTCGCCACCCCCCGCGGGGGCTCTGGCAGCGGACCGGCGAAGCCGGATCCGCGCCAGGGTCGCCCTGCTCTGACTGATGTCCCTGACCCACCCGCGAACGATCGTCTTCAGCCACGCCAACGGGTTTCCGGCCGGCACCTACCGCGTGCTGTTCGACGCCTGGCGCGCCGCCGGCTGGCGCGTGCTGGCGCTGCCGAAGTTCGGCCACGACGCGCGCTTCCCCGTCACCAGCAGCTGGCCGCGCGTGCGCGACGAGTTGCTGGCCTTCATCGACGAGCAGGCGCCGCGAGAGCGCGTGTGCCTGGTCGGCCACTCGCTCGGCGGCTACCTCAGCCTGCTGGCGGCGTCGCGCCGGCCCGGGCTGGCACGGGCCATCGTGCTGCTGGACTCGCCGGTGCTCGGCGGCTGGAAGGCGCACAGCGTGCACGTGCTCAAGCTCACCGGCGCCATACGGCGCGTGAGCCCGGGGCGCGTGTCAGTGCGCCGGCGCGAGCGCTGGCCCTCGGCGGCTGCAGCGCTGGCGCACTTCCAGTCCAAGCGCGCCTTCGCCGTCTGGGACCCGGCGGTGCTGGCCGACTACGTAGCCGCCGGCACCGAGCCCGACCCCGACGACGCGTCCGGCACCGGCGTGCGCCTAGCCTTCCGCCGCGAGGTGGAGACGCGCTTCTACAACACGCTGCCGCACAACCTGGCGGCCACGCTGGCGCGCCACCCGGTGGGCTGTCCGGTGGCCTACGTGGCCGGCACGCGCTCAGCCGAGGGCCGCACCGTCGGCCTGGCCACCACCCGCGCGCTGACGCACGGGCGCATCCGCTGGATCGACGGCTCGCACCTCGTGCCGATGGAGCAGCCCGCGCTCACCGCGGCCACGGTGCTGGCGCTGCTGGCCGAGCTGACTCAGGCGTCGTAGCGGCCCAGCCGCACCGCCGTACCACCGGGCTGCAGGTTGTGCGTGCCGGGCATCACCAGCACGCAGTCGTCGTAGGGCGTCGTCCAGACGTGCTCGCCGTCCTGGGCCAGCGGCGTGCCGGCCTTCGGCACCACGCCCAGGCCTTCGGTGGGCATCAGGAAGCGGAACGCCGCGCTGCGGGCCACCACGGCCTCGGTCACGCGCACCAGGCGCTGGCGGGCCGGGCGCGGCTGGCGCACGTGGGCCGCCACCCAGGCGTCGTCGGCCAGGCCTTCGAGGCCCAGGAAGCGCACCAGCGCGTCGATGGCCACGTCGGCCGCGGCACGCTCCCAGTGCTGCCCGCACTCGATGAGCACGGCATGGCGCGCCGAGGCCGGATCGCTGAAGGCCCCGCGCTCCACCATGCGCAGGCCGGCCGGGTGGCCGGTGTCGATGAGCAGCACCTCGGGCACGCCCAGTCGGCGCGAGTAGGCCGCGTTTTTGTCGACCGTGCCGCACACCATCAGCGGCGCGCAGGGCTCGCCCATCGAGTGGATGTCGAGCAGGCTGTCGGCGGCATCGACGAAGGGCCGCAGCTCCCGGGCGCGGCGCAGCTCTAGGCTGTCGCGCGGGCCGAACAGCACTTCGTCGGCCCAGACGCGGTTGAGATCCTCGTCGACGCAGCGCGACGGGTAGGGGTCGGCCGGGTCGAAGCGCGCATAAGCCCCGACATTGGCGAAGGCCATTGTCAGCACGCCGCGCCGCGGCCGCCAGCCCGCCTGCACCTGCTGCAGCAGCCAGTCCAGCGCGATGGCGCCGCAGATCTCGTTGCCGTGGGTGAGGGCCTGCAGGTGCACGGTCGGCCCGGGCGCGGCCCCGGCCAGGCGGTGGACGTAGTCGACGCCGGCGTTGCCGGCGCGCCAGCGGGTGATCTCCGGGGCCGTCAGCTCGACGGCCGGCGTGGCGGCTGGGGTGGCGGCAGGGCTGTTCATGCGGAAGGGCAATCTGCTGATGGGGGCGCCGCATCAAGGCACGCCGCTTGCTCACGGGAGCGGCCTAGTATCGCCGCCGCCGCGGTTCGGGCCGACACCGATGGCCGGTGCGGGCGCAGCGCATAGCATTCGCGCCACTTCGCACCAGCCCGGTGCCTCGGCCGGTGCAACCGGCACGTCGGCCCCATTCTTTCCGCCAGGAGATCATCACCATGCAAGAACGCGAGATCCGCCAGTTGATCGAGGAAGTCCGCGAGGGCAAGCTGCCCCGCCGCGGCTTCATCCAGCAGATGGTGGGCCTGGGTCTGACGGCGCCCATGGCGTCGATGATGCTGATGCACGCCGGCATCGCGCAGGCGCAGACGGCCATCCCGTACAAGCCCACCAAGCGCGGCGGCGGCGGCACGCTGAAGCTGCTGTGGTGGCAGGGCCCGGTGCTGCTGAACCCGCAGTTCGCCACCGGCACCAAGGAGCAGGAAGGCTCGCGCATCTTCTACGAGCCGCTCGCGGCCTGGGACGCCGACGGCAACCTGGTGCCGGTGCTGGCCACCGAGATCCCGTCGGTGGCCAACGGCGGCCTCACCGCCGACGGCCGCAGCGTCACCTGGAAGTTGAAGCGTGGCGTCACCTGGCACGACGGCCAGCCCTTCACCGCCGACGACGTGGTCTTCAACTGGGAGTACCACAAGGATCCGGCCACCAGCTCCAGCTGGATCAGCACCTACCGCGACATCACCGTCACGAAGGTCGACTCGCACACGGTGCGCATCCAGTTCCCCAAGCCCACGCCGTTCTGGGCCGAGCCCTTCGTGGGCACGGTGGGCATGATCATCCCGCGCCACGTGTTCAAGGACTTCATGGGCACCAAGTCCCGCGAGGCGCCGGCCAACACCAAGCCGGTGGGCACGGGCCCGTACAAGATCGTCGACTTCAAGCCGGGTGACCTGGTGCTGGCCGAGGCCAACACCAGCTACCACGTGCCGAACCGCCCGCACTTCGACCGCCTCGAGATGAAGGGCGGCGGCGACGCCACCAGCGCGGCGCGCGCGGTGCTGCAGACCGGCGAGTACGACTTCGCCTGGAACCTGCAGGTGGCCGACGAGATCCTCAAGGGCCTGGAGGCCGGCGGCAAGGGCAAGGTCACGATCGTGCCCGGCGGCAACATCGAGTTCATCATGCTGTCGGTCACCGACCCCTGGAACGAGGTCCAGGGCGAGCGCAGCCACGCCAGCAGCCGCCACCCGGCCTTCAGCGACAAGGCCGTGCGCGACGCGATGGCACTGCTGGTCGACCGCAAGGGCGTGATGGACTTCATCTACGGCCGCACCGGCGTGGCCACGGCGAACTTCCTGAACAACCCGCAGCGCTTCCGCAGCACGAACCTGAAGTTCGAGTTCGACATCGCCAAGGCCAACCAGATCCTCGACGCGGCGGGCTGGGCGCGCGGCGCCGACGGCATCCGGGCCAAGGGCGGCGTGAAGCTGAAGTTCGTGTTCCAGACCTCGGTGAACAAGCCGCGCCAGGACACGCAGGCCATCATCAAGAGCGCGTGCCAGCGCGCCGGCATCGACCTCGAGCTCAAGAGCGTGACGGCGGCCGTGTTCTTCGGCGGCGACCAGGCCAACCCGGACACCTACACCAAGTTCTGGGCCGACATGCAGATGTACACCACCACCATGACGCAGCCAGATCCGCAGCTGTTCATGGAGCAGTACTGCTCGTGGGAGTTCGCCCAGAAGGAGAACAAGTGGGCCAAGCGCAACATCCTGCGCTGGAAGAACGACGAGTACGACAAGGCCCACCTCGCCGCGCAGAGCGAGCTCGACCCCGTCAAGCGCGCGGCCCAGTTCATCCGCATGAACGACCTCGTCGGCGCCAGCAACCACATCATCCCGGTGGTGTTCCGGCCGCGCGTCTCGGCCGCGGGCACCAAGCTGGCGGCGCCGCTGTCGGGCTGGGACAACGACATGTGGGCCCTGCCGCACTGGTTCAAAGAGGCTTGATGCCCTGAACCCTGGCGGCGGCGCGGCCTCTCACCACGGGCCGCGCCCCGCCCTCCGACTCCTCCTGCTCGCACACTCCCCTTGGGCAACTACATCCTGCGCCGCCTGCTGATCGCGGTGCCGAGCCTGCTGGGCATCAGCATCGTGCTGTTCACGGTGCTGGCCCTGGCGCCCGGCGACCCGTTCGAGGAACTGGCCACCAACCCCAACGTGCCGCCCGAGGTGCGCATGCAGCTGCGTGCCAGCCTGGGCCTGGACGACCCCGTCTGGCAGCGCTACTGGCACTGGCTGACCAGCATGCTGCAGGGCGACTGGGGCTTCTCGTTCATCAGCCGGCTCGACGTGGACACGCTGATCTGGCAACGGCTGCCGGTCACCATCGCCGTCATCGGCCTGAGCCAGCTCGTGGCGCTGGCCATCGCGCTGCCAGTGGGCGTGCTGGCGGCCGTCAAGCCCTACAGCTGGTTCGACCGCATCGCCAGCACGCTGAGCTTCGTCGGCTTCTCGCTGCCGACGTTCTTCACGGGGCTGCTGTTCATCCTGTTCTTCAGCATCTACCTCGACTGGTTCCCGTTCGTCTTCCAGAGCGAGATCCAGGCCACCGGCTGGGCCTGGTGGGTGGCGCAGTTCAAGCAGAGCATCATGCCGATCATGGTGCTGGGCCTGTTCCAGGCCGCGAGCTGGATGCGCTACGTGCGCTCCAGCGTGCTCGACGTCGTGCGCCTGGACTACGTCACCACGGCGCGCAGCAAGGGCCTGAAAGAGCGCGTGGTCATCATGAAGCACGTGGTGCGCAACGCGCTGATCCCGGTGGTCACGCTGGTGGCGCTGCAGATGCCCGGCATCTTCGGCGGCGCCATCGTCACCGAGCAGATCTTCCGCATACCCGGCATCGGCAGCCTGCTCATCGACAGCATCCTGCGCAACGACACGCCGGTGATCATGGCCGTGACCTTCGTCTTCGCGATCCTCGTCGTGGCCTTCAACCTGATTGCAGACCTTCTTTATGGCTGGCTCGACCCCCGCATCAGCTACCGCTGAGCCGCGCAAGCCGGTGAGCACCTCGCCCTGGGCCGAGGCCTGGCGGCGCTTCAAGCGCCACCGCCTGGCCTTCGCGAGCCTGTGGCTGCTGGCGCTGCTGTCGCTGGCCGTGCTGCTGGGCCCGCTGGTCTACAAGGTGGGCATCAACGACATCGACTTCATGGCGCGCCTGAAGGGCCCCTCGGCCGCCCACCCGCTGGGCACCGACGACCTCGGCCGCGACCTGCTGGCGCGCATGCTCTACGGCGGCCGCATCTCGCTGGCCGTGGGCCTGGCGGCCATGCTCACCGGCATCCTGATCGGCGTGGTGGTGGGCGCGATCGCCGGCATCTCGCGCGGCTGGGTCGACGCCTTCCTGATGTGGCTGACCGACCTGTTCCTCAGCCTGCCGCAGCTGCCGCTGCTGCTGCTGCTGATCTTCTTCTTCCGCGACCCGCTGAAGGCGGTGTTCGGGCCCGAAGTCGGCATCTTCCTGCTCATCGTGCTGGTCATCGGCGGCCTCTCCTGGATGCCGGTGGCGCGGCTGGTGCGCGCGCAGTTCTTCAGCCTGCGCGAGAAGGAATTCGTCGAGGCCGCGCGCGCCCTGGGCGCCAGCACACAGCGCCAGGTGGTGCGGCACATCCTGCCCAACGCGCTGGGGCCGGTCATCGTCGCGGCCACCATCAACATCGCCGCGGCCATCATCGCCGAGAGCACGCTCAGCTTCCTGGGCCTGGGCTTCCCGCCGGACATCCCCACCTGGGGCCGCATCCTCAACGACAGCCGCGACTACCTCGACATCGCCGTGCACTGGGCCATGTTCCCGGGCCTGGCGATCTTCATCGCCGTGCTGACCATCAACTTCATCGGCGACGGGCTGCGCGACGCGCTCGATCCGCGACGGGTGCTCTGACCCCATGGCCTTGCTCGAGATCCAGGGTCTGAAGACCCATTTCAAGACCGACGACGGCTGGCTGCACGCCGTCGACGGCGTGGACATCGCCATCGAGAAGGGCGAGACGGTCTGCGTGGTCGGCGAGTCCGGCTGCGGCAAGAGCGTCACCGCCAAGACGGTGATGAAGCTCATCGACATGCCGCCAGGTCGCATCGTCGCCGGCCGCGTGCTGTGGAAGGGCCGCGACCTCGTGCCGCTGGGCCCCGACGAGATGCAGCAGATCCGCGCCAAGGAGATCGCCATCGTCTTCCAGGAGCCGATGACGAGCCTGAACCCGGTGTTCACGGTGGGCGACCAGATCGCCGAGAGCGTGCGGCTGCACGAGGGCCTGTCGAAGAAGGCCGCGCTCGAGCGCGCGGTCGAGATGCTCCGGCTGGTGAACATCCCGACGCCGGCCAAGCGCGTCAACGACTACCCGCACCAGTTCTCGGGCGG
>JAIXTY010000305.1 GCA_027483705.1 Rubrivivax sp.
GCAGCAGCGTGCGCTTCCGCGTCGACGGCACGCTGCGCGAGGTGGTGCAGCCCAACAAGGCGCTGCATGCGGCGCTCATCAGCCGCCTGAAGATCATGGCCGAGCTCGACATCGCCGAGAAGCGGCTGCCGCAGGACGGCCGCATCAGCTTGCGCATCGGCGGCCGTGCCATCGACGTGCGGGTGAGCACGCTGCCGTCATCGCACGGCGAGCGCGCGGTGCTGCGCTTGCTCGACAAGACCGAGAGCCGCTTCACGCTCGAGGGCCTGGGCATGGACGGCGAGGTGCTCGCGGCCTTTGCGCGCCTGATCCAGCAGCCGCACGGCATCGTGCTCGTCACCGGCCCCACCGGCAGCGGCAAGACGACGACGCTGTACGCGAGCCTGGGCCGCGTCGACACCGCCACGACCAACGTGCTCACGGTCGAAGACCCGGTGGAGTACGAGCTGCCCGGCATCGGCCAGACGCAGGTGAACCCGAAGATCGAGCTCACCTTCGGCAAGGCGCTGCGCGCCATCCTGCGCCAGGACCCGGACGTCATCATGATCGGCGAGATCCGCGACTTCGAGACCGCGCAGATCGCCATCCAGGCCAGCCTGACGGGCCACCTGGTGCTGGCCACCGTGCACACCAACGACGCCGTCAGCTCCGTGACGCGCCTGGTGGACATGGGCGTGGAGCCCTACCTGCTGTCGAGCAGCCTGCTGGGCACGCTGGCGCAGCGCCTGGTGCGCAAGCTGTGCCCGGCCTGCAAGCGGCAGGACGAACACGGCCACTGGCACCCCGTGGGCTGCCCGGCCTGCAGCGGCACCGGCTACAAGGGCCGCACCGGCGTGTACGAGCTGATGGTGGCCGACGACGCCATCCGCGAGCTGGTGCACAGCCGCGCGCCCGAGAGCGAGATGCACGCGGCGGCGCAGAAGGCCGGCCTGCGCTCGATGCGCGAGGACGGCGAGCGGCTGGTGAAGGCCGGCATCACCTCGCTCGAGGAAGTGATCCGCGTCACGCGGGACTGAGCCCGATGCCGGCCTACCGCTTCGAAGCGCTCAACGCCGACGGCAAGGCCGAGGCCGGCCTGCTGGAGGCCGACAACGCCAAGGCCGCACGCCAGCAGCTGCGCGCACGAGCGTTGGTGCCGCTGGCGGTGACGCCCGTGGGCACGGGCGGCGGCAGCGACGGCATGGCGGCGCGCTTCACGCGGCGCGTGTTCAGCGCCACCTCGCGCGCGGTCTGGACGCGGCAGCTCGCGGGCCTGGTGAGCAGCGGCCTGCCGCTGGAGCGCGCGCTCACGGCGCTGGCCGACGAAAGCGACAACGACCGGCAGCGCGAGCTGGTGGCGCACCTGAAGAGCGAGGTCAACGCCGGCAGCCCGTTTGCGCGCGCGCTGGCCACGGCGCCGCGCGAGTTCGACGAGGTCTACCGCGCCGTGGTGGCCGCCGGCGAGAGCAGCGGCGCCCTCGGCCCCGTGCTCGAGAAGCTGGCCGACGACCTGGAGCAGCAGCACGCGCTGCGCACCAAGGTCACGGGCGCGATGCTGTACCCGGCGATCGTCAGCCTGGTGGCCTTCGTCATCGTCATCGTGCTGATGACCTGGGTGGTGCCGCAGATCGCCAACACCTTTGCCAGCGGCCGGCGCGCGCTGCCGGCGCTGACTGTGGGCATGCTGGCGCTGAGCGCCTTCATCCGCAGCTGGGGCTGGCTGCTGCTGCTGGCCGGCGGCGGCGCCGTGGCGGCCTTCGTGGTGGCCCGGCGCGGCGAGGCCTTCCGGCTGCGCAGCGATGCCGCCTTCCTGCGCCTGCCGCTCTTCGGCAAGCTGGCGCGCGGCTACAACGCGGCGCGCTTCGGCAACACGCTGGCGCTGCTGGCCGGCGCGGGCGTGCCCATCCTGAAGGCGCTGCAGGCGGCGGCCGAGACGCTGTCGAACCGTGCCATGCGCGCCGACGCGCTGGACGCGCTGGTGCAAGTGCGAGAAGGCGCGCCGCTGGCCAGCGCGCTGGCGGGCAAGAAGCGCTTCCCGGGCCTGCTGGCGATGTTCGCGCGGCTGGGCGAGCAGACCGGCCAGCTGCCGGCGATGCTGGCGCGCGCGGCGAATCAGCTGTCGGGCGAGGTGCAGCGGCGCGCGCTGGCGGCGGCCACGCTGCTGGAGCCGCTGCTCATCGTCGGCATGGGGCTGGTCGTGGTGGTGATCATGCTCAGCGTGCTGCTGCCGATCATCCAGCTCAACACCTGGGTGAAGTAGCCCGGGCGAGGGCTCGGCCGGCTTCGGCTGGCTCAGTCCTGACGGGCGTCCTGCGCGGCAGCGACCAGCGCATCGAAGAGGCGCTGGTGCTGCTCGAAGGACCAGCAGGCTTCCGCGACGACGCTCGCTGTTTCGGGCTCGGACAAGGGCGCGGCCGCCAGCACCTGCACCAGCTGTCGGCGAAGCCCCTGGACGCGCTGGTCGTCGCCGAAGTCGTGGAACGCCGTGCCCTGGTCCGGGTGCTGGCGCCGGACCACACGACGCAGCACCTGGCCGCCGTGGAGGTCGCCCAGGTAGCGGGTGTACACGTGGCCGAGCAGCGCCGGGTCCTTTCTGCGGGCCAGGTGTTCGAGGCGCTCCACGTAGTCCTGGGTCTCGGGCCGCGGGTCGCCCGGCGGGCCGGCGGGCGCCAGGTCCGCCCGCAGCGCCGGCGCGCGCGACAAGGCATCGAGGTCCAGCCCCTGCAGCCAGGGCGCGCCCGCCTGCGCCTGTAGCGCGGCCTCCAGAGCCTGGTACAGCGCCAGGAGTTCCCCGAGCAGCGCGCGGTAGGTGTCCCGCGACAGGCGTCCCGCCAGCAGCCTCTGCATGAGGGCGGTGTCCTCTGCCTGGCGGTGCAGGTGGCGTGTCGCGACGCGAAGTCGTTCGGGAAGCTCGCTCATCGCGGTTGTTGTCCGTCAAGGCCGGCCAGGCGCAGGATTGTCATACTCCGACCATGGCTTCGTCACAAGCGTCGGCACCAGCGAACGATGCCGTCTTGCGCGAGTGCGCGAGCGAGCCGATTCACCTCCTCGGGCGCACGCAGGGCTTCGGTGTCCTGCTGGCCATCGATCCATCGCGTCGCCTCGCAGCCGTGTCGGCCAACAGCCTCGACTGGTGTGGACGCTTACCGGAGGCGCTGGTCGGCGCCCCGGCGCATGAGGTGCTTCCGGTCCAGGCCGTGGATGCGGCCTTCGCCCATGCGCGCGTGGCGGCGGCGGGTGGCCATCCCCAGCACCTGCACCGCGTGGCCTGGCCGCGGCAGGCCAGCGCGGTCGATGTCAGCGTGCATGCCAGCGGCGACCTGGTCATCGTCGAGGCCGAGCTTTCCGGCGACGCACCGGCCGGCGCCGCACGGGCCGTCGAAGAGGGCACGCGCGACCTCGCTCTGCTGGACGACGTCGACTCGCTCGCCCGCAGCGCGGCGCGAAGCGTGGCGCGCACCACGGGCTACGACCGCGTCATGGTCTACCGGTTCGCGGCCGACGGGAGCGGGACGGTGATCGCCGAACACCGTTTGCCCGGCCAGAGAACCTACCTGGGGCTGCGCTACCCCGCCAGCGACATCCCGCAGCAGGCACGGGCGCTGTACCTGCTCAACCCGATCCGGGTCATCGTCGACGCGCGCGACGAGGGCCTGCCGCTCCGCCAGCGAAGCGCAACGCCGCTGGACCTGTCTCATGCGACGCTGCGCAGCGTCTCGCCCATCCATCTGCAGTACATGCGCAACATGGGCACGGCCGCCTCGATGTCGATCTCGCTGATCGTCGATGGCCGCCTGTGGGGGCTGATCGCGTGTCACCACCGACAGCCGCATCGCCCCACGCTCGCCTGCCGCCAGATGGCCGAGCTGCTCGGCCGGCTGTACTCGCTGGCCTTGGCGCGCGCCGAGCGGCTGCCGCTGGGCGAAGACATCCGGCGGCTGCTGTATGCCGGATCCGGCATGGACCCGCTGATGACACCGGGCGCCCCGGCGGAGCACCCGGTGGCCAGTGCGTCGCTGGCCCGGCAGATGTCGCTCACCGGCGTCGTGACCCAGGTCGACGGGCAACTCACCGGCTGGGGCCTGACACCGACGGAAGAGGAGACGCGCGAGATCCTCGGCTCGCTGGCGCTGCCGGCCGCCGAGCCGGTGGTGGTGGTGGAGTCGTTGGCGGCTCGGGCGCCCGCCCTGGCACGTCTGGCGCCCCATGTCGCAGGCCTGCTCGCCGTGCCGCTGGGGAGCAACGACTGCGTGCTGCTGCTGCGCGACGAGGTCGTGCGCCACGTGCGCTGGGCCGGGCGGCCGGACAAGGAACTCCAGCGCGGACCGGACGGGCGGCTGTCGCCGCGCAACAGCTTCGCCGCCTGGCGGGCCGCTGTGAAGGGCCACTGCGAGCCCTGGACCATCGCCGAGGTCGAGCTGGCCAAGGTGCTGCGCACGCGGCTGCTGGAGGTGCTGGCCGGCCGCCACGAGCAGCGTGCCATCGAGAGCACGCGCCAGGCCGCACGCCAGCAGGCCCTGCTGGTGCGCGAGCTCAACCACCGCGTGCGGAACATGCTGGGCCTGATCAAGGGCCTGGTGCAGCAGACCGCCCGCAACGCCTGCTCGGTCGATGACCTGGCGGAGCGGCTGCACGAGCGCGTGCATGCGCTGTCCCGGGCCTACACGCAGATCGACAGGGCCAAGTGGGGGCCGGCCCCGCTGGCCACCCTGGTGCAGGAAGAGACGGGCGCCTTCGGCGAGCCCGGGCAGATCAGCATGGAGGGCCCGCCCGTGATGCTGGAACCGCAGGCCTACCTGTCGTTCGCGATGGTCATTCACGAGCTCGCCACCAATGCGCGCAAGTACGGCGCCTTGTCCTTGCCCAGTGGGCGCATCGCGGTGCACTGGCAGCTGACCGAGGGCGGCGGGCTCGAGATCGACTGGCGCGAGAGCGGCGGCCCACCGGTTGCCGAGCCGCAGCGCAAGGGCTTTGGCACGCGGGTCATCCGCCAGGGTCTCGAGCACCAGTTGCGCGGCCACGCGACGCTCGACTTCGCGCCCGCCGGCTTGCACGCCCGCCTGTGCACGCCACGCGGCTTTGTGCCCCTGGAACCTGCCGCCACCGCGGGTTCTGTGCCCCACGTGGCGCCCGCAGCGCCGGTCGTGTCCAGGCACGGGTTGGCGGCGCCGCCAGCCGCGGTGCTGGTCGTCGAGGATGACTTCGTCATCGCGATGCTGGCGGAGAGCATGCTGCGGCAGATGGGCTGTGGCCGCATCGTCACCGCCGGCACGGCCGACGAGGCCTTGCGTCTGCTGGGCACGCAGGACTTCACGCTGGCGCTGATCGACATCAACCTCGGTGACCACAGCAGCGAGCGCGTGGCCATTCGGTTGGCCGAGCTGGGCGTGCCGACCATCGTGACGACGGGCTACTCCGACACCGACAGCGTGCCCGAGCCGCTGCGCGGGCTGCGCCGGCTCAGCAAGCCCTACACGCAGATGGAACTGAGTGCCGCCGTGGCCGCGGCGGCCTGAAGGCCGGATCAGGCCGCTGGCTTGTCGGCCGCCTCGGCGTCAGGCGCCTTGGTGTGCTTGATGAAGAGTTGCGCCGCGACGATGCCGATCTCGTACAGGATGCACATCGGAATGGCCAGCGCCAGCTGCGATATCACGTCGGGCGGCGTCACGACCGCGGCGATGATGAAGGCCGCGACGATGAAGTAGCCGCGGAACTTGCGCAGCTGCTCGATCGTCACGATGCCGATGCGTGCCAGCACGATGACGGCGATCGGCACCTCGAAGGCGATGCCGAACACCAGAAACAGCGTCAACACGAAGCCGAAGTACTGCTCGATGTCCGGGGCGGCGGTGATGCTGGCCGGCGCGAAGGCCTGGATGAACTGGCTCATGCCTGGGATGACCAGGAAGTAGCAGAACGCCACGCCACCCACGAACAGGATGGTGCTGCTCACCACCAGCGGCAGCACGAGCTTCTTCTCGTGCGAGTACAGCCCCGGCGCCACGAAGGCCCACACCTGGTACAGCACGATCGGCAACGCCACCATGAAGGCGGCCATCAGCGTGATCTTCAGCGGCACCAGGATGGGCGAGATCACGTTGGTGGCGATCAGCGTCGCCCCCTTGGGCAGGTGCGCCACCAGCGGCGCAGCCAGCAGGTCGTACAGGCCCGAGGGCCCGGGCCAC
The DNA here is from genome assembly GCA_027483705.1 of Rubrivivax sp. GTDB lineage: Bacteria > Pseudomonadota > Gammaproteobacteria > Burkholderiales > Burkholderiaceae_C > Rubrivivax. Next base: position 6,165 of record JAIXTY010000305.1, read on the forward strand.
AGGCACAGCGCGCCGAAGGCGATGACCACCGCGATCAGCGCCCGCACGAGGCGGTCGCGCAGCTCGACGAGGTGCGAGACGAACGGCGCCTCGGTGCCCTCGAGCTCGTCCTTCGGGTTGGGAGAAGTGGCCATTGCGGGGGGGATCAGCGCAGCTTCACGCCCGGCGGGCGGTAGCGCGCCACGCGGGCGGCGCCGGACTGCGCGCTGGTGCGCACGCCCTGGCGCTTCTTGTACCAGAGGGGCGTGGCACCGCGCTTGAGGCGCCAGTTCTTCTTTGGGCGGCGGTACTCGGGCGGCGGGGGCGGCAGGGGGTCGTAGCCGACGCTGCCGGTGTCGCTGCTGCCGTCCAGGCCCGAGGTGGCCGACTTCCAGTCGCTCTCGAAGGCACTGGTGGCCGAGTTCACCTCGTTGCGCACCGTGTTTTCCACATCGCTTGCGGCGGTCTCGAACTGCGTCTTCATCTTCTTGAGCTCGTCGAGCTCGATGGAGCGGTTCACTTCCGCCTTGACGTCGGCCACGTAGCGCTGCGCCTTGCCGAGCAGGTGGCCCATCGTGCGGGCCACCTTGGGCAACTTCTCGGGGCCGATGACGATCAGCGCCACGGCGCCGATCAGGGCCAGCTTGTCGAAACCGAAGTCGATCATGTCGTGCGCGCGTCAGGGCGCGCTGGCACCGGTTCAGCCCTCGGATCAGTTCTTCGTCTTGGCCTCGACGTCGACGGTGTCGGCGTTCGAGCGCTGGGCGGTGGTGCCGACCTGCTGCGACGGCGGCGTGGCCTCGGCGCTGCCGCCGGCGGCTTCGCTGCCGGACTTCATGCCGTCCTTGAAGCCCTTGACGGCGCCTCCGAGGTCGGCGCCGATGTTGCGCAGTTTCTTCGTGCCGAAGATCAGCACGACGACCAGCAGCACGATGAGCCAGTGCCAGATGCTGAAGGAACCCATGGTCTTGCTCCGGAAAAGGGTGAACCGCGAATTCTACGGGCCGGGGATGTCAACCCTTGGCCCAGGGCCGTGGGCCGCCCATGACGTGCATGTGGAGGTGGTAGACCTCCTGCCCGCCGTCGCGCCCGGTGTTGATGACGGTGCGGAAGCCGCCCGTCACCCCCAGCTCGCGCATCAGCCGCGGGGCCAGCCCCAGCATGCGCCCCAGCAGCGCGTCGTGCTCGGGGCCCACGTCGGCCAGCGTGGCGATGTGCTGCTTGGGGATCACCAGCACGTGCACCGGCGCCCAGGGGTTGATGTCGTGGAAGGCAAGCAGCTCGTCGTCCTCGAAGGCCTTGCGCGCCGGGATCTGCCCGGCGACGATCTTGCAGAAGATGCAGTTGGGATCGGCGCTCATCGCGTGCCCTTCATCACGGCATGGCCTTGCGGTTGTTGAGGTTCATCCAGCCGCGCACCACGCGGTACAGGAACCAGATCGAGATCAGCGCCCAGGCGATCCAGCCCGGCGCGATGAGCAGCAGCCACAGCGGGATGGTCACGGTGTACAGCACGGCAGCCCAGACGACGCTGCGGATGCGCCACGAGAAGTGGCTCTCCTGCCAGGTGCCCTGGGCCTCGCCCTTCTTGACGAGGTCGAGGATGAAGGCCACCAGCAGCAGCAGGATGCTGGCCTGCGTGCCCGGCAGCACCGCCGTGACGGCGACGATGGTATGCAGCAGGTAGCTGACGTGTCCGATGGTGACCAGCGAGCCCTCGCGTTCGGGGCTCAGCACCACCTGCGGTGCGGACGGCATGTTCAAGGTTCACCTCCTTCGCGCGCAGCGGCCTTGCGGGCCGCGAACTCTTCCAGCCCCGACAGCCCCTCGCGGCGCTCGAGCTCGGCCAGCACGTCGGCCGGCTTCAGGCCGTAGGCCTCGAGCGCCACCAGGGCGTGGAACCACAGGTCGGCGGCCTCGGCCACGATGCGGGTGCGGTCGCCGTCCTTGGCGGCCATCACCAGCTCGGTGGCCTCTTCGCCGATCTTCTTCAAGATGGCGTCGTGGCCCTTGGAAAACAAGCGGGCCACATAGCTCGATTCGGGGGTGCCCGCGGCGCGGCGCTGCGCGATCACGGCCGCCAGCCGGGCCAGCGTGTCGTTGCCCGTGGGCGTCGTCTCGGCCATGTTCACTTCTTGTAGATCTTGTCGGGGTCCACGAGCACCGGTTCGACGCTGTGCCACTCGCCGTCGCGGCCGAGCTGGCGGTAGAAGCAGCTGTGGCGGCCGGTGTGGCAGGCCACGCCGGGCTCGTGGCCGAGCTGGGTGACCTTCAGCAGGATGACGTCCTTGTCGCAGTCCATGCGGATCTCGTGCACCTTCTGCACGTGGCCGGACTCCTCGCCCTTGTGCCACAGACGGCCGCGCGAGCGGCTCCAGTAGACGGCCTGGCCGCTGGCGCGCGTGGCGGCCAGGGCCTCGCGGTTCATCCACGCGAACATCAGCACGTCGCCGCTGTCCGCTTCCTGGGCGATCACCGGCACGAGGCCGTTGCCATCCCACTTCACCTTGTCGAGCCAATCCATGATGGCGGGCAGTCTAAGCCGGGTTCACCCGGGGGGCGTGTCGTGCGTGGCGCCGGCAAAGCCGCGTTCGGCCGCCAACCACCCAAGCACGGGGATGGTGCCCGGCAGCACCGGCCGAACGTCCACCGGCAGCTGCTGCCAGGCCATCGCCTGGCCCTCGCGCATCTCGAACTCGCCCGTCCAGGCAAAGACCTTGCAGAAGTGCAACCGCACCAGCGCGTGCGGGTAGTCGAAGAGCTGCTCCTGCCAGCGTTCGGCACCGGCGATGGTGATGCCGAGCTCCTCGTGCAGCTCGCGCGCCAGGGCCTCTTCGACCGTCTCGCCGGGCTCGACCTTGCCGCCCGGGAACTCCCAGTGCCCGGCGTAGACCTTGCCCGGGGGCCGGCTGGTGATGAGAAAGGCACCGTCGGCGCGGATCAGCACGCCCACCGCCACATCCTGTGGGAGCCGCTCAGCCATGCCGCGCCGAGTAATCGCGCGCGAACTGCTGCGCCACGCGGCCGCTGCGGCTGCCGCGCTCCAGCGCCCACACCAGGCTCTCGGCGCGCGCCGCGGCCACGGTGGCCTCGGGCAGGCCGAAGGCGCGCAGCCACTGCGCCACGATGGCCAGGTACTCCTCCTGGCTGAACGGGTAGAAGCTGATCCACAGGCCGAAGCGCTCTGACAGCGAGATCTTCTCCTCCACCACCTCGCCGGGGTTCACCTCGCCGTCCTCGGTGTGCTGGTAGCTGAGGTTCTCCTTCATGTACTCCGGCAGAAGGTGGCGGCGGTTGCTGGTGGCGTAGATCAGCAGGTTGTCGCCGGCTTCGGCCACGCTGCCGTCGAGGACGCTCTTCAGCGCCTTGTAGCCGGGCTCGCCCTCGGCGAAGCTCAAGTCGTCGCAGAAGACGACGAAGCGTTCGGGCCGGCCAGCCACGAGGTCGATGAGGTCCGGGAGGTCCACGAGGTCGGCCTTGTCGATCTCCACCAGGCGCAGCCCGCGCGGCGCGAACTCGTTCAGGGAGGCCTTGATCAGGCTGCTCTTGCCGGTGCCACGCGCGCCGGTGAGCAGCACGTTGTTGGCGCGCCGGCCGGCCACGAACTGCTCGGTGTTGCGCACCAGGCGTTCCTTCTGCGGCTCGATCTCCTTCAGCTCGGCCAGGCGGATGCGCGCCGGCTGCCGCACCGGCTCGAGCACGCCGACCTGGCCGCGCCGGCGGTAGCGCCAAGCGACGGCGGCGCCCCAGTCGGGCGGCGTGGCGGGGTGGGGCAGCACGGCCTCCAGGCGCGCCAGCAGCGCCTCGGCGCGGGCCACCAGGGACTCGACGGCCGCAGGCAGGGCAGAGCGGTTGGGTTCGTTCATCGCCGCGCAGTCTACGGGCCGGGCAGCGCCACGACGCTGTCGCCGCTGCAGGCGAAGACGCGGTCCAGCAGGCCACGCGGCAGCACGTGCGAGCCGGTGAACTCGCCAAACGCCGGCAGCACACCGACCGCGGGGCCGAAGTGGAAGCAGGGCAGCCGCAGCCGCTGGTGCGCGCGGCCACCCAGCACCACCGCCGGGTGCACGTGGCCGGCCAGCACGTAGCGGCCGGGCTGGGCATCCGGGTGGTGGCTCAGGGCCAGACCCGGCAGCCCGGGCAGGCCGAAGGGCTCGTCGACGCAGGCAACGCCCCAGTCGGCCGGCGGGTCGCCGGCGTGGCCGTCGTGGTTGCCGCGCACCAGCGTGAGCGCCAGTGCCGCGTGCTGCTGGCGCCAGCTCGCCACGGCCTGCAGCGTGGCGGCGCCGCGGCCGCGGGCGGCATGCAGCAGGTCGCCGAGGAACACGATGCCGCGCACGCCCTCGCAGCGTGCCAGGGCCGCATCCAGCCGCGCCAGCGTGCCGGTTGTGGTGGCCTCGGGCACCGGCACGCCCAGGCGGCGGAAGCTCTGCGCCTTGCCGAAGTGGGCATCGGCCACCAGCAGCAGCGCGGCCTCGGGTAGCCACAGCGCGCGTTCGGGCAGCGGCACCAGCCGGGCGCCGCCGGCGTGGTGCTCCGGCCGGTTCACCGCACCAGCAGCGCCAGGGCGGGCTCGAGGTGCTCGGTGGGCAGCCGCTTGAAGCCGCTGCGCGCATAACGCTGCAAGCGGCCGATCATCAGCGCCGTGATGGCCGAGGCCAGCGCCTGGGCGTCCACCGTGGGCGTGGGCGAGCCGCTGGCCTCGGCCGCGGCGCGCAGGCCCTGGCGCAGCTGGCTTTCCACGCGCTCGAAGAACTGGTTCATGCGCGCGTTCAGCCGCTCGTGCTCGAACACCAGCGCGTCGCCCACCATCACGCGCACCATGCCCGGGTTCTTCTCGCCGAACTGCAGCAGCACCACGGCGATGCGCCGCACCTGCTGCGCCGGCTGCGCCTCGCGCTCGGTGATCTGGTTGACGAGCGTGAACACGCTGCTCTCGATGAACTCGATCAGTCCCTCGAACATCTGCGCCTTGCTGGCGAAGTGGCGGTACAGGGCCGCCTCGGACACCTCGAGCCGGGCGGCCAGCGCCGCGGTGGTGATGCGCTCGGCGCCGGGCTGCTCGAGCATTGCGGCCAGCGTCTGCAGGATCTGCACGCGGCGTTCGCCCGGCTTGGGGCGCTTGCGGCCCGGGGCCGCCTGCGGGGCCTCGGCCTCGTCCGGGGTGGGTTCCGGCGGCAGGGCTTCGGGCAGGGCGGACATCGGCGGCGGGGCGGTGGCGGGCAGGGGGATGGCGAGGCGCGGCGATTCTGGCACGCAGCACCGGAGGCGCTTCTTGCAGGTAAACACCAACCCACATGCACCCACCCCCGTCACGCGGGCCGGGCACGGCGGCGCGGACAATCCGGGGCCTGATGGCCGAGGCTGTGTCGTCGTCGCTGCTCGTCGCCGCCGGCCTGGCCGCCGGTGGCGTGGCGCTGCTGTTGGCGCGCGCCTGGCGGCGGCGCCAGCACTGGGCCCTGGCGCGTGAGCGCGCGCTGGCCGAGCGCTTCCGCAGCGAGCGCGACCAGGCGCTGCGGGCCCACGCGCAGGCCCTCGACGCGCTGGCCACCGCCGAGCGCAGCGCCGCGGCGCAGGCGCGCTGGCTGGCCACCGCCAGCCACGACCTGCGCCAGCCCGCCCACGCGCTGGGCCTGTACCTCGGCGCGCTGCAGGCGCAGGCGGCCGTGCGCGCCGACCCCGGCGCGGCCGAGGTCGTGGAGCGCATGCGCGGCTCGCTCGCGGCGCTGGAGGCGCTGCTGGCCGGCGCGCTGGACGTCTCGCGCATCGACGCCGGCGCGGTGGAGCCGCGCTGGCAGACGGTGGCGCTGGCGCCGCTGCTGCGCCGCCTGGCCGACGAGTGGGCGCTGCCGGCCGAATCGCGCGGGCTGCGGCTGGCGCTGCACGTGGCGCCCGGCCCCGACGACGCCCACGGGCGCGAGGCCCTCACCGTCACCGACCCGCAGCTGCTCGAGCGTGTGCTGCGCAACCTGCTGGCCAACGCCGTGAAGTACACGCCCGCCGGCGGCGTGCTGCTGGCTTGCCGATTGCGGCGCTCGGACAGCGGGCAGCGCCTGTGGCGCATCGAGGTCTGGGACAGTGGCGTGGGCATCGCCGAGGCCGACCAGGAGCGGGTGTTCGAGGAGTTCCAGCAGCTGCGCCCCGCGGCCGCTGCGAGCCCCGGGCAGGGTCTGGGCCTGGCCATCGTGCGCCGGCTCGCGGGCCTGCTGCAGCTGCGCGTTGTGCTGCACTCGCGGCCGGGCCGCGGCAGCGTGTTCTTCGTCGAGGGCCTGGTGCCCGCCGGCCATGCCCCACGCGCCGTGTTCAGCGAACGCCAGCCGCCGGGCCGTCTGCAGGGCCTGCGCGTGGCCGTGCTGGACGACGACGAGGCCGTGCGCGACGCGACGCTGCGGCTGCTGTCGCTCTGGGGGCTGCAGGCCGCCGACGCCCTGTTGCCGGGCGAGGTGCCCGACGCGCTGGTGGCCGACCTGCGCCTTCGCGGCGGGGATGGCGCAGAAGACGGCCCGGCCGTCGTGGCGCGGCTGCAGCAGGCCTGGGGCCGGCGGCCGCCCGTGCTGTGGGTGAGCGCCGAGCCGCCGTCGAGCGCGCTCGTCGCGCAGCTCGACGCCGAGGCGGTGGTGGCCGCCAAGCCGCTGTCGCCGGCGCGGCTGCGCGCCTGGCTGGACACGCTGGCGCCGAGGGCCTGACCGGCATGCGCGACACTCCGCCCCCATGAAGGTGCTCATCGCCGACGACCATCCGATGGTGCGCGACGCCCTGGCGCGCACCGTGACCCGTGTGCGCCCCGAGGCGCAGCTGCTGCAGGCCGCGAGCCACGACGACACCGTGGCTCAGCTGGCCGCCGAGCAGCCGCCGCTGGCACTGGTGGACCTGCACATGCCCGGCATGGACGGCACGCTGGCGCTGCGCCGCTTGCGCGCGGCCTCGCCGACGACGCGGCTGCTCGTGGTGTCGGGCGACGACGACCCGGCGGTGATGCGCGCCGCGCTGGCCGCCGGCGCCGCCGGCTTCGTGCCCAAGAGCGAACCCCCCGAGCGGCTGGAGCAGGCGCTGGCGCTGGTGCTCGCCGGCGGCACCTACCTGCCGCCGCAGGCGCTGGCCGACTTCCGCGACGGCACCCCGCCCGCGCGCCCCGACCCCGGCGTGCTGACGCCGCGCCAGACCGACGTGCTGCACGGCCTGATGCGCGGCCTGCCCAACAAGCTGATCGCGCGCGAGCTGGGCCTCACCGAAGGCACCGTGAAGATCCACATCGCCGCGATCCTGCGCGCGCTGCAGGCGCGCAATCGCACCGAGGCGGTGGTGGTGGCGCGCGATCTGGGCATCGTGCCGCCGCGGCCGGGATCATCGCCTTCGTGAACCCGCCACCCGAACAAACCGCCCGGCCACCCAGCCGCAGCGGGCTGACTCAGGCGCGACGGCGACTGGCGTAGCCGGCCACGCCCAGGGCCAGCGCGGCCAGGGCCAGGCTGCCGGGCGTCGGCACCGTGCTCACGCGCCAGACCAGCTGGTCCTGACGGCCGCTGGGAGCGACGGACTGCAGCACGAAGAGCTCGTAGCTCGGGCCGCCGACCGAGGCCGTGGCGTTGAGCAGCGCGTTGGCGCCCATGAAGCTGCTGCCGCTGGGGCTGCGGAAGCTGGTGCTCGCGGCGGTCAGTTCGCTGAACGTGGCGCCCGGGCTGGAATCGAGCGTCTTGTCGCTGTCGTAGACGATGTTCCAGATGGCCAGTTGCAGCGCCGTGGACTGGTTGTCCTTCGACCCGGCCGCCGCGGTGGCGAAGACGCTGCTGTTGTTGACGTAGGTGATCAACTGCGTCAGCGCTGCCAGCTTGCTCGCGCTGTACAGCGTCGATGCCGCGACGATGCTGTAGTTGGTGTACGAGCTGCCGAGGCTGATGTGTTCGTACAGGTCGACGCAGTAGGCCTCGAAGGCGCCGTTCAGCGCGTTCGCTCCGGAGAAGCCGGAGAGCGTCACCGAGAACCCGCCAGCCAGGCCGCTGTAGCCAGGGCTGGTCACGCTGACCGAGTTGCCGTTGCCGTGGGCCCAACCCTCGAACTTGACGACCCCGGCCTGGGCGCTGACGCCGGCCGCCAGCAGCGCGGCGGCACAGCCGGCGCGAATGAAGTGATGCATGGTGATGGTCCCAACTCTCTGTTTTTTGACTCGGTCCAAGGCTCTCGACCGATGACAAAAGGTTACAGGTGGGTTCGGTGGCGCGGTCCCCCGTGGCTCGGGGCCGAGCCCCTGAATGGGTGTCGACTTCGTCACGCAGGGGGCAGCCTTGCGGAAGGCGAGGCGCTTCGCCCAGCCCGGGCGCGGGTCAGGTCCTGCGCAGCAGGGCGCGCAGCGTGCGCACGCGCCGGTCCACGTAGGCCGGCTTGCGCAGGCGCCGCGCGTTGGCGCTCTTCACGTGCGACACCGAGCGCGACAGCCAGCGCTGCATCCACACCGTGCCCATGCCGACGCGGCGCGCGGCCTTCTGGTGCACCAGCGTGTCCTCCACCAGCACGCAGCGCGTGGGCGGCACCTTCAGCCGCGCCGCCACGTGGCGCAGCATGCGCGTGTCGGGCTTGGGGCGCAGGTGGCCGAACATGGCCATGTCCTCGATGGCGATGAGGCCGTCGAACAGGTGCGCCACGCCCAGCACGCCGAGCACGCGCCGCGCGTAGGCCGCCGGCGCGTTGGTGAGGATGAACTTGCGGCCCGGCAGGCGGGCCAGCGCGGCCAGGTCGTGGCCGTGTCCGCGAACGCGGTCCTCGAGGCCCGGCAACCGGTGCGTGACGTGCAGGAAGTGCGCCGGCTTCACGCCATGGTGCCGCACCAGGCCCAGCAGCGTGGCGCCGTACCACTGCCAGTAGCGGCGGCGCAGCTGCGTGGCAGCCTCGGCGTCGAGCCCGAGCTCGTCGCGGATGTAGGCGTTCATCGACTCGTGCAGGTGCGGCATCGACGCCGTGGCGGCGTCGTGCAGCGTGTCGTCGAGATCAAAGAGCCAGACGCGGCTCGACGGTGCCGGCGCCGCCATCAGAACAGCCAGAAGCGCCTCTTGCGCAACTTGGCCGCCTTCACGCGCTGGCCCTGCACCAGACCCTTCAGGACCTGCTCGATGCGGCCGTCGTCGAAGCGGTAGTCGCGCATCACCGGCGGCGTGGCCGACGAGACGCGCTGGCTCACCTCGAGCCAGCGCTCGTCGATGTTCCAGCGGATCCAGAAGTTGTGGCTGCGCGAGGCATTGCGCTCCGGCCAGACATAGCGCACCGCGTCGCCCGTGAAGCCCAGCGCCGCGCCGTTGGGCGCGCGCAGCCAGGCCAGGAAGCGCGGGCCGCGCTCGGGCATGTAGGTAACCTCCTCGCGCAGCAGCTGCAGCTCGGGCGGCAGCGCCGCGTTGCCGGCCTCGAAGCGCTGCCACAGCGCGCGCATCGCGTGCTCGCCGTCGACGTCGAGGCCGCTGTCGGCCGCGGCCTGCACGGCGGCCGACTTCTCGGCCTCGCGCTGGCGGCGCTTGCGTTCCTTCTCGATCCAGGACATGGCGTGGGTCCGCGTGAGGTCAGCCGGCTCAGTGCGAGCGGATCATCGTGCCGTAGGCCTGATCCGTGAGGATCTCCAGCAGCATCGCATGCGGCACCCGCCCGTCCACCACGTGCACGGCGTTGACGCCACTCTTGGCCGCGTCGATGGCGCCGGCCAGCTTGGGCAGCATGCCGCCGCTGATGGTGCCGTCGGCGATGAGCTCGTCGATCTGCCGCGGCGTGAGCTCCGTGATCAGCTCGCCGGCCTTGTTGAGAACGCCCTTGATGTTGGTGAGCATCACCAGCTTCTCGGCCTTCAGCACCGTGGCCAGCTTGGCGGCCACGAGGTCGGCGTTGATGTTGTAGCTCTCGTTCGATTCACCGAAGCCGATGGGGCTGACGACGGGGATGAACTGGTCGTCCTGCAGCGCCTTGACGACGCTGGGGTCGATGGAGGTGATCTCGCCGACCTGGCCGATGTCGTGTTCCTTGGACGGGTCGTCCTTGTCGGCCATCTTCATCTTGCGGGCGCGGATCATGCCGCCGTCGCGGCCCGTCAGGCCCACGGCCTTGCCGCCGGCGGCGTTGATGAGGCCGACGATGTCTTGCTGCACCTCGCCGCCGAGCACCCACTCGACGACCTCCATCGTCTCCTCGTCGGTGACGCGCATGCCCTGGATGAAGGTGCCCTTCTTGCCGATCTTGGCCAGCGCGTCGTCGATCTGCGGGCCGCCGCCGTGCACGACGATGGGGTTCATGCCCACCAGCTTGAGCAGCACCACGTCCTCGGCGAAGTCCTGCTGCAGCGCCGGGTCCGTCATCGCGTTGCCGCCGTACTTGATGACCAGCGTCTTGCCGTGGAAGCGGCGGATGTACGGCAGGGCTTGCGCCAGGATCTCGGCCTGGTCGCGCGGGGTGATGTGCGACAGGTCGTGGGTGGCGGGGAGGTCGGCGGCGGTGTCGGCGGGGCTGGCCATGGTGTCGCGGGACTTGCGGTAAGGTGCCGGCATTGTAGGAACCACAACCCGGAGACGACGATGAAGCGATGGCTCACCTGGGCAGCGACGCTGCTCACCGCCGCGTCGGTGCACGCGCAGGCTCCCACGGCCAGCGGCGAGATCACCAAGCTCGACAAGGCGGCGGCGCGCGTGACGCTGAAGCATGGCGAGATCAAGAACCTCGACATGCCGCCCATGACCATGGTCTTCCGCGTCACCGACCCGAAGATGCTCGACGGCCTGGCCGTGGGCCAGCGCATCGGCTTCACGGCCGAGCGCATCAACGGCCAGTACACGCTCACCTCCGTCACGAAGGCACCCTGATGAACACCATCGCCACCGCCAACCGCCGCGTCCTGCTGGCCGCCCGCCCCGTGGGCCTGCCGACGGCCGCCAACTGGACCATCGACGAGGCGCCGCTGCCCGAACTGGCCGAGGGCGAGGTGCGCGTGCGCGTCACCGCCATCAGCCTGGACCCGGCGATGCGCGGCTGGATGAACGAGGGCAAGAGCTACATCGCGCCGGTGGGCATCAACGAGGTGATGCGCGCCGGCGGCGTGGGCGTGGTCGAGGCTTCGCGCCACCCGGCCTGGGCCGTGGGCGATGCCGTCAGCGGCAGCACGGGCGTGCAGACGCGCTGGACGGTGGCACCCGATCGTGACCGCCACGCCGGCCTGGCGAAGATCGACCTGCGGCTGGGCACGCCGACGCAGTGGCTCAACGTGCTGGGCATGCCCGGCATGACAGCCTACTTCGGCCTGATGGACGTGGGCCTGCCGAACCTGACGAAGCCGTCCGGCGAGACGCTCGTCGTCTCCGGTGCCGCTGGCGCGGTGGGGCAGACGGTGGGGCAGCTCGCGAAGATCAAGGGTCTGCGCGTGGTGGGCATCGCCGGCGGGCCTTCGAAGTGCGAGTGGGTCGTCAAGGAGCTGGGCTTCGACGCCTGCATCGACTACAAGGCCGGCCCCTCGGCCGTGCGCGACGGCCTGAAGGCACACTGCCCGCAGGGCGTGGACATCTACTTCGACAACGTCGGCGGCGAGATCCTCGACACCGTGCTCACGCGCATCAACCGCCGCGCGCGCATCGTGATCTGCGGCGCCATCAGCCAGTACAACAACACGACGCCGGTGCAGGGCCCGAAGAACTACCTGAGCCTGCTCGTCAACCGCGCCCGCATGGAAGGCATGGTGGTGTTCGACTACGCCGACCGCTACCACCTGGCCGTGGCCGAGATGGCCGGCTACCTGAAGGACGGCCTGATGAAGAGCCGCGAAGACGTGGCCACGGGCGGCGTGGACGCGTTCCCGGCGACGCTGAACAAGCTGTTCAGTGGCGAGAACTTCGGGAAGCTGGTGCTGAGCCTGGAGGGCTGAGGGGCGAATGTCGGCCCTTGGTGTTTGGTCGTCGCGCTTGTAGCTCTGCGCGGCAAAGGGCTGTGCGGGCGGGGGCTGTGGCGTGAGTTGAAGCGGTCGGCCCTGCGGGCCGACTGCCCTGTGCTGCTCGCGTCCATGGCCCCACGGCAAAACTCGCTACGCGGGCTTCGCCCGCTGCGCTCGAACAGTTGCCGTGAGTCAGTCCACGAAGCGCGCTGCGCGCGCGGGCCATGAACGCTGCGCTGCTCGGCGCTTCAAGATCACGCCACAGCCCCCGCCCGCACAGCCCTTTGCAACCACCGTGTTGGCGTTCGGGCCGTTCGAGTGCCGAGAGGGTGGTTGAGCGGCAGGCGGTGCGCGGTGTGGGCGCACTGTGGGGCGCCGAGCAGCGCAGCCTTGAGGGCGGCGCGCGCAGCGCGCTTCGTGGACTGACTCACGGCAACTGTTCGAGCGCAGC
>JAIXTY010000332.1 GCA_027483705.1 Rubrivivax sp.
CCGGCGCGCAGGAGCTGCTGGCCGACTTCCTGGAGCGCATCGACCAGTACCACGACACGCGCGACTTCCCCGCCGTCAAGGGCCCCAGCTACCTGAGCACGCACCTGCGCTTCGGCACGGTGAGCGTGCGCCAGCTGGCGCGGCTGGCCTTCGATCGCCGCGAGGCCGGCAGCCGCGGTGCCGAGGTGTGGCTGTCGGAACTGATCTGGCGGGACTTCTACCACCAGGTGCTGCACCACCACCCGCGCGTGGTGGACCACGCCTTCAAGGCCGAGTACGACCGCATCCGCTGGGAGCACGGCAAGCACGCCGAGGCGCTGTTTGCCGCCTGGTGCGAAGGCCGCACGGGCTACCCGCTGGTGGACGCGGCCATGCGGCAGATCAACCAGACCGGCTACATGCACAACCGCCTGCGCATGGTGGTGGCGAGCTTCCTGACCAAGGACCTGGGGCTCGATTGGCGCTGGGGCGAGCGCTACTTCGCGCAGCACCTCAACGACTTCGACCTCGCGGCCAACAACGGCGGCTGGCAGTGGGCCGCCAGCTCGGGCTGCGACGCGCAGCCCTACTTCCGCATCTTCAACCCGGTGAGCCAGAGCGAGAATTTCGATCCCCAGGGCCGCTTCATCCGCCGCTACGTGCCCGAGCTGGCCGCGCTGCCCGACGCGGCGATCCACGCGCCGTGGGCGGCACGGCCGGTCGACCTGGCCGCGGCCGGCTTCGTGCCCGGCCGCGACTACCCGAAGCCGGTGGTCGACCACGCCGAGGCGCGCGAGAAGACGCTGGCGCGCTACGCGGTGGTGAAGGCCGCGCGCGGCTGACGCGCAGACCCCGCGCATGCGCGGGCCACCTCCCGCCACGGAGGGTGTCCGGCACGGGGTGCTAGGTGTTGTTGCCGGCCGCGGCGCTGCCTACCGTGCGCCACCCCAACCGGAGCACGCCATGACCACGACCTTCCGCCACACCCTCGCCCGTCTCGCCGCGCACACGCGCACGCTCACACTCGGCCTGGCCCTGCTGGCGCCGCTGGCGCAGGCGCAGACCCTGCTGATCGACGACTTCAAGCTGCCCTCCGAGCCCGCCGTGAGCACACTCAACGCCGTGGGCGAGCAGACGATCAACCAGTTCACGGCCAGCGTCCCGGGCGGGGTGCGCGGCGTGTACCACCACAACTACTTCAACCCGCTCGGCAGCACCTCGACGCTGCGCGTCGGCGGCGGCGTGGCCGACAGCGCCGTCGGCGAAGGCGCGCGCAGCGAGGTGCTGTTCAGCTACGGCGCCTTCACGCGGCCCACCGGCGACCCGCTGATCGGCGGCCCGCTGCTGCGCCTGGACACGACGCCCTACAGCGGCTTCCTTCTCGACTTCACGGCGGTGTCGACCACGCTGAACCTGATCGTCGTGGCCTACACCTCCGATCCCCTCGGCGGCGGCGACCCGCTGTACTACTCGACCACGGCGCTCAACGTCGACCCCATCGTCCCCGGCGGCCCGCTCAGCGTGCTGCTGCCGTTCAGCGCCGCCGATCCGTTCAACTTCGCGCAGGTCGACGGCCTCGTGGTGCTGGTCAACCGCGCGAACGGTGCCACGGGCGTGGCCTTCACGCTGGACACCTTCAGCCTGGCGACCGCGGTGCCCGAGCCCTCGCAGGCTGCGATGTGGCTGGCCGGCGTCGCCGCGCTGGCCGGGCTGGCCCGCCGCCGGCGCGCCTGAAGCGCCGCCAACTCGGCCTAGACCCCGGGCGCCAGCAGCGAACGCAGGTCGTCGATCCAGGCCTGCAGGTTGATGCGCGCCTTCTCGCGCTGCGCGGCGCTGGTGGCGTTGTGCAGCTTCGCGGCCAGCGCGCAGTTGGCCTCGGTCAGGCGCTGCTGCTGGGCACGGCGGGCGGGGTCGGTGGTGGCGGTCGAGTTGTCGAGCAAGGTGCGCAGCGCGGCCAGGCGCTGCTCACGCGGCGGCTTCTCGGCCTGCAGCCGGCGCAGCGTGGCCACCACCTGGCGCTGGCGCTGCTCGCGCTCGGCGAGCCAGCGCTCGGGGTCCAGCGGCATCGCGGCCAGGCCCTCGCGCAGCACCGCCAGCTGCGGCTCGGCCAGCCGGCCGTAGAGCCGCTCGAAGCGCTTCCGAGCGCGATCGAGCTGCTCGCGGCGGCGCTCGGCCGGGTCGGCCTGCAGGTACTCCTCGCGGTCCTTGGCCAGCGTCTCGGCGCCCTGGGCCTCGATGGCCTTGAGGTTGGCCTCGGTGAGCAGCGGCAGCAGCTCGGCGGCCTCCTCCATCGCCCGGGCCGCGGCCGGCTCGAACAGCGCCTGCGCGCGTTCGCCGAAGCGGCACACGGCCTCGGGCGTGGTGGGCTGCATCACCTGCTCGCGCACCTCGGCCAGCAGCGCGGCCGTGGGCACGATCTGCGTCGCGCGGTGCCATGCGAACCAGCGGTCGATGGCGGCGCGCACGGCCGGAGCCTGGTTGCGGTCGGTGTCGAGCCAGCGGTCGATCTGCCACCAGGCCAGCGTCGGGCCGCTGGAATACGCCACACGCAGCGCGCTGCAGCCCGCCGCCACGGCGAGCACGCTGCCTATGATCAGCAGCTTCCACCACCGGATGCGGGAATCGGGCATGGGTTTGAACGTCGTGATCATGGCCGCGGGCAAGGGCACCCGCATGAAGAGCGCGCGGCCGAAGGTGCTGCACACGCTCGCCGGGCGCAGCCTATTGCAGCACGTGCTGGATGCCGTTGCCGGCGTGGGTGATGCAGCGTCGCGCCACACGGTCGTCATCACCGGCCATGGGGCCGAGCTGGTGGAGGCGGCCTGCGCCGGCCAGGGCCTGAGCTTCGCGCGCCAGATGCCGCAGCTGGGCACCGGCCACGCCGTGCAGCAGGCGGTGCCGGCGCTGCAGGCCGGCCACGAGACGACGCTGGTGCTCAACGGCGACGTGCCGCTGATTCGCGCCGCCACCGCGCAGGCCCTGGCCGCGGCCTCGGCGGGCGGCGCGCTGGCGCTGCTGACCATCGAGCTACCCGATCCCTTCGGCTACGGCCGCATCGTGCGCAGTGGCGACGGCGCGGTGCGCGCCATCGTCGAGCAGAAGGACGCCAGCCCCGAACAGCGCGCGATCCGCGAGGTCTACACCGGCATGATGGCCGCGCCCACCGCGCTGCTGTCACGCTGGGTGATGGCGCTCAGGAACGAGAACGCGCAGAAGGAGTACTACCTCACCGACGTGGTGGCCATGGCCGTGGCCGAGGGCGTGCCGGTGGTGGCCGTGGCCGCGCCCGACGAGACCGAGGTGCTGGGCGTCAACAGCCCGCACCAGCTGGCCGACCTCGAGCGCCGCCACCAGAAGCGGGTGGCGAATGCGCTGATGGACGGCGGCGTGCGCCTGGCCGATCCGGCGCGGCTGGACGTGCGCGGCACGCTCACCTGCGGCGCCGATGTCGAGATCGATGTCGGCTGCGTCTTCGAAGGCACGGTCAGCATCGGCGACGGCGCGCGCATCGGCGCGCACTGCGTGCTGCGCGACACCACCATCGCCGCCGGCGCCGTGATCCACCCCTTCACGCACATCGAGGGCGCCGAGGTCGGCGCCGGTGCCCTGGTGGGGCCGTACGCGCGCCTGCGGCCCGGCGCCGTGCTGGGCGCGGAGGTGCACATCGGCAACTTCGTCGAGGTGAAGAACAGCACGCTGGCCGCCGGCGCCAAGGCCAACCACCTGGCCTACCTGGGCGACGCCACCGTGGGCGCCCGCGTGAACTACGGCGCCGGCAGCATCACCGCCAACTACGACGGCGCCCACAAGCACCGCACCACCATCGGCGACGACGTGCACGTGGGCAGCAACTGCGTGCTGATTGCGCCGGTGACGCTGGGCGCGGGCGCCACCATCGGCGGCGGCAGCACGATCAGCAAGGACGCGCCGGCGGGCCAGCTGACGGTGGCGCGCGCCAGGCAGACCACGATCCCCGGCTGGACGCGGCCCAAGAAGGGCACCCCGGCCCGCTAGCCCGCGCCACCCTCAGGGCGCCGGATCCCAGCCCAGCGCTGGCCGTTGTCGACCCTCGGAGGACCCGCGGTTTCCGAGACGGGCCGCCCCGAAGGCGTCGACGGCGACCGAAGGCCCCGGCGGCCCCACCAGCCGCGCAGCGTCTGCTGCGCGCCGTGCACGACCAACGACACCACGGGCACCACCACCAGGCTCAAGGCCGTGCTGGTGATGAGCCCGCCGATCACGGCGATGGCCATCGGCTGGCGGAAGCTGCCGTCGCCGCCCCAGCCGAAGGACATGGGCAGCAGGCCGGCGACCATGGCCACGGTGGTCATCATCACCGGGCGCGCACGTTTGGCGCAGGCGTCCAGCAAGGCTTCGGCGTGCGACAGGCCGCGCTCGCGCTCCGCGATGAGCGCGTAGTCGACGATGAGGATGGAGTTCTTGGTGACGACGCCGAAGAGCATCACCAGGCCGATCAGCGCCGGCAGGCTCAGCGCGGCGCCGGCCAGCAGCAGGGCCAGCAAGGCCCCGCCCACGCACAAGGGCAGCGTGGACAGCACCGTCAGCGGCTGCAGCCAGTCCTTGTACAGCAGCACCTGCACCGCGTACTTGCACAGCACGCCAATCGCCAGCGCCAGCGCAAAGCCGCCGAAGAGCTGGCCCAGGATCTCGGCGTCGCCGGACTCCACCAGCGCCACGCCGGCCGGCAGCGCGCGCACCGCCGGCAAGGCCTTCACGTCGGCCAGCGCGCTGCCCAGCGCATAACCGCCGAGGTCGGCGGTTATGCTGACGTTGCGCCGGCGGTCGAAGCGGTTGATCTGCGAGGGGCCGCTGCCCAGCGTGATCTCGGCCACGCTGCTGAGCGGCACGCCTTCACCACCACGCCCCGGCACGCGCAGGCTGGACAGCGCCTGCAGGTCCTGGCGCAGTGCGTCCGGCAGGCGCACGCGGATGTCCAGCTGCCGCTCGTCCAGGTTGAGCTTGGCCAGCGCGCTGTCGAAGTCGCCGCTGGTGGCGATGCGCAGCGTCTCGCCGATGGCCTGGGTGCTGACGCCCCGCTCGGCCGCCAGCGCCGGCTGCGGGCGCACGGTGAACTCCGGGCGCTCGAGGCTGGCGGTGGAGCTGATGCCGCTGAGGTAGCCCAGCGTGCGCATCTGCGCCTCCACCGCGTCGGCCGCCTGCTTCAGTGCCGGGCCGTCGGTGCCGGCCAGCACCAGCGCCAGCTTCTCGCCCGGCCCGCCGCCGCTGATGGACCAGCGCATGCCCGGCACCGCCTGCAGCAGCGGGCGCATGCGGTTCTCGATCTCGGTCTGCGGCGGCCGTTCGTCGCGGTCTTCCAGCATCACGGTCAGCGTCGCCTTGCGCACCTCGCCGGCACTGGCCACCGGCCCGCCGGCGCGCTGGGGGGTGCCCGCGGTGACGAAGACACTCGCGACGCCTTCAACGCCGCTGATGGCGCGGCGTGCTTCCTCGGCCGCCGCCAGCGTGTGCTGCAGGCTGCTGCCAGGCGGGAGTTCGATGGAGACCGTGCTGCTGCCCTTGTCGCTGGGCGGCATGAAGCTCACCGGCAGCAGCGGGATCAGCGCCAGCGAACCGGCAAACAGCAGCGTGGCCAGCCCCAGCGTGGCGCCGCGGTGGCGCAGGCACCACGCGGCCGTCTGCAGGTAGGCCCGCATCCAGCGGCCGGGCGGTTCCTCGTGTGCCGGCTCGTCGCGCAGCCAGGCTGCGGCCATCATCGGCGTGGCCAGGCGCGCCACCAGCAGCGAAGCCAGCACCGCCACCACCACCGTCCAGCCGAACTGCTTGAACACCAGGCCGGGCACGCCGCTCATGAAGGCGGTGGGCAGAAACACCACCACCAGCGCCGCCGTGGTGGCCAGCACGGCCAGCCAGATCTCGTTGACGCCGTCTTCCACGGCCTGCCGGGCACTCTTGCCCATGCGGGCGTGGCGCGCGATGTTCTCGATCTCCACGATGGCGTCGTCCACCAGGATGCCCACCACCACGGCCAGCGCCAGCAGCGTGATGGTGTTCAACGCGTAGCCGGCCCAGGCCATGAAGGCGAAGGTGGGCAGGATGGACAGCGGCAGCGCCAGCGCGCCCACCAGCGTGGCGCGCCAGTCGCGCAGGTACAGCCAGATCACCAGCACGGTCAGCAAGGCGCCTTCGTAGAGCATGTGCATGGAGCCCTGGTACTGCTCGCGCGTGTGCTGGACGGTGCCGCTGACCTGCTGGAACTGCAGGCCCGGGTGCGCCGCCTCCAGCTCGGCCACGGCCTTCAGCACGCCTTGCTCGATGCGGGTCTCGTCGGCACCGCGGCTGCGGGCCAGCTGGAAGCCCACTGCGGCGCGGCCGTCCAGCAGCGCCGCCTGGGCGCGTTCGGCCAGCCCGTCCCGCACCTCGGCCACCTGATCCAGGCGCACGGCGCGACCATCGGCCAGCGCAATGGGCAGCGCCTTCAGCTCGTCCGCGCGCTGCACGCTGGCCACAGTGCGCAGGCCCTGCTCGTTGCCGCCCAGCTGGACGCGCCCCCCGGAGTTGTCCTGCTGCACGCGCCGGAGCGCGCGCGAGACGTCGGTGGCCGTCACACCCAGCGCGTTCATCGCCGCGGGATTCACCAGAACCTGCACCTCGCGCTGCACGCCACCCACGCGGGTGAACTGCCCCACCCCGGGCACGGTCAGCATGCGGCGCGCCACCTCGCTGTCGGTCAGCCAGGACAGGGCCTCTTCATCCAGCGTGCGGCTGGTGACGGCGTAGATCAGCGTCGGCCCGCCCGGGCCGAGCGTCACCTTGCTGACCTGCGGTGTCTCCAGCTCGGCCGGCAGATCGCCGCGCACGCTGTCCACGGCGTCCTTCACGTCCAGCAGCGCGTCGGACAGCACGGTGCCGATCTCGAACTGCAGCGCGATGCTGACGCTGCCGTCGCTGATGGCGGTGCTCATGTGGGCCAGCCGCGCCAGCGTGGCCAGCTTGTCCTCCACCTTCCTGGCCACCTCGGTTTCCAGCTGCGAAGGCGCGGCGCCCGGCTGCTTGAGCGAGACGCTGATGGTGGGAAAGTCCAGGTCCGGAAAGTCCTGCACGTGCAGCTGGCGGAAGCCCCACAGGCCCGCCAGCGTGAGCAGGATGAACAGCAGCGTGGCCGGGATCGGGTTGCGGATGGACCAGGTGGCGATGTTCATGTCTGGGGCTTCCTGAACAGGCCGACGGCGCCTTCCGCGGGGGCCAGCTGCACGCGGTCGCCATCGGCCAGGAAGCCCGCGCCCCGCACCACCACGCGATCGCCGACCGTCAGGCCTTGCAGCACCTCGACCCAGGCGCCCTCGCGCCGGCCGGTCGTGACGGCCACACGGCGCACGCGCTGGTCCAGCAGCACAAAGACGTAGGGCCGGCCGTCACGCAGCACCAGGCTGTCAGCCGGCACGGCCAGCGCCGGCGCGCGGCCGATGAACAGACGGCCTTGCAGGTACATGCCGGCCCGTGCACCGCTGCCGGGCGCGAGATCCACGCTCACCAGCGCCAGGCGCGAGGCGGCCTCCAGGCTGGGGCTCAGCACGCGCAGCTTGCCGGTGGCGGTGCGCCCGTCGGGCAGCACCAGCTCGGCCGCCTGGCCCGCCCGCAGCGCCGCCAGCTGTGCCGGCGGCACTTCGGCGCGCCACTCCAGCCGATCCTGGCGGATGAGGCGGAACATCTCCATGCCGGCGGCCGCCACCTGGCCCAGCGTGGCGCTGCGGCTGCTGATGGTGCCGCTGTCGGGCGCGGTGAGCACCGCCTGGTCCAGCCGCACGCGCGCGGCTTCGAGCGCGGCCTGCGCCTGGCGCCATTGCGCGATGGCGGTGGCGGCCGCGGTGACGGCCTGGAGCTCGTCCTGCTCGCTGACCGCGCCACTGTGGCGCAGCGAGAGCGCGCGGTCGCGGTTGGCCACCGCCTGCCGAGCCTGCGCCTCGGCCTGCTGCAGGCTGGCTTCGGCCTGGGCGAGGTCGGTGCGCAGCGTGCGGTCGTCGAAGCGGGCCAGCACCTGGCCCCGCTGCACGCGGGTGCCGCGATCCACCAGCACCTCGGTCAAGGCAAGCCCGCTGCTGCGCGCGCTGAGCACGGCCTCGTGCCAGGGCTGCACCGCGCCGGCGGCCGAGAGCACCTGCGGCCAGTCGGCACGCAGCACGGTGGCGGTGGTGACCGTCAGGCCAGGCTGTTCCTTCGCGGCCGACGAGACGGCCGGGCCGGCGGCCCCGGCTCCGGCGCAAGCCAGCAGCAGGGCGCAGACCAGAACGCCGGCGGGCCAGCGGCGGCAGGGAGGTGGGCTCATGTCGGTCCTTGGGTGTCGGATGCGGTGGCCGCCTCGGCGCCGGTGGCCTTGACCAGGGCCACCCAGGCGCGGACACGGTCGCGCTGGGCCCCGATCAGGGCCAGCTGCGCGTTGTTGAAGCTGCGGCGTGCGTCTTCCAGCTCGAACAGGCTCATGCGCCCGGCCTGATGGCTGGCCTCGCTGGCGCTCAGCAGCTGCGCCGCCGCTGCGGAACCGGCCCGGGCCAGGCGTTCGCGCTCGGCCGCGCCTTCGGCCAGCGAGAGCGCGTTCTCCACGTCCTGCATGGCGCTGCGCAGCGTGGACTCCAGGCTGGCCAGCGCCTGCGCGTGGCGTGCGCGTGCGGCGCCGGCGTTGGCTGCGCCGCGGCCGCCGTCCCACAGCGTGGCGCTCACGGCCGGCGCCAGCGACCAGCTGCTGCTGCGGGCCCAGCTGCCCGCCGCACGCAGCCAGGTGGGGCCCAGCAGCGCGCTGAGCGACAGGCTCGGGCGGCGCGCCGCCTCGGCCGAGCCGATGTCTTCCCAGGCGGCATCGGCGCTGCGCAGCGCCGACACCACCGCGGGGTGGGAGGCCAGCACGGTGGCCGGCAGGGCGGGCTGCAGGGGCGGCGGCTCGGGCACGGCGCGCCCGGTGCCGGCGGCCTGCTCGCCCAGCGCCCGGCGCACCTCGGCCAGCGGCAGGCCGGTGAGCTGCACCAGCTGCTGTTCACCTTCGGCGCACTGCTCTTCGGTGCTGACGCGGTTGATCTCCGCATCGTGGAGGCTGCTGCGCGAACGGGCCGTGTCCAGGGCCGCCACCTGGCCGGCGGCCTGCCGCCGTTCGGTCAGCTGCAGGGCGGCGCGGCGCGAACGCACGTCTTCGCGGCGCACGGCGGCCTGTGCGGCGCAGGCCCGCGCGGCGATCGTCGCATCGGCCACCTGCGCCTGCAGCGACAGCCGGGTGCCCTGCGCGTCGGCGCGGCTGGCCTGCAGGCGCTGTTGCGCGGCGGCCCGGTCGTGTCGCAGCCCGCCGAAGAGGTCCAGCTCCCAGGCCAGGCCCAGGCTGGCGCTGGCACTGCTCACCGGCTGGCCGCTGCCCGACTGCGTGCCGCGGCTGGCCTTGGCATCGGCGCGCAGCGACGGGCCGGCAAGGGCGCCCTGTGCGGCCGCCGACGCGCGGGCTTCGTCGAGGCGGGCCAACGCCCGCGCCACGGTGGGCGAGCCCAGCTCGGCGGCCTGCACCAGCGCATTCAGGCCGGGGTCTTGCAGGGCCTGCCACCACTCGGCGGCGGCCTGCGCGTTCGGCACCTCGGGGTCGGCGATCGCCGGCGCGCGCGACCACTGCGAGGGCAGCGTCGGCAGGCTGCTCGCCGCAGGCGGCTGCAGTGTGCAGGCCGACAGGGCCGCCGCGGCGCACACGAGCCCAAAGCGCGCCGGGCGCCTGCCGAACGGAGGGCGGCCGGGAAGCGGGTTGGAACGAAGTCCAGGCGTCATGGGCTCAGCGTACCGAGCGCCCGCACCGCCTTCCGTGAGGCCGTGCGACAGGGCATGACAGCTCATGCGCAGCTGTCACCCGGCGTCATGCACCGCCGAGGCCGCGCTGCCCGGCGCACGCCAGCATGACGCCACCACAGCTTCGGAGTCGCCCCTTGAGAACCTACCTCTGCACCACCCTAATGGCCGTCCTGGCCGCCCCCTTTGGCGCGTGGGCGCAAGGCAGTGCGCCAGCCCTGGAGCCCGGCCAGTGGGAACTGAGCCTCACGGTGCGGGGCGCACCCATCGCCGACCCGCCGCCCCGCAGCGTGTGCCTGAACGCACAGGACCTGGCGCCGCAGCCCGAACGCGCCTTGCTCGATGCGGCCCTGCGCAGCCTGCCTGGCACCCCGGCTGCCGGCCCGCAGTGCGCCTTGAGCGACCTGAAGCGTGATGCGGCGCTGTCCAGCTGGCAGGCCCGCTGCAACGGCCCGCGCGGCACGGTGCAGGGGGCCGGCACCGGCATGCTGGCGGCGCAGACGGCCACGCTGCAACAAGCCTTCGAGGTGGACACGCCCCTGGGCTTGCAGACCCTGAAGCAGACCATCCGCGCCCGCCGCACCGGGGCCTGCTCATGAAGCGCGCCGCTGCCATGCTGATGCTGGCCGCGGGCGCCTGCCAGGCACAGGACGGCCTGACCCTGGGCCCGCCCGGCGCCAAGGGCTTTGGCGGCATGCTGGGCCTGGGCCTCCTGGATGCGCCGCGCTACGCCGGCGCCGACAGCCAGCGCACGCGCGCCCTGCCGCTGGTGCAGCTGCGCTGGGGCGATGGCTGGTTTGCCGGCATGGACGGCGTGGGCTACCGCTTCGGCGAAGGCGCGCCCTGGAGCGCCGCGCTGCGCGTGGGCCTGGACCGCGGCCGCCAGGAAAGCGACAGCCCGGCGCTGCGCGGCATGGGCGACATCCCGGCGCGCGCGGACCTGGGTGTCTCCGGCAGCATCCGCCTGCTGCCCTTCCTGATGGCCGGCGCCGGCCTGAAGTACGGCAGCGGCGAGGATCGCCAGGGCCTGGTCGCCGACCTCAGCCTGCGCGCGATGGTGCCGGTGTCGCGGAGCGCGCGGCTGATGCTCGGCGTGGGGGGCCACTGGGCCAACGAGTCGGCCATGCAGTCCGGCTTCGGCGTCAGCGCCACGCAGTCGCTGACCTCCGGCTACGCGCAGTACCAGCCCGGCGCCGGCTGGCGCGACTGGGGGCCCAGCGCGATGGCCATGGTGGAGCTGGGCGACGCCTGGCAGCTGATGCTGCGCGTGGAGCGCCGGCTCCTGCTGGGCGACGCCAAGGCCAGCCCGCTGGTGCGCGACAGCAGCGGCACCAGCGCCATGGTGACGCTGGGTTGGCGCTTCTGACCCGGCCCAGGGTCCGGCCGGGCGGTGCCCGGCGGCGCGGCTACGCGGTGTGCCCGCCCCGGGCGGGCGGCATGCGCAGCACGATGCCGAAGCCCAGCGCGGCATCGTGCGCCAGGTGCAGCTGCCCGCCCAGCGGGCGCGCCATCTGGGTGGCGATGGCCAGGCCCAGGCCGCAGTGGCCCACGTCGGCGCGGGCCGCGCCCAGGCGCACGAACGGCTGCTGCGCCCTGGCGAACTCGTCCTCCGTCATGCCGGGGCCGTGGTCCCACACCGCCAGCTCGGTGCCGGCCGGGGTGTCGCGCAGCAGCACGTTCACCGGCGCGCGGCCGTAGTCGAGCGCGTTGTCGATGAGGTTGCCCAGAAGCCGACGCACCGCCAGCGGCGGCACCAGCCGCGAAGCCTGCAGATCGACACGCAGGTTCACCGGCTGGCCGGCCGCCTCGTAGGGGGCCACCACCTCGCGCACGCAATCGGCCAGCGGCCGCGGCGTGCCGGGCAAGGCCGCGGTGTCGCCCTGCACGTAGGCGAGGAACTGGTCCACGATGTGTTCCAGGGCCAGCAGATCGGCGGTCAGCTCGCCGGCCAGCTCGTCCGGGCACTGCGTTTCCACCCGCAGGCGCAGGCGGGCCAGCGGCGTGCGCAGGTCGTGCGACACACCCGCCAGCAGCTGCTGGCGCACCGCGCTCTGGTGGCGGACCTCGCCAACCAGTTCGTTGAAGGCCCGCACCACGGTGTGCAGCTCGCGGCTGCTGAAGCGGTCTTCGGGCAGCGGCTGCAGCAAGCCCTGCTGGGCGCCCAGCTGCCCGGCCAGGTCTGCCAGGGGCCGGGCGATGGCACGCACCGACCACAGCAGCGCCCCCGTCGTCGCCAGCGCGATCATCAGCAGCCACAGCGTGAGCGTGCCGGTGATGGCCGTCGTGGGCCGGGTGATGGTGCGCAGCAGCCACCAGGAGCGCCCGTCCAGCTCGAAACGGAAGGACACGGCATCGGTCCTGTCCGGCCCCTGATGGACCGTCATCCGAATGCCTTCCTGGGCCAGGCGGCGCGCGTGGGTCACGAACTCCGGGGGGTCCAGGGTCGGCGGCGGGCCCAGCGTCGCCTCCACGGCGGGGTCATGGTGCCGGACCTGCAGGCCGCCCACGCTCAGTGCCTGCGCCAGGGCGTCGCGCTGCGCGGCGGGCGTGGCCTGCAGGGCCTGGCGCGTGAGCCGCGCGGTGTCGGCCGCGCCGCCGACAAACTGGTCTGCCAGGGGCTGCAGCCAGAGGCCCAGCACCAGGCCCTGCAAGCCAAAGGCCAGCAGCACCACCAGCACCGCACCCCAGGTGAGGCGGCGCACCAGCGAGCGGCTGGGTGCCGCGGTCACGCAGGCGCGCCCGGACGGGCCGGCACGAACATGTAGCCATGGCCGCGCACCGTCTGGATGTAGCGCGGCATCGCCGGGTCGGGCTCCACCAGCTTGCGCAGGCGCATCACCGCCACGTCGGCCGTGCGTGCCAGCACCTCGTCGCCGCGGGCGTGGCTGGCGGCGATCAGCCGCTCGCGGGAGATGGGCGTCCCGGGGTTGGTGACCAGTTCCGTCAGCATGGCGTATTCCACGGTGCTGAGCACGCGTGTCTGCCCGTCTTCGCCCAGCAGGCTGCGCGTGGCGGGCACGAAGGTGTGCACGCCGATGCGCACCGTCTGCTCGTGCGCCAGCGGCAGCCCCGGAATGCCGCCATGGCGCCGCAGCACGGCGCGGATGCGGGCGAGCAGCTCGCGCGCCGAGAAGGGCTTGCCCAGGTAGTCGTCGGCGCCCATTTCCAGGCCGAGCACACGGTCGACCTCCTCCGTGCGCGCGGTGAGCAGGATCAGGGGCACCCGGTCGCCTTCGGCGCGGAGTTTCTGGCAGGCCTGCAGGCCGCTCATGCCGGGCAAGGTGACGTCCAGCACGACCAGATCCGGGCGCAGCCGGTGGATGCGGCGCAGCAGGTCCTCGGCGCTGGGCATGCCCGTCACCGCGAGACCCTGCTTCTCCAGGTAGCCGCACAGCATGTCGCGCATGGCCGGATCGTCTTCCACCACGAACAGGTGGTAGGGCTTGGTCTCCATGGCGTGAGCCTAACGACAGATCGCGGCATCCGGTGTTTCGGCCGATGACGGCAGATGACATCGCGCCCGCGTCGCGCCGAGTCGCGCCGGGTCGCAGGACCCGCCTCAGGACGCGCGCTCGAAGACCTCGGCCGCCAGGCACAGGTCGTCCCAGGCCTTGGCCTTTTCGGGCAGGTTGCGCAGCAGGTAGGCCGGGTGGTAAGTCACAACCAGGGGCACGCCCTGGTAGCGGTGCACGCGGCCGCGCAGCTTGCCGATGGGCTCGTCGCTGCGCAGCAGCGCCTGCACGGCGAAGCGGCCCATCGCGAGAATGAGGCGCGGCTTGACGAGTTCGATCTGGCGCACGAGGAAGGGCTCGCACTTCGCCAGTTCGTCGGGCTGCGGGTTGCGGTTGCCCGGCGGCCGGCACTTCAGCGTGTTGGCGATGTAGACGCGCTGCTCGGGCCGCGCGTCGCCGTCGGCCACGCGCGTGAGCTGCAGCGCCGCGAGCATGCGGTCCAGCAGCTGCCCGGCGGCGCCGACGAAGGGCTCGCCCTCGCGGTCTTCCTGCTCGCCGGGGGCCTCGCCCACCACCATCCATGGCGCCTGTTCGTGGCCGACGCCGAACACCGTCTGCGTGCGCTTCTCGCACAGGCTGCAGGCGCGGCAGGCGGCCACGGCCTCGCGCAGTTCGGGCCAGCCGAGGGTGCCCAGCGCACCACGCGCGGCACTCGGCAAGGCCACCGGTGCGGCCGTGGGCGCAGCGGTGGGCGCTACCGTGGGCGCTGCCGCAGGCACGGCCGCGGACGGGGTTGCAGCCGCGGCCACACGGGGCGGCTCGGCCGGCGCCGGCGCGAGGCTGCCGGCCTCGGCCACCGGCGGCGTCCAGACGCGCAGGCCCAAGGCCTGGAGCAGGCTGTGCTGGTGCTCAGTCCAGGCCATCGGCGGCCCCCAGCGGCAGGCTCATCACCAGCGCGTCCTCGCGCCCGTCGCGGGCCGGGTAGTAGCCGCGCCGGCGGCCCACCTCGGCAAAGCCTCGCGCGGCGTACAGCCGGTGCGCGCGCAGGTTGCTCTCGCGCACCTCCAGCAGCAGCCGGGCCATGCGCAGCGCGCGCGCCTCGGCCACCACGGCCTCCAGCAGCGCGCGGCCGTGCCCCTGACCCTGGCACTCGGGTGCCACGGTCAGGTTGAGCAGGTGCAGTTCGTCGACACCGGGCATGGCCACGAAGTAGCCGACGAGGTCGCCCTCGTCGCCGCGCGCCAGCCGCGCGGTGTAGCCGGCGGCCAGCGAGTCGATGAAGTTCCCGCGCGACCACGGGTAGGCATAGGCCCGCACCTCGACGGCGACAACGGCGTCCAGGTCGGCGGCCGCCATCGCGTGCAGCGGCGGCAGCGCCTGCGGGCCGGGGGGCCAGGCGCGGGCGTTCATCGTGCAGCGGCTCCGGCGGCGCGGGCTGCGGCGCGCTCCGCCGTGGTCTCGGCCACCTTGTCGCGCAGGTACAGCGGCAGCGCCTCGGCCGCGGCCACGCCGGCGCCCTGGGCCCAGGCCTGCCGCGCCAGGCGGCCCAGGGCCGCGGCCCGGTCGTGGGGCTCGGGCTGGCATCGCGCGGCGGCCGGCCAGGTGATGCGCTCGCTGAACACGGCCAGCGCCGAGCCCGCCAGCGCCGCCGGCGCCGGCCGCGCGGCCCAGTCGTCGGCCAGCACACGCCAGGCCCACAGCGCGGGCGACTGGGTGGCGTGCCACTGCCCGGCGTGCCAGGCGTAGCGCGCGGCGTAGATCTCGTCCATGCGTGCGTCCACGGCAACGGCGACCCCGGCGCCCTCGGGCAGCGGCGTGGCGCCGCGCAGGTCTTCGGCCAGCAGCATCAACGCGTCCAGCGGCAGAACCTGCTTGCGCCAACCCCAGGCCAGGCCCTGCGCCACGGCACAGGCGGTGCGCAGGCCCGTGAACGCGCCGGGGCCCTGCACGAAGGCGATGGCGTCGATCTCGGCACCGGCCACGCCCGCGCGCGCCAGCAGACCGTTCAGCACCGGCAGCAGGCGCGCCGAGGCCGCGGCACCGCCGGCTTCGTCGTGGGTGTGGGTGGCGTCGTGGCGCCCGTCGGTGAGGGCGGCGCAGAGCCGTTCGGTGGCGGTGTCCAGAGCCAGGATCACCGGCCCCGTCCCTGGCAGGGCACTCATGCGGCCAGTTTAGCCGTGCGATCATGGGCGCGATGCCCGTCCCTGCCCGCCTGCGGCGCCTTGCCCTGCTGTTGCCGCTGTCCCTCGCCCTGGGCCTGGCCGTCGTCGCCGCCCCGTCGCACGCGTCCACCGTGCTGCCCCCCGAGGCGCGCCAGGCGCTGCAGCGCGCCGGCATCCCCACCGACGCCGTCGCGGTGGTGATCCACGAGATCGGCGGCACCTCGCCCGCGCTGCTGTGGCGCGCCGACGAGCCGATGAACCCGGCCTCGGTGATGAAGCTGCCGACGACGATGGCCGCGCTGGAGCGCCTGGGCCCGGCCTTCACCTGGACGACGCCGCTGTGGCTGACCGGCCCCGTGAAGGACGGCGTGCTCGACGGCAACCTCGTCATCCAGGGCCGCGGCGACCCCAAGCTCGTGATCGAGCGCCTGTGGCTGGCCCTGCGCAAGCTGCGCCAGATGGGCGTGCGCGAGATCCGCGGCGACATCGTGCTCGACGGCCGCGCCTTCGCGCTGCAGCCCGGCAACCCCGGCGAGTTCGACGGCGAGGCGCTGCGCCCCTACAACGCCTTGCCGGCGGCTCTGCTGCTGAACTTCCGCTCCTCGATCTTCAGCTTCGTGCCCGACCCCGCCGCCGGCGTGGCGCGGGTGACGGTGGACACGCCTCTCGCGCCGGCCGACATCGAGCGCAGCGTGCCGCTGGCGCCCGCCGGCACGCCCTGCGGCGACTGGCGCGGCCTGCTGAAGGCCAGCTTCGACGCGCGGCGCGTGCGCTTCGGCGGGCCCTACCCCGCGGCCTGCGGCGAGCAGAGCTGGCCGGTGGCCGACGCGCAGCCGGCCACCTACGACGCGCGGCTGCTCACCGGCCTGTGGCAGGAGCTCGGCGGCACGCTCGGCGGCCGCGTGCGCGAGGGCAGCGCGCCCACCGATCAGCCACCGACGCTGGAGCTGCGCTCGCCGGCGCTGGCCGAGGTGGTGCGCGACATCAACAAGTTCAGCAACAACGTGATGGCGCAGCAGCTGCTGCTGACGCTCGCGCTGCAGGCGCCGCTGCCCGGCACGCCACCCGGCACGCCCGTCACCGCCGAGGCCGCCCGCGACTGGCTGGCGGCCTGGCTGGCCGAACGCACCGGGCCGCTCGACGCGGCCGTGGTGGTGGACAACGGCTCGGGGCTGTCGCGCCTGTCGCGGCTGCCGGCCCGCCGCCTGGCGCGGCTGCTGCAGCAGACGGCCGACGGCCCGCTCTTCGGCGAGCTGATGGCCTCGCTGCCGATCAGCGGCCAGGACGGCACGCTGCGCCGGCTGCGCGGCCCGAGCGGGCGGGCGCAGCTCAAGACCGGCACGCTGCGCGACGTGGCCGCGCTGGCGGGCTACGTGCTGTCCGACAGCGGCCGCCGCTACGTCTTCGTGGCGATGATCAACCACCCGCAGGCCGGCGCGGCCCGCCCGGCGCTCGAGGCGCTGGTGCAGTGGACCATCCGCGACGCCCCGTCGCGCTGAACGCCCGACGCCCACGAAACACCGACCCACCATGACCACCCACGACTTGATCGGCTATGCCGCCGCCGCGCTGACCACCGGCTCGTTCCTGCCGCAGGCCATCCTCACGCTGCGCACGCGCGACACCCGCGGCATCTCGCTGGCCATGTACAGCGCCTTCACGCTCGGCGTGGCGTTGTGGCTGCTGTACGGCCTGTCGCTGGGCGAGTGGCCCATCGTTGTGGCCAACGCCGTGACGCTGGCGCTGGCCGCCACCATCCTGGGCACCAAGCTCGTGGTGGAGCGCGGCGGCCGCCGGCCGCCCGGCGATCAGAACCGGTAGCCGATGGCGACCTGGGCCGAGGTCGGATCGATCTTGGTCTCGATGGTCTGGCCGGTGGACAGCGTGCCGGTGGTCTTGAGTGGCGTCTTCGTCACCGACAGGTCCAGCGCCCAGCGCGGCGCGAACTGCCAGGCCAGGCCCAGCTGCGCCGTCACCGTGAGCTTGGACTCCATGTCCAGCAGCGTCGGCCGCGCCGGCGTGCCGCCCGTGATGGCGGTGAGCGTGGCCGTGCTGCGCGGCTCGTAGAAGTAGGCGTAGGTGGGGCCGATGCCGACGTAGGGGCGCAGCGCCGAGCCGGCGTCGCCGAAGCGCCACTGCAGCAGCACCGTCACCGGCAGCGCCTTCACGTCGGCCAGCTTGCCCGAGCCGGCGATGGCCCCGGCACCGACGACGGCGTGCTTGAAGCCGGCCGACAGCGGCAGGTCGATCGACAGCTGGTCGGTCCACATGTACGTGACGCCGCCGGTGGGCTGGGTGTCGCTGTCGATGTCGATCTTGGTGCCCGGCTTGCTGGGCGCGGAGAGGTCGCCGCTGGTGACGTTGGGCTTGATCTGCGTCGCGCCGAGGCGTGCGAGCCAGCTGCCGGCCGACTGGGCCGACACGGTGCCATGGGCCGCAGCGGCGGCCAGCGCCAGCAGGGCGGCGCGGGCCAGGGGCAGGGACTTGTTCGAGGTGGGCATGGTGCGGACTCCGGGCTGCCGTTCAGATCCAGCCCGCGCGAGCGAGCTCCAGCGAGATCAGCTGCGACAGCAGCTGGTGGCCGTACGGGGTCGGGTGGAAGCCGTCGGAGAACGCGTAGCTGCGCCACCAGCCGGCCGTGGCGCCGCTGGGCGGCGCGGCCGACAGCGCGGTGTCGGTGCAGGTCGGGAAGGTGTAGGTGGGCAGGCCGTCGCTGCCGACACCGGTGATCGGGCAGGCGGTGCCGCGCACGTTGCTCAGGCCGTACTGCGCGGGCATCGCGACCTGCTCGTTGAACGCGGTGTAGAAGTCGATGATGCGCACCGAGGCGTTGCCCGCGAAGCGCGACGCCAGCCGCGCATTGAAGGCCTCGACCCAGCTCTTGAAGAGGGCCTCGCTCTGCCCGCGCGCCGCGGCGCCGGCGGTGCCGCCGCCCGAGGCCGCCGCGATGCCGTCGAGCACGGCCTGGAAACGCGGCGTGTTGGTGATGCCCGGCATGTTGAGCAGCGCGATGCGGCGCGCGCCCTTGTTCAGCGCGCCGTCGCGCAGCTGGTCGGCAAAGCGGTCGGCCAGCGCCTGCATGTAGGTGCCGCCGGCCGCCGCCAGGCCCGCCGCGCCGCCGCCGGCCGCCGCCGCCACCTGGGCCGGCGTGAGCAGCGTGCCCAGCATGCCGGTGTAGGCCGCGCCGCCGTCGCTGGCGGCGCGCAGGTAGGCACCCACCAGCGCGGCGGCGTCGTTGCCGCCGCCATCGATGAGCAGCAGGTCGTTGGCGCCGAAGTTGCCGGCCGCCGTGGCCGCTGCCAGCTGCACGGCCACGATGCGCGGATCGGCCGCCGTGAAGCCGGAGGCCGTGCCGTTGATGACGCCGCCGCCGATGGCGTAGTTCTGGCAGCCCGGCGTCGTGTTGGGCACGAAGGTGGCGCCGGTGAAGACGAAGAAGTTGCAGCCGCGGCCCAGGCCGTAGGCCAGGCCGATGCGCTCGGGGTAGGTGAGGCTGTCACTGCCCTGCACCGTGAACTTGATGCCGAAGGTGCCGACATCGGCGAGGCTGTCGCCCATCACCTTGACGGCCGCGATGGGGACCGCCGGGGTCGTGTCGGCCTCGCCATCGCCGCCGCAGGCGGCGAGCATCGCTGCCAGGGCCAGCCCTGACAGCGCCAAACGCATGCTGTTCATCGTGTCTCCGCGGTCGCTGGGGGCGGCGCGGGTGCCGCTCCACAAAAACGAACGACCGTTCTTTTTGCTGGAGGCACTGTACGGCGCACGCTGGCGCCTGTGCGCCCGGCCAAACCCGAGACCGGGTTTGCCAGGGGCGGGCCGGGCGCAGCCCGGCCCGCAGGCACGATCAGAACGGATTCAGCTGGGCGCGCTGCAGCGCCAGCGAGGCCAGCGCGGACTGGCCGCCGATGCCCAGCCGCGTGCCGTCGGCCCACAGCGAGGAGCCCACGGCCGCGCCGCTGGTGATGGTGGCCGTGGTGCAGTCGGGCGGCGCCACGGTGCAGACGGCCGTGGCGATGTCGGTGAGGCCGACCGCCGTTGGCGACACGCGTGCCTGCTGGGTGCGCAGGTCCATCTGCGCCAGGCCCACGAAGCGGCCATCGATGCGGATGCGCACGCCCAGGCGTTCGTTGAAAGCGGTGGTCAGCCGCGAGATCAGCGCCGCGCGGTCGAAGCCGGTGCTGGCGTAGGTGGCGGCCTCGGCCCGCGCGTAGGGCGACAGGCCCATGTCGGGCAGGTTGGCGACCACGACCTTGGCACCCAGGTCGACGAGGCGGTTCACCAGCGCCGCGGCGCGCTCGCCGCGGGCACCGGCCTCGGCCAGCAGGGCCGCTTCGGACTGCGTCGGGTACTGCGCGTAGAGCTCCAGCACGTCGTTGATGCCGACGAAGATCAGCGCCAGGTCCTTGTCGCGGAAGCCACCAGCGGCCGCCTGGGCTTCCACCTGCGCCGCGACCTCGGCCACGCGCGCGCCCGGTGCCGCCAGCGAGAAGGCCCGCGGCGTGGCCGGCGGCGTGGTGGTGTTGCACTCGGCCAGCACGAGGCCGTAGAAGCCCGCGACCACCTGCACCCAGATCGGCTGCACGTTGCAGTCGATGGTGCTCGTGGTGGCGTTCAGGCCGTTGACGCTGTAGTTGCGGCCGGCGGGCGTGAGCGCGCTGGCGTCGTCGCCGAAGGCGAACACACGTTCGGCGGTGAAGGTCTCGTACTGCGTGGTGCTGCCGCCGCAGGCCACGACGGCCAGCGCGGCGGCCAGGGTGGCGAAGGTGGCGCCGAGCGCCTTGCGGGGGCGCCGGACAGGGATGCGGAAACTCATCGGGACTCCGGGTTCAGAGGCTGCATTGTCGCGCGGTGGCATGGGCTCAGGCGGCGGCCCGGCCCAGGCGGTCGCGCACGCCGTCCCAGGCGGGCCCGGCCGGGGGGGCCTCCACCCAGATGGCGCGCGCGCCGGCATCGTCCAGTTCGCGCAGCACCGCGAACAACTCGTGGGCGGCCGCGTCGGCCTCGGCGGCCATCGGCCGGTGCCACCAGCCGGGTGGCGGCGGTGTGCGGGAATACACCGCGACGCCGGCCTCGGGCGCGGCCACCACCACGCGGGCCTGCCAGTCGGCGGGCGCGAGCAGCGCCAGCGCGGCCGCGGGCGCGTAGTGCGAGGCCAGCGTGCCCGAGGCGCGCGGCGAGGCCGCGTCGGGCTCGGCCAGGGCACGGCCCAGCGCCTGTTCCAGGCGCGCTCGGCCGATCTGCCCGGGGCGCAGCAGGGCCGGCGCCGCGCGGGTGCAGTCGACGATGGCCGATTCGATGCCGACCTCGCACTCGCCGCCGTCCAGCACCCAGAGCCCGGGACCGAACTCCTGCTGCACGTGGGCGGCCCGCGTGGGGCTGACGCGGCCGAAGCGGTTGGCGCTGGGCGCCGCGACGCCGGCCACGCCGCGGGCCGCGGCCGCGCGCAGCAGCGCCAGCGCCAGCGGGTGCGAGGGCATGCGCAGGCCGATGCTGGCCTGGCCGCCGGCCGCCGCCGCGGCCACGCCCTCGCGGCGCGGCACGATCACCGTCACCGGGCCGGGCCAGAATGCGGCCATCAGGCGGCGCGCACTGTCGGGCAGCACGGGGCAGAAGGCGTCGGCCGCGGGCAGCGAGCCGACGTGCACGATCAGCGGGTGGTCGGCCGGCCGGCCCTTGGCGGCGAAGATGCGCGCCACGGCGGCATCGTCGTCGGCACGCGCGCCCAGGCCGTAGACCGTCTCGGTGGGCAGCGCCACCAGCTCGCCGTCGGCGAGCGCCTGCGCGGCGCGGGCCACGCCCTCGTCACCCTGCAGCAGCGGCATCGTCGTCGGAGGTGGCTAGAACGGCGGCAAGCCCAGCAGCGCCGCGGCGCGCAGCGCCGTGGCGCGCGCCTCGGCGGCGCTGGCCGCGGTCACCGTGAGGTGGCCCATCTTGCGGGCGCGGCGCGGCTCGGCCTTGCCGTACAGGTGCAGCCGCACGCCGGGCAGGGCCAGCAGCGCGGGCCAGTCGGGCTCGCGCGGGGCGGGCGAAGCGCCATCGAACCACAGGTCGCCGAGCAGGTTGAGCATGACGGCCGGCGAATGCAGCCGCGGCATCGCCAGCGGCCAGCCCATCAGCGTGCGCAGCTGCAGGTCGAACTGCGACTGGTCGCAGGCGTCGATGCTGTAGTGGCCGCTGTTGTGCGGCCGCGGCGCCATCTCGTTGGCCACGAGGCTGCCGTCGGCGAGCACGAAGAACTCGACGCACAGAACGCCGACGTAGTCGAGCGCATCGGCCAGGCGGCGGGCCCGCGCGACGGCCTTCTCGGCGGTGGCCGCGGGCACGTCGGGGGCCGGCACCTGCGTGACGGCGAGGATGCCGTCGCGGTGCAGGTTCTGCTGCACCGGCAGGTGCACCGTGTGGCCGTCGCGGCCGCGCGCGACGATGACGCTGATCTCGTGCGCCAGCGGCAACCGCTTCTCGAGCACGCACACCGCACGGCCCAGCTGCTGCCATGCGGCGGCCAGCGCCTCGGCGCTGTCGACCCGCACCTGGCCCTTGCCGTCGTAGCCCAGCGTGGCCGTCTTCAGGATGCCGGGCAGCAGCGAAGGCGTGGCCGCCGCGGCCGCGGCAAGGCCGGCTTCGCTGTCGATGACGGCGTGCGGCGCACAGGGCACGCCGGCGGCGGCGAAGCAGGCCTTCTCGCGCGCGCGGTGCTGGCAGACCTCCACGGCCGCGGCCGGCGGCGACACGCGGCAGTGCGCGGCCAGCCGGCGCAGCGCGTCGGCCGGCACGTTCTCGAACTCCGTGGTGGCGGCGGCGCAGCGCGCAGCCAGATCGTCCAGTGCCGCGGTGTCGACATACGGTGCCACGACATGGTGGTCGGCCGCCGCGCCGGCGGGGCTGGCGGCATCGGGCTCGAGCACCGTCACGCGCAGGCCGGCCACCTGCGCGGCGTGCACGAACATGCGGCCGAGCTGGCCGCCGCCGAGCACCGCCACGGCGCGGGCATCGCGCAACGGGGTCACTGCAGCTCCTGCGTCATCGCGCGCGCGGCGGCCGTCTGCTCGGCGCGGAAGGCCTCGAGCCGCTGGCGCAGCGTGTCGTCGCCGGTGGCCAGCATCGCCACCGCGAACAGCGCCGCATTGGCGGCGCCGGCCGGGCCGATGGCGAAGGTGGCGACCGGGATGCCCTTGGGCATCTGCACGATCGAGTAGAGCGAATCGACGCCCTGCAGGTGCTTGCTGGCCACGGGCACACCGAGCACGGGCACGGTGGTCTTGGCGGCCAGCATGCCAGGCAGGTGCGCAGCACCGCCGGCGCCGGCGATGATGGCCTTGACGCCGCGGCCGGCGGCCTGCTCGGCGAACGCGAACAGTTCATCGGGCATGCGATGCGCCGAGACCACCTGCTTGTCGTAGGCGATGCCGAAGCGGTCGAGCATCTCGGCGGCGTGGCGCATCGTCTCCCAGTCGCTGGAAGAGCCCATGGCCAGCGAGATGGTGGCGGCCGGTGCTCCTACGGGTGCGTGGCCTAGTGAGTCAACCATGGTTCCAAGGCCTGCCGGAGCTGGCTTTCGTAGGTGTCGTACGCCGCCCAGGCCTGGGCAAGCCGCTCCGGATCGTCCGGCACTTGGCCGGCCAGCGCCGGGTGGCTGGCGATGCGCGCCCAGATGGACAGGCCGACGACACGCTCGTCGGGGTCGAGGGTGTCGAGCTGTGAGAGGTCGACCTGCGCCACCCCGGCGGCCACGGCGGCGGTGTCGCCGAGCTGAAGTTGGGCGTAGAGGGCTTCGATGGTTAGGGCGGTGGGGTTGAGGTGGTTCTTCGGGAAGCCCGTGGGCTGTTGCAGGCGAACCAGTGTGGCCTTGGCATCCGCCCAACGATCCTCGATCAAGTCTAGGCGGGCCATAGAGAGGTCCACGTGATCGTGCATGGTGGCGATACCCACCAACTGTTGCAGATTTCGAGCCGACACCAACTCTGCCCTTATGACCTTCAGCCATTCGGAGTTCGTTTGGCCGCGACACCAGTCGACACGTTGCCTAGCGACTCCAAACACGCCACGGCCAAAGAGAAGCGCATCAATGCATGCCTGATCCCCGTCGGCAACTGCATGTCTATGGCCTTCGTTGAACCAACGTTGAGTCTCTTCTCGACTACCTAGAACAATTGCAGCGGTCATCATGACTACCGCTCGTCGGCACAAGACGGCGTGATCGTTCTCTGCAACGGCGTCTCGGACCAGCACCAAAGACCGGTGCATCGCCTCGAACCTGCACGAGTAAAAGTCGATAAAGGCCTTCCAAGCAGCGCAAAGCGCAATGAGGTCAGCCTCGCGAAGCGCCTCGGCCAGGAACAGCGCACGAGTAAAGCGATCTCTGGCAGCGTCGCTCTCAAACTCGTAGTAGTGCAGCAACCCTTCAGCGAGTTGAAGGAAGCATGTCACTCGACCACTGCGCCCATCACCAAAGGTTCGGCGCACTTCAGTCACCAAGCTTCGGGCTGACTCGGAGTCACCGATACGCACGAGATACGCCGCCTTCTTGGCCATTAACTCGGCGATTACGTACTCATCGGTCTCGTGCCGCATACGCGCGTCGATTCGGTTGAGTAGCTGGGACATGAGCTCCCCTGACTAACGACAGAAACTGCGCTGGATTGTCACCGCAGGACCCGGGAGTGGCTCCAAGCACCGCCTGGCGTGGGCAAAAAAAAGCGGCCCGTCGGGCCGCTCGCGACGACAGCCACGCGGTTGCCCGCGTGACTGATGCGCTCTCTCAGGGCTTGTTCCCGGTCGGGAACGGCCAAGCCGCCGCCGGATTCAGCGTGGTCTTGGCAGGGGCCGCAGGCGCAGCAGGGGCAGCAGGCGCGGGGGCCGCCGGCTTCTTGGCAGCCTTCTTGGCGGCAGGCTTCTTGGACGCCGGCTTCTTGGCAGCGACCTTCTTGACCGCAGCCTTCTTCGCCGGCGCCGCCTTCTTCGCAGCGGCCTTCTTCGCCGGAGCGGCCTTCTTCGCCGCCGCCTTCTTGGCCGGCGCCGCCTTCTTGGCCGCGGCCTTCTTCGCCGGGGCGGCCTTCTTGGCCGGGGCGGCCTTCTTGGCGGCAGCCTTCTTGGCCGGAGCGGCCTTCTTCGCCGGGGCGGCCTTCTTCGCCGCAGCCTTCTTGGCCGGAGCGGCCTTCTTCGCAGTTGCCATAACGATCTCCTTGATCAAGTTGCAACAAGCACCGCACCGGTCGTTCCGGCGCGGGGATTCATCACCCGGGGGTCTGCCGGTGGGCGGATGCCCCCAGCGGTCGCCCCGGTGCGATGAACGGGGTTACGAGCGTGCCGGGTCTGCGCCCGGCTCGGCTCGTCATTCTTGATCTCTCATCGCCGGCATGCGGTTCGGGCATGCCGGCTTGGCGGGTTCGATGGCAGGGGACTGCGTTCGGCTCAGTCCCAGGCCAGCGCGCCGCCGGTCTGGTAGTCGATGACACGGGTCTCGAAGAAGTTGCGTTCCTTCTTCATGTCGATCATCTCGCTCATCCAGGGGAACGGGTTCTCCTCGTTGGGAAACAGCGGATCGAGGCCGATCTGCGTCGCACGCCGGTTGGCGATGTAGCGCAGGTAGCCCTTGAACATGCTCGCGTTCAGGCCCAGCACGCC
>JAIXTY010000181.1 GCA_027483705.1 Rubrivivax sp.
CCCGCGCGCTGCGCCTCGGCGCGGGTGGCCGGCTGCTGGCGCTGCAGGCGGCGCTGGCGGCCGCGGTCGTGGGCGCCGGCGCGGCCGGGGGCCTGGCCGCCGCGGCCGTGGTGGCCGTGGTGGGCGGCGGACTCGTGGCCTGGCTGTCGCTGCGCACGACGCTCGGGGCCGTTGCGCCCACGCTGGCCGACGCGCACCGCCTGGCCTCGGGCGACCTCTCGCAGGCCGTGACCGAAGACGCCGACGGCGTGGTGGGCGAGCTGCAGCAGGCCCTGCGGCAGCTGGCGGTGAACCTGCGCGCCGTGGTGCGCGACACGCGCAACGAGGTCGAGCAGGTCGAGCACGCCGCGCGCGAGATCAGCGCCGGCGCCGACGACCTCTCGGGCCGCACCGAGTCGCAGGCCGGCAGCCTGGAGGAGACCGCCGCCTCGATGGAGCAGATCAACAGCACGGTGCAGAACAGCGCCGCCGCCGCTGCCGAGGGCGCGCGGCTGGCGACGCAGACCACCGACATCGCGCAGCGCAGCCACGCCGCCGTGCAGGCCGTGGCCGAGACCATGACCGGCATCGCCGACTCGTCGCGCCGCATCGGCGAGATCGTGCACGTCATCGAGGGCGTGGCCTTCCAGACCAACATCCTGGCGCTGAACGCCGCGGTGGAGGCGGCGCGCGCCGGCGAGCAGGGCCGCGGCTTCGCGGTGGTGGCCGCCGAGGTGCGCTCGCTGGCGCAGCGCACGGCGGTGGCGGCCAAGGAGATCAAGCAGCTCATCGCCGAGAGCGCCGAACGCGTGGACAGCGGCGCCCGCCGCACCAACGAGGCCCAGGAGCGCATGGCCGAAGCGCTGCGCGCCGTGGCCAAGGTGAGCCACGCGCTGGAGTCCATCAGCACCGCCGCGGCCGAGCAGCAGAACGGCATCGCGCAGATCAACGAGGCCGTCACGCACATGGATGGCATCACGCAGCAGAACGCGGCGATGGTCGAGCAGCTGGCGGCGTCGTCGAGCGGGCTGTCGTCGCAGGTGGTGTCGGTGAGCAACTCGATGCGGCTCTTCAGGCTGCAGGCCGGCGACGTGACCGTGGCCGAGCGCGAGGCCGTGGCGCTGCGCCGCGAGTCGCGTGGCGAGGCCGCAGCGTCGGCACCGGCACCGACGGCCACGCCGGCCGCCGCCTCGGCCCGCCCGGCGGCGGCGCCCCGGCCCGCTGTCCGTGCCGCCACCGCCGCGAAGGCGCCCGCGCCAGCAGCCGCCCGCGCCACCGCGCCCGAGGACGACTGGGCCGAGATCTGAGCCTCGACCAGGCAGCCCGGGCGCCGGCGTGACAATCGCCGCATGACCCGGCTGCTGCTCGTCGACGACCACGTCATCGTGCGCGAGGCGCTGCGCGCGCTGCTCGAGGCCGCCGGCCACGAGGTCGTCGGCGAGGTCGACAGCCCGACACCGGCGCTGGCCGAAATCACGCGGCTGCAGCCCGAGGTGGTGCTGCTCGACCTGAGCCTCGGCGAGCGCTCGGGCTTCGAGGTGCTGGCCGAGCTGCAGCGGCGCCAGGTGTCCGCCCGCGTCGTCGTGCTGTCGATGTCCAACCAGCCGCGGCACGTGGCCGAGGCGCTGCGCCTGGGTGCGATCGGCTACGTGCTCAAGGGCGCCCCGAGCGCGCAGCTGCTCACCGCCATCGACGCCGCGGCGCAAGGCCGGCGCTACCTGGGCGAGGGTGAGGCCGAGCTCGCGGTGCGCGGGCTCTCGCTGGAGGCCGATTCGCCGCAGTCGCAGCTCGAGCAGCTGTCGCCGCGCGAGCGGCAGATCCTGCTGATGGTGGCCCGCGGGGCCTCCAGCGCGGCCATCGGCGAGACGCTGCACCTCAGCCCCAAGACGGTGGACACCTACCGCAGCCGCCTGATGAGCAAGCTGCAGCTGTCCGACGTGCCGGCGCTGGTGCGCTGGTGCATCCGCCACGGGCTGCTGAGCGTCGACGAGCCCTGAGCCGCCTCGCTTGACATCTAGACCGACTGGTCTAGAGAATCGCGGCATGCCCGCCGCTCCCCCGCCCCCCACCGGCACGCGCGAACGCCTCGTGCAGGCCATGTCGCGCGCGATGCAGCAGCGCGGCTACCACGGCGTCGGCCTGGCCGAGCTGCTGGCCGCGGCCGAGGCGCCCAAGGGCGTGCTGTACCACCACTTCCCCGGCGGCAAGCAGGCGCTGGCCGTCGCCGCCATCGAGGCCACCGCGGCGCACATCGCCGACTCGCTGGACCGCCTGGTCGCCGTCCGCGCCGACCCGCTGCCCGCGCTGGCCGGCTGGCTGGCGATGGCGCAGTCGCAGCTCGAGCGCAGCGGCTTCGAGCGCGGCTGCCCGCTGGCCACGGTGGCGCTGGAGACCACCGCCGATGACGGCCCTGTGCGGGCCGCCCTGGCCGCCGCCTTCGACGGCATCCGCCTG
Source organism: Rubrivivax sp. (assembly GCA_027483705.1). Lineage (GTDB taxonomy): Bacteria > Pseudomonadota > Gammaproteobacteria > Burkholderiales > Burkholderiaceae_C > Rubrivivax. The sequence goes on from JAIXTY010000181.1 coordinate 2,434, forward strand.
CGCCTGGCGCGCCTGCTGCAGACCTCCGGCGTGGCCGAGGCGCGGGCCGCCGGGCTGGCGGCGCTCGTCGTCGCCGCCTACGAGGGCGCGCTGATGCAGGCCCGCGTGGCCGGCAGCGGCGCGCCGATGGCCGAGGCTGCGGACACGCTGCTGTCGCTGCTGCGCACCGAGATCGAACACGCCCGAAGGAGCCCGCGATGACGATGCCCGACGTTCCCACCGCCGACCAGGTGCGAGGCGAGCCGCTCACGCTGCGCGCCGCCGACGGCTTCCGTCTGAGGGCCCTGCGCTACCCGGCTGTGGGCCCGCGCCAGGGCCACCTGGTGGTGGCCGGCGCCACCGGCGTGCCGCAGCGCTTCTACCGCCGCTTCGCGCAGCATGCCGCGGCCCAGGGCTTCACGGTGCTGACGCTCGACTACCGCGGCATCGGCCTGTCGCGGCCCGACTCGCTGCGCGGCTTCCAGATGGACTACCTGGACTGGGCGCGTCTCGACCTGGCGGCCGCGGTGGACGCGGTGCCCGACGACGGCCTGCCGCTCTTCATGGTGGGCCACTCCTACGGCGGCCATGCCTTCGGGCTGCTGCCCAACCACGCCCGCGTCGCGCGTTTCGTCACCTTCGCCACCGGCGCCGGCTGGCACGGCTGGATGCCGCGGGCCGAGCGGCTGCGCGTGCTGCTGATGTGGCGCGTGCTGGGCCCGCTGCTCACGCGCTGGAAGGGCTACCTGCCCTGGAGCCTGCTCGGCATGGGCGAGGACCTGCCGCTGCCGGTGTACCGCCAGTGGCGCCGCTGGTGCGCGTTTCCGCGCTACTTCTTCGATGACCCGGCGATGCGCGGCGAGGGCCTGGCTGAGCGCTTCGCGGCCGTGCGCACGCCCATCGTGGCGCTCAACGCGCTCGACGACCACTGGGCGCCGCCGGCCTCGCGCGATGCCTTCATGGCGGCCTACCGCAACGCCGAGTGCCGCGGTGTTGACCTGCACCCGCGCAGCCTGGGGCTGAAGTCCATCGGCCACATGGGCTACTTCCGGCCGGCGGCGCGGCCACTGTGGGACGAGGCCCTGGCCTGGTTCCGAAGCGACGCCGCCCCGCGCGGCGCCTGATCGGGCGCCTGGGCGGGGCGGTGTCGCTCGGGTGGCGGTCGGGTGCCCGGCCCGGGCACCCGGCGCGTCGACTCAGCGCTGGCCGGCGACGATGATGCGGCTGGCGCGTTCGCCGGCGGCCTTCAGCGCGGCCAGTTGCGGCGCGGTGTAGACCACGCTGGTTTCGCCGCTGGCCACCAGGCCCAGGCGCACGGCTTCGGCGGCCTCGGCACGCACCTGGGCGCGGTCGAGCGTCGCGACCACCGGCCGGGCCGTGTCGGCCGCCAGGCGCAGGCCGAGCTCGCCCTGGGCGATGCGGCCTTCGGCGACGGCCTTGGCGGCATCGGCGCGCACCTCGGTGCGGCTGACGGTGCTGACGGCGGCGGCCATCTCGTGCGGGTAGCCCGGTGTGCCTTCGCCCGTGCCGTTGGCGTGGGCGGGGGTCGTGGCCAGCACGGCGGCGGCGGCGGTGGCGAGGAGGGCGATGAGCGAGGTGCGGTTCATGGTGTGTGCTCCGGTTGGGGTTCGTTGAACGGTGGAGGTGGAGGAGGGAACGGTTTGCTTTTCGGGAGTCACCGATCGGTGTCGGCGTGGGATGAACTGTGAACACCGCGATTCACGGCAGCCGAACACGGGGATGACAAATCCGTAATCCACGCGCCGACCCGGCGGCGAGACAATCCCCGGGCCGCATTCCGCCGGCGCCTTCCCCTGCACAGACCTTTCCGCCATGCGCATCCTCGTCGTCGAAGACGACCCCAAGCTCGCCGACTACCTGCACCGCGCCCTGGGCGAGAACGGCTACGTGGTCGACCTCGCGCGCGACGGCATCGAAGGCCGGCGCCTGGCGCTGGACGGCGACTACGCGCTCGTGGTGCTGGACATCATGCTGCCCGGCGTCGACGGCTTCGGCGTGCTGAAGGCGCTGCGCGAACGCCGCCGCACGCCGGTGCTGATGCTCACGGCGCGCGAGCGCGTGGAAGACCGCGTGCGCGGCCTGGAGTCGGGCGCCGACGACTACCTTGTCAAGCCCTTCGCGTTCTCGGAACTGCTGGCGCGCGTGGGCGCGCTGCTGCGCCGCGGCGCGGCGGCCAGCGCGGCGCCGGCGGCCTCGGCCACGGTGCTGAGCCTGGCCGACCTGGAGGTCGATCTCGTCAGCCGCAAGGCCACGCGGGCCGGCCAGCGGCTGCACCTCACGGCCAAGGAGTTCGCGCTGCTGACGCTCTTGCTGCGCCGCCACGGGCAGATCCTGTCGCGCAGCACGCTGGCCGAGCAGGTGTGGGACATGAACTTCGACAGCGACACCAACGTCGTCGAGGTCGCGGTGCGCCGGCTGCGCGCCAAGATCGACGACCCGTTCCGCGGCAAGCTGCTGCACAACGTGCGCGGCATGGGCTACGTGCTGGAGCTGCGCGCCAGCGACGCGATCCCCGACGCCGTCGCCCATGAAAGGCCCGCTGCATGAACGCCGTCGCCCAGGAATTCCGCTGCCAGACGGTGCGCCACTCCATCAGCCGCCGGCTGAGCTGGATCGTGGCGGCGCAGATCTTCGCCGCGCTGCTGGTGATGGCGGGCGCGAAGTGGTTCATCCTCGAGCGAGAGTTCGCGCGCAAGCACGCCGAGCAGTGGGAGGTGATGGCCTCGATCTCGCATGAGATCGTGCGCAACACCGCCAAGATGGGCGAGGCCGCCATCGTCGAGAAGATGACCTACTACGCGCAGCGGCGCCCCGGCACCTACGTCGTGCTGTTCCGCGCCGACGGCAGCGAGCTCTACCGCGACGCCGCGCCGGCCTTCGACCTGGCCGGCCGGGATGTGCGCAACGGCAGCTTCGAGGTGCCGACACCGCCCGACGTGGCCGGCGGCACCATCCGCGGCACGATGGCGCTGGACTGCAACTCCGACCGGGCCATGATCGTCGGCATCCTGCTCACGGTGCTGGCCGCGGCCGTGGTGGCCGGCCTCGTGATGGGCTGGCTGGTGTTCCGCACCGTCAAGCGTGGCCTGGCGCCGATGATGGACCTGGCCGCGCAGACACGCGCCATCGACGCGCAGCGCCTGGGCCAGCGCCTGAAGCTGACCGAGCCGGTGGAGGAACTGCAGCCTGCGGTCGACCAGTTCAATGCGCTGATGGGCCGCCTGGAGCGCGCCTACGTGCAACTGGAGAGCTTCAACGCCGACGTCGCGCACGAGCTGCGCACGCCGCTGGCGGCGCTGATCGGCCACACCGAGCTGGCGCTGTCGCGCGAGCGCAGCGCCGGCGAGCTGGAAGAGACGCTGTCGTCCAACCTCGAGGAACTGCAGCGCCTGTCGGCGATGGTCAACGACATGCTGTTCCTGGCCCAGGCCGACCGCGGCGCCGCGGCCCGCCGTGGCGAGCCGGTGAGCCTGGCGGCGCTGGCCCGCCAGGTGATCGAGTTCCACGAGGCGGCGCTGGAAGACGCCGCGCTCGAGGTGCGCATCGACGGCGACGCCGCCGTGCCGGTGGACGAGCCGCTGGTCAAGCGTGCGCTGTCCAACCTGATCGGCAACGCCACGCGCTACGCACAGCCGGGCACGCCGCTGGCGGTGCGCATCGAGCAGGCCGGGCCGGGCGCGCCGGTGCTGCTGGAGGTGGAGAACACCGGCCCGGCGATCGCGCCGGAGGCGCTGCCGCGCATCTTCGACCGCTTCTTCCGCGTCGACACCGTGCGCTGCGCAGCCCAGGGCACGCACCACGGCCTGGGGCTGGCCATCGTGGCCGCCATCGCGCGCATGCACCGCGGCGAGCCGCGCGCCAGCTCCGACGGCGGCCGCACGCGGGTGGGCTTCTGGCTGTCGGTGGCGTAGCGCGCTGCCGGGGTGCCGCAGCCTTAGCGATCTCTAGCGATTCTTCAGACCCGGCTTCAGGACTTCTGGGGACGATCGGCCGGACAGTGGCGTCCAGCCGGCGGGGACATCCCGCCCACCGCCGGCGGCCACCCTCGGAGGATCGCCCCATGTTCGACCGCACCCCGCTCCACGACGCCGCCGCCTTCCGGGGCGTGTCCGGCCCCATGCTGCAGGCCCTGTTCGACCAGATCGGCAGCGGGCTGATCGTCTGCGACGCCGACGGCCGCATCCAGCTGGCCAACCGCGCCGCGCTGGCCGAGCTGCGCAGCGCCAGGCTGCTGCACAGCGGCGGCGGCGTGCTGCAGCGCTGCGCCGTGGCCGACGGCGATCTCGCGCTGGCCTTGCGGCTGGCCGCCACGCGCGGGCGCCGCAGCCTCGTGCGGCTGCAGGCCGGCGGCGACCGGCTGCACGTGAGCACACTGCCGCTGGCGGGCGACACGGGCCCGGTGGTGCTGGTGGTGCTGGGCCGCCGGCGCGCCTGCAGCGAGCTGGAGCTCGAGCTGCTGGCTGCCAGCTACGGCCTGACGCACGCCGAGCGGCGCGTGCTGGCCGGGCTGATGCAGGAGGAGCGCCCGAGCGAGATCGCCGAGCGCCACGCCGTCAAGCTGAGCACGGTGCGCACGCAGATCAGCTCGATCCGCGCCAAGCTGGGCACGCGCAGCGTCGAGGGCCTGCTGCTGCGCGCGGCGGAGGTGCCGGCCATGCCGCCGGCGCTGGGGCTGGCGGCTTAGGCATAACCCCGGATGCGGTGACACGCCCGGGCGATACAGTCCGGCGCAACAACGCGGGAGCAGGAAGCGACATGGCGAAGAAGAAAGCGAAATCTGGCGCGGCAGCCACGGCCACCGACACAGCCGGCTGGATCGATGCCGCCTTCGCCACCGCGGCCGAGGCCAGCGCGGCGCAGCTGAGCCCTTCCGCGCTGGCCGTCAAGCCGGAAGGCGGTTCGCGTGCCGGCCAGGTCATCGCGCTTGACAGCTTCATCGGCACCGACCGCAACTGGTTCAGCGCCACCTTCGAGCTGGCCCCGGCCGGCGACCCGCGGCGCCTGGCGCAGATCGCTGCGCTGCGGCTGGCGATGGGGGCCTTCCTGACGAGCTACCCGGAGACTGTGAGCCTGGTCGCCACGGCGCAGTCGTGCCCGCCGGCCAAGCCTACGCGTGCGGATCCGCCGGTCGTGCCCACGAACGCGCCGGTGGATTCGCCGCCGCCGCCGCCCCCGCCGCGGCCGCCGAGCGGCCGCGGCGCGCCAAAACCCGCCGAGCCCGAGAAGCCCAAGAACTCCAAAGAGCTCAAGAAGCCCAAGAAGCCGAAGAAGCCCTAGGCGGGGCGGCGGCAAGCCGTGAAGGCCAGCGCCGCGCCGCTGCGCGGCCGTGAGATCGCGCCGCTGTGGAAGGCGCTGCAGCCCTGGCGCACGAGCCTGGGCATCAGCCGCGTCACGGCCATCACGCGGCTCGACCGTCTGGGCCTGCCGGTCTTTGCGAGCGTGCGGCCGCGCGGGCGCACGCTGTGCGTGCACGCCGGCAAGGGCTTCGACGAAGGCACGGCGCGGCTGGGCGCGCTGGTCGAGGCCATCGAGATCGCGCTCGCCGAGCGCGACGCGCACGCGCCGCCCGATGCGCTGGCCACGATGCCCGAGATGCAGCGCCGCTGGCCCGTCGGCCTGCAGCCCGTGCACTTCGCGCCGCAGGCCGGCGCGGTGGCCGACCCATCGCAGCCCGTGCCGGCGCTGGATGCCGAGGGCCTCGAACACGGCCAGGCCGCGGCGCGCCCCGTGCGCCTGCCGGCCGCGCTGTTCCGCCTGACGCCGGACGAGCCGCCGTCGCCCTGGTTCCCGTGGAGCAGCAACGGCCTGTCGGCGGGCAGCAGCGTCGACGAGGCGACGCTGCACGCGCTGCTCGAGCTGCTGGAGCGCGACGCCGTGGCGCTGCACCAGGCGCGCGACGAATCCCGTCGCCTGCTCGACCTGCCGCCCGACATCGCCCGCTGGGCTCAGGCCTGGCAGGCCCAGGGGGTGCACCTGCACGTGCGCTACCTGCCCAACCCCTGGAACCTGGCCTGCTTCACGGCCTGGCTGCACCAGCCCGAGGGCGTGACGGTGAACCTGGCCGAAGGCTCGGCACTGCACCCCGACCGTCACCAGGCGCTGGCGCGCGCCGTGGCCGAGGCGGCGCAGGCGCGCCTGAGCGTCATCCACGGCGGCCGCGACGACGTCACCCGCTTCTTCGACAAGTTCGACCGGCCGCCCGACGAACGCCTGGCGGCCGAGGCGGCGCTGATGGCGCGCATCGCGGCGCCCGCCGGCGGCGTGCGCTTCAGCCAGGTGCCCCAGGCGCGCTGGGGCAGCGTCGGCAGCGGCCTGGCGGCGCTGCGGCGCCGCCTCGCGGCGCAGGGGCTGCGCTGGCTGTTCCGGCACCGCCTGGCCTGGCCGGCCGGGCCCGGGGTGCCGCCGCTGGCGGTGGTCAAGCTCGTGGTGCCGGGCCTGGAGGTGCTGGAGCCGCACAACCGCCGCGTCGGCCTGCGGCTGATGGCGCGCCTGGGTGGCGGTGGCTGAGCGCCAGGTGGGCCCCGTGGTCGCGCCCGTGGTCTTTGCCGGCCAGTCGTCGGTCGGGCTGCCGGCCGCGCTGCGCGAGGGCCTGGCGTGGCGGCCCCCGGCGCGCCGCGGCGATGTCGCGCAGCTCGTCGCTCAGGCCGAGCCCGGCGTGCTGGTGCTGGCCGACGGCTTCTTCGGCTTCGAGCCGGCCGTCGGCCACAGCGAGCTGGTGGCGGCGCTCGACGCCGGCTGGCAAGTGTGGGGCTGCTCCAGCATGGGCGCGATCCGCGCCTGGGAGTTGCGCGACGAGGGCATGCGCGGCCACGGCTGGGTGTACATGCAGTTCGCGGCGCACGAGGACTTCACCGACGACGATCTGGCGCTGCTGCACCTGCCCGCGCCGCCCTGGGACGCGTTCAGCGAGCCGCTGGTGAACATCCGCCACGCGCTGTGGGAGCGGGGCGCCGGGCTCGGCATCGGCCCGGCCACGCAGCGGCGCCTGGTCGAGGGCCTGCAGTCGCAGTGGTTCGGCGAGCGCACGCTCGAGCTGGTGCTGGACCTGCTGGTCGGCCCGCTGGACGTGCCGGCCCCGGCGGCGCTGGCGCTGCTGGCGCACCTGCAGCGGCGTCGCATCAAGAACCTCGACCTGCACGATCTCCTGCGCCGCCGCCCCTGGGCGACGGCGGCCCCGCGCCGACGGGGCCGCTGACGCCGGGGGTCAGAAGCCCATCAGGGCCGGGATCTTGGGGGGGCGTCGTGAGTGGTGCATGGGTCTCTCCAGCAGTGGCGCGCCGGAATTGGCGCCCAGACATTGGGCCGCGGGCCGCGCGGCCGGTCGTCAGAAAGCCTGCGGACGCGGGCTCCCCCGCTCGTGGGCGTTCAGGCCGGCGTCTCGCCCAGGGCCAGCACCAGGGCACGCTCGGCGGTGAGCCGCTCGCCCAGCCGCACCAGCTCGGCCAGCCGCGCCTCGCCCAGCCGCGCCAAGAGGCCCCAGGTGTCGTCGATCAGCCGGGCCTCGGCGGCCTCGGGGTGCACGTCGCGCTCGCGCCGGATGGCGGCGCTGCGGGCGGCCACCAGCGCGGCGTCGTCGAGCCGGCCCTCGCGCGCCGCGGCGTAGGCCAGCAGGTCGAGCGCGAGGTGGGCCTGTGACGGCAGCGCGCGCCAGACGGCCCGGGCGTGCTCGCGCGCCTCGGCCACGCGGCCCAGGCGCACCAGCGACAGCGCCAGGTTGTGGTTCACCAGCGCGCGCCGGCGCGGCAGGTTCATGCCCCGCCGCAGCAGGGCCTGCGCCTCGGCGACCACCTCCTCGTCGCGGCCCTGCTGCATCAGCACGTCGGTCACGTTCACCTGGCAGATCGCGGTCACGTCGTCGAAGCCGGCCCGCTCGGCCAGCGCCTGCAGCTCGCGGTGGCGTTCCAGGCTGCGCGGCGCGCCCACCAGGTAGGACGAGCTGCTCTCGAAGTTGAGCCGCGCCCGCAGCGGCACCGAGCCGGCGTCGATGCGCTGCAGCCGCTCGCGCAGGTGCTGCAGCGCGGCCTGCTGCCCGGGCCGCCCGTGGATCAGGCGGATCAGGCGCGTGAGCGTGACGTAGGCGCCCGCGGCGTCGCCCAGCGCCTCGAAGTCGGCCAGCGCCTGCAGCGACAGCGCCGTGGCGCGCTCGCCGCTGCCATCCAGGTGGTGCGCCCAGCCCAGCTCGAGCAGCGCGGTCGCGCGCCGCGCCGGCGTGGCCGCTTGCAGCAGCGCCATCGGCACCGGCATCGACACCAGGTCCGACGCCGTCTGCGTGAAGGTCTCGATCAGCCCCAGCGCGGCCACCAGCCGCGCCAGCAGGTCGGCGTCGGCCTGCCCGCAGGCCCAGGCCAGCGCCACCTGCACGTTGCGGCGCTCGGGCACGTGGCGGGCGTTCCAGTCGCTGTCGCGCAGGTGCTCGTGCTCGCCGCGGGCGAGATCCATCCAGTCGGCCAGCGCGTGGGCGTGCGCGTGCTGCACCGCGGCGCTTTCGCCGCCGGCCTCGAGCTGCAGCCGGGCAAAGTCGCGCGCGCTCTCCAGCAGCCACAGGCGCGGGGCGGCGCCCCCGGCCGGCGTGGCCGACTGCACGAGCGACTTGTCGACGAGTGCCTGCAGCGCGTCCAGCGCCGCCCAGCCGCCATCGGGGCCGCCATCGGGGCCGCCGGGGTCGAGATGGCCGTGCAGGCGCTGCACCAGATCGGCCGTGAAGCCGCCGGCAAAGGGCTGCAGGCTGCGGAACACGCGCTGCTCGGCAGGCGACAGCAGCGAGTAGCTCCACTCGTAGGTCTGCAGCAGCGAGTGCTGGCGGCTGGGCGCGGCGCGCTGGCCCGAGCGCAGGCGCAGCCGCTGGTCGAGCTGCTGGCGCACGCCGTCCAGGCCCAGGGTGCCGACACGCGCGGCCGCGATCTCCAGCGCCAGCGGCAGGCCGTCCAGCCGGCGGCACAGCTCGGCGGCCACGCTGAGCGTGCCGGCGGTCCAGGCCGGGCCATGCCCGAGGGCGTCGATGCGCCGGCACAGCAGCGCCAGCGCCGCGCTGGCCTCGGGCGCGGCGGGCGTCGTGTCGGCGTCGGGCACGGCCAGCGGCCCCAGGCGGTGAACGAGCTCGCCGCTCACCCGCAGCGCCTCCTGCGAGGTGGCCAGCCAGCGCAGCCGCGGGGCGCGGGCGAGCAGCGGCGCCACCATCGTGGCCACGTCGTCGGCCAGGTGCTCGCAGTTGTCGAGCACCACGACGGCGTCACAGGCCGCCAGCGCCCGCGCCGTGTCGTCCGAGGCCGCGTCCACCGGCGACATCAGCCCCAGGGCGCGCGCCACCATCGGCAGCAGCGCCGTGCCGGGGCGCAGCGGCGCGAGGTCGATCCAGTGCAGGCCGTCCGGCGGCGCCGGCAGCGCGCGCACCAGCGCCCGGGCCAGCGTGGTCTTGCCGACGCCGCCGGTGCCCGCCACGGTGACGAGCGCGGCCTGCGACAGCAGCCGCCGCAGCTGCGCCAGGTCGGCGTCGCGGCCCACGAGCGTGGGGTCGATCGCGGAATCGATCGCGGGGTCGGTGGCGGGGTCGGTGGCGGGGTCCGCGGCGTACACCGCTGCGGCCCCGGCCACCGGCGCCGCCGGCCCGGGCGCCTGCGGCCAGGCGGCGAGCCGGTAGCCCACGCCCGCCACGTTCTGCACGACATCGGGCCCGAGCACGCGCCGCAGCGCGGTGATCTGCACCGAGAGGTTGTTCTCCTCCACCACGCGGCCGGGCCAGACGCGGTCGAGCAGCTCGTTCTTGCCCACCACCTGGCCGGCGCGCTCGGCCAGGGCGGCGAGCAGGTCGAAGGCGCGGTCACCCAGGCGGGCCGGCTGGCCGGCGACGCGGAGCACCCGGCCCGCCAGGTCCAGCGTCCAGCCCTCGAACACCAGCGGCGCGGCCGGGCGCGCGCCCGGTGCGGGCGGGGCAGCGGCCACGGAGGCTCAGGCGGACGGCGCGGCGCACTCGCCGCAGCGTCCGTACAGGGTCAGCTCGTGGTCGAGCACCGTGAAGCCCGGCGGGGCCAGCCGCGACAGGTCGCCGGGGCAGGCGTGCACGTCGTACACCCGCTGGCAGCTCAGGCACTGGAAGTGGTGGTGGTGCTGGCGATCGGCGAGCTCGAAGCGCGGGTTCTCGCCCGGCAGCTCCACCGTGCAGAGCACCCCGTCCTCGACCAGGGCCTTCAGGTTGCGATACACGGTGGCCAGGCCCAGCCGCGGCGCCTGCGCCTGCGCCGCAGCCAGCACCTCCTGCGGCAGCAGCGGGCGGTGGGCGCGCTGCAGGGCGTCACGGATGGCGGTGCGCTGGCGGGTGTTGCGTTCCATCGGGCCGCGAGCGTAACGGATCGGCCCGCGCCCCGGCCCGGGCCCATGAGCGAGGGGTGGTGCCGGGCGGGCCGGCCAGTAACATGCAAGATTCGTCACGGTTCGCGACAAGCGGCCGCGATCCCCGGCCGAACGGTCGATCCCGAGCCCTCTGAACCTGCCACACCCGCCGATGAGTCTGTCCTGGATCATCGCCTCGCTGTCGCTGCTGCTGCTGGCGGCCGCCGGCTTGCTGTGGCTGCGTTTCGGGCGCAAGCCCGCCGCGCGGGTGCTGCCGACGAAATGGCCGCTCACGGGCCGCCGCGTCTTCGGGCAGCAGGAGCTGCGCGTTTACCGCCAGCTGCGCGAGGCCCTGCCGGAGCACCTGCTGCTGTCGAAGCTGCCGCTGGTGCGCTTCTGCCAGCCCGAGGATCCGGGCGAGCTGCGCTACTGGTACGAGTTGCTGGGCAACCAGCATGTCAGCTTCGCCATCTGCAGCGACAGCGGCCGGGTGCTCGCCGCCATCGACCTCGAGGGCCTGCGCCCCACCTCGCGCCGCAGCCTGCAGATCAAGGAAGCCGTGCTCGCCGCCTGCAAGGTGAAGTACCTGCGCTGCACGCCCGACGAGCTGCCGCCGCTGGCCGAACTGCGCAGCCTGGTGCCCGAGCCGGCCAGCCGCAGCGTGCCGGTGGCGCGCATGGCGAAGGCCAGCGAGCAGCTGGCCGCCACCGTGGCCGAACGCCGCCGCGAGCGCCAGGGCTTTGCCGACAGCAACTTCGTCGCCGACTCGTTCTTCGACGACATGGCGGTCGAAGGCACGGTCAGCGGCTTCGACCGCGGCCGCCGCGCCGGCGTGAGCGTGCGCGAGCTCGATCTCCCGCTCGAGGAGCCCGTGGCCGCCGTGGTGGTCGACGGTCCGACGCCGGCGCTGCGGCATTGACCGCTGGCTACCGCGGCCTCGGGCCGCAGCAGGTGCTCGAGGCGCTGGACGCCGCCGGCCTGCGAGGTGACGGGCGGCTGCTGCAGCTCAACAGCTACGAAAACCGCGTCTTCCAGGTGATGCTGGAAGACGGCCGCGCGGTGGTGGCCAAGTTCTACCGGCCCGGGCGCTGGAGTGACGCGCAGATCCTCGAGGAGCACGGCTTCGCGCTCGAACTCGCCGCCGCCGAGGTGCCCGTGGTGCCGCCGCTGGCGCTGCAGGCGGCCGAGCCCGGGCTGCAGCTGCAGGGCGAAGCCCACACGCTCGCCACCTGGACCGACCACGACGGCACCGCCTACCGATTTGCCGTGGCCGAGCGCCGCGCCGGCCGCGAACCCGAGCTCGACGACCCGGCCATCCTGGCCCAGCTCGGCCGTTTCATCGGCCGGCTGCATGCCGTGGGGCGGACGCGGGCCTTCGAGCACCGCCACCGGATAGCCGCCGCCGACGCGGCGCTGGCGGTGCAGGCGCTGCTCAAAGCCGACATCGTGACGCCCGCCGAGCTGCCGGCCTGGCGCGCCACCGCCGAAGCCGCGGCGGCCGCCGTGGCCGAGGCCTTCGCGGCCCACGGCCCGCTCGCCACGCTGCGCCTGCACGGCGACTGCCACATCGGCAACGTGCTCTGGCGCCCCGGCAGCGCCGAGGGCGACCCCGGCCGCCCGCACATCGTCGACCTCGATGACGCGATGCAGGGCCCCGCGGTGCAGGACCTGTGGATGCTGGTCTCGGGCGACGCGCCGACGATGGCGCGCCAGCTGAACGTGCTTCTCGGCGGCTACGAGGACTTCGCCGGGTTCGACGACCGCGAGCGCGCGCTCATCGAGCCGCTTCGCACCTGGCGCATGCTGCGCCACAGCGCCTGGCTGGCCGCGCGCTGGAGCGACCCGACGTTCCCGATCCACTTCCCGTGGTTCGGCAGCGCCGCCTACTGGAGCCAGCAGACGACGCTGCTGCGCGAGCAGCTCGAGGCGATGGCGGGCTGAGCCTGCTCAGCCGACCAGCATCGCGTTGACGCGCCGCACGTAGGCGGCCGGGTCTTCCAGCACGCCGCCTTCGGCCAGCACGGCCTGGTCGAACACGATGTGCGCCAGGTCGTCGAAGCGCTCGCTCGCCTCGGCGGAATCGAGCTTCTTCACCAGCGCATGCTCGGCGTTGATCTCGAGGATGGGCAGGCTCTTCGGCGCCTCCTGCCCGGCGGCCTTGAGCATGCGGGCCAGGTGGCCGCTCATGTCGCCCTCGTCGGCCACGATGCAGGCGGGGCTGTCGACCAGGCGCGTCGTCACACGCACATCCTTGGCGCGCTCGGCCAGCGTCTTCTTCAGGCGCTCGATCACCGGCCTGGCGGCCTCGGCGGCGGCTTCGGCCTGTTTCTTCTCGTCTTCGTCCTGCAGCTTGCCGAGGTCGACCGCGCCCTTGGCCACGCTGGTGATGGTGTGGCCGTCGAACTCGTACAGGTGCGACAGCATCCACTCGTCGACGCGGTCCACCAGCAGCAGCACCTCGATGCCCTTCTTGCGGAAGATCTCCAGCTGCGGGCTGCTCCGGGCGGCCGCCAGGCTGTCGGCCGTGATCACGTAGATGGCGTCCTGGCCTTCCTTCATGCGGCCCACGTAGTCCGCAAAGCTCACGCCGCTGTCCGCGTGCGTGCTGGCAAAGCGGAACAGCTTGGCCAGGCGCTCGCGGTTCGCGTGGTCTTCGCCGATGCCTTCCTTCAGCACGTTGCCGAACTGCGCCCAGAACTCGGCGTAGGTGTCCTTCTGGTTCTCTGCCACGTCTTCCAGCATGCCCAGCACCTTCTTCGTGCTGCCTTCGCGGATGGCCTTCACGTCGCGGCTTTCCTGCAGCAGCTCGCGGCTCACGTTCAGCGGCAGGTCGGCGCTGTCGATCACGCCCTTGACGAAGCGCAGGTACACCGGCATCAGCGCCTCGGCGTCGTCCATGATGAAGACGCGCTTCACGTAGAGCTTGACGCCGCCGCGCTTGTCGCGGTTCCACAGGTCGAAGGGCGCCTTCTTGGGCACGAAGAGCAGCTGCGTGTACTCGGTGCGGCCCTCGACGCGGTTGTGGGTGTAGGCCAGAGGCGCTTCCTGGTCGTAGCTGATCTGCTTGTAGAACTCGGTGTACTCGGCGTCGGTGATGTCGCTCTTGCTGCGGGTCCACAGGGCCTGCGCCTTGTTGGCGGGCTCCCACTCGTCCGTCTCGACCTGCTCGTTCTTCTCCTCGTCCCAGCGCTGCTTCTTCATCAGCACGGGCAGGTTCAGGTGGTCGGAGTACTTGGCGATGATGGACTTCAGCTTCCACGCCGACAGGAACTCCTCCTCGCCCTCGCGCAGGTGCAGGATGACGTCGGTGCCGCGCTCGGCGCGCTCGATGGTCTCGACCTCGAAGTCGCCGCTGCCGGTGCTGCTCCAGCGCACGCCCTCGCTGGCCGGGGCGCCGGCGCGGCGGGTTTCCACCGTCATGCGGTCGGCGACGATGAAACCGCTGTAGAAGCCCACGCCGAACTGGCCGATGAGGTTGGCGTCCTTCTTCTTGTCGGCCTCAAGCTTGCCGAGGAACTCGCGCGTGCCGCTCTTCGCGATGGTGCCCAGGTGGGCCACGGCTTCGTCGGCACTCATGCCGATGCCGTTGTCGCGGATCGTCAGCGTCTTCTTCTCGGCGTCGAAGAACACGCGCACGTTCAGCTCGGGCTGGTCTTCCCACAGCGCGGGCTTGTCCAGGGCCTCGAAGCGCAGCTTGTCGCAGGCGTCGGAGGCGTTGGAGACCAGCTCGCGCAGGAAGATCTCCTTGTTGCTGTAGAGCGAGTGGGTGACGAGGTGCAGGATCTGCTGCACCTCGGCCTGGAACGACAGCGTCTTCTTGTCCATGGGTTTCGAAAGGGGTTGCGAACGGGATGGAGCCGCACAGTTGGGGCTCCCGGCACGGTTTCAAGCCCCGGCCACGCCTGGGCTAGAGTCGCGCGCCATGCGCTGGCCGGCATCCACGGTGCTGGGGGTGATCCCGGCGGTGTACTTCGTCTTCGTCGCGGCGGAGTTCGCGCTGATGACGCACCTGGCGCTGCAGGCCACGGCCGACGGGCGGTCGGCGCTGCTCGTGGGCCTGCTGGCCAGCTCGCTGTGGGCCGGCATCCTGCTGGCCAGCACCGTGGCGCACGCCGCCGTGCAGCGGCTGGGGCATGCGCGCGTGTTCGTCGGCGCCACCGCCGCGGCGGTGGCGGCCACGGTGTCGGTGGCGCTGCACGGCCATGTCGGCGGCTGGGTGGCCGGCGCCTTCGTGCTGGGCCTGGGCGGCGGCTGGGTGTGGGTGGCCGGTGAATCCTGGCTGGCCGAGGCGGCGCCGCCTGCCCAGCGCGGCCTGCTGGTGGGGCTGTTCGAGACGGCCGTGGGCCTGGGCCTGATGACCGGCCCGGCGCTGGTGCCGCTGATGCGCGCCGCCGATGTCGCGCCGCCGGTGGCCAGTGCCGGGTTGATGGGGCTGGCGCTGGTGGTGAGCCTGGTGCTGCTGCGCGTGGAGCCGCCGGGCGCGCCGGGCACGGCGCCGGCTGCGGCCACGCCGCCGGCCGTGACGCGCCGTGCCCAGGCTCTCGGCCTGCTGGCCGTGGCCCTGCTCAGCGGGCTCATGGAGGGCGGCGTGTCGGCGCTGCTGCCGTCGATCTCGATGCGCCTGGGGCAGTCGCTGGAGGGCGCGGCCTGGCTGGGCGCCGTCATCGGTGCCGGCAGCGCACTGATGCAGCCGCCGATGGGTCACCTGGCCGACCGTTTCGGCGTCCGCCGCATCACGCTGCTGGCCTGGGCCGTGGTGCTGCTGACCAACGCCGTGCTGCTGGCCGCCGCCGCCGACCCCGGCGCGGTGCTGTGGGGCGTTGGCTTCGCGCTCGGCGGCGTGGGTGGGGCGGTCTACACGCTGATGATCGTCGAGCTGGGCCACCGCCTCGGCGGCGCCGCGCTGGTGCGCGCCATCGGCGTGCTGGTGATGGCCTACTCGCTGGGCACGGCGCTCGGGCCGACGCTGGGTGGCGTCCTGTTCGACGCCGGTGGGCTGCCCGGCCTGGCGCTGGCGCTGCTGCTGCTCAGCGCCATCGGCCTGGGCGTGACGCACCGGGTGCTGCGTCCCGCCCCGCCGCCGACGCCTGGCTGAACGACGAGCCCGGCCCCTGCACTTCGAAGGGGTTCGTCACCATCCACGGCTCCGCCGAGCGGGCGGGACAAGGCCTGAAGGCGCGCCGGGGCGCCGGCGCAGGCGTGCTCGGCCGCGGTCAGAACGTCTCGGTGTCGACCTCGACCTGCGCCTGCGCCCCGTAACGGTTGCCGGAGGGCGCCTGCGGCGTCATGAGCGCGCTCACCGCGTCGAGCACCGCGGCCGGCAGCGCCGGCGTGTCGAGGTTCTCGTGCAGGTGCGCCACGCTCGTGGTGCCGGGGATGACGTGCACGTGTGGCCCGCGCGACAGCACCCAGGCCAGCGACAGCTGCGCCACGGTGCAACTGGCCTCGCGCGCCAGCGCCGCCAGCCGCTGCTGCAGCGCGCGGTTGGCCGGCCAGTGCTCCGGTGCAAAGCGCGGCATCGAGCGTCGGATGTCCTTGGCGTCGAAGGCGGCTGGCTCTGGCGGCGCGTCGGTGAGTGCGCCGCGGCCCACGGGGCTGAAGGCCACGAAGGCGGTGCCGAGCTCGCGGCAGGCCTCGAGCACGGCGATTTCGGGGTTGCGCGTCCAGGGGCTGTACTCGGTCTGCAGCGCGGCGATGGGGTGCTCGCGGTGGGCACGCCGCAGCGTCGCGGCCGACACCTCGCTCAGGCCGAGCGCAAGCACCTTGCCGGCGCGCAGCAGGTCGGCCATCGCGCCGACGCTCTCCTCGATGGGCACGCGCTTGTCCCAGCGGTGCAGGTAGTACAGGTCGATGACCTCGGTGCCCAGGCGCTTGAGGCTCTCTTCGCAGTCGCGGCGGATGCTCGCCGGGCGGCCGTCGATCACGCGCTGCAGCGCGCCACCTTGGCCCACCGGCTGCCCCGTCATGCCGCCCTTGCTGGCCAGCACGAAGCGGCTGCGGTGCGGGCCGAGCACACGGCCCACGAGGCGCTCGTTGGCGCCAAAGCCGTAGAGCGCGGCGGTGTCGAAGAAGTCGACGCCGGCGTCCAGCGCCTCGAGCAGCAGCCGCTCGGCCTGCTCGGCCGGCGGCGGCAGGCCGTAGGCGTGGTTGAGGTTCATGCAACCCAGACCGAGGGGGTTGACCAGGAAGGAGGCGACGGAACGCTTGGCTATCATGGATCGCAGCTGGAAAGGCGGGTCACATCACATCGCCGGAGCCATGGATGTCTTTGGGGGTGGGGTCTGAACCCTAGCACGGTGCTCGAACTGGAAGGGCTGGTCACGGCGTTCGACACGCCCCGCGGCCGCCTCCGCGCCGTCGACGGCGTCTCGCTGAAGGTCGATGCCGGCCGCACCCTGTGCATCGCCGGCGAGTCGGGCTGCGGCAAGAGCGTCACGGCGCTGTCGGTGATGGGCCTGCTGGCCGACAACGCGCGGGTGGAGGCCGGCCGCATCCTCTTCCGCGGCCGCGACCTGGTGCCGCTGCCCCCCGCAGAGCGCCGCCGCCTGCGCGGCCGCGAGCTGGCGATGATCTTCCAGGAGCCGCTGACCGCACTGAACCCGGTGCTGCCGGTGGGCGACCAGGTGGCCGAGGTCTTCCGCATCCACGGCACGGCCGGCCCGAACGAGGCCCGCGAGCGCGCGATGGCGCTCTTCGAGCAGGTGCACATCCCCGACGCGGCGCGACGCTTCGGCGAGTACCCGCACCAGATGAGCGGCGGCATGAAGCAGCGCGTGACCATCGCGATGGCGCTGGCCCACCGCCCCGCGCTGCTGCTGGCCGACGAGCCCACGACCGCGCTGGACGTGACCATCCAGGCCCAGGTGCTGAACCTGCTGGCCGAACTGCAGCGCGAGATCGGCATGGCGATGGTCTTCGTCACGCACGACCTGGCCGTGGTGGCGCAGATCGCCGACGAGGTGGCCGTGATGTACGCCGGCCGCGTGGTGGAGCGTGCGCCGGTGGCCGAGCTGTTCGAGCGCCCGGCCCACCCCTACACGCAGGGCCTGCTGGCCGCGCGGCCGCGGCCGGGGCAGACGCGCCACGACGGCACGCCGCTGCCCGCCATCCGCGGCAACCTGCCGCCGCTGGGCCAGCGCCCCGCCGGCTGCAGCTTCCGCGACCGCTGCCCGCGCGCCGAGGCGCGCTGTGCCGACGAGACCCCGGCGCTGCGCCCGGTGGCGCGTGGGCACGAGGCGGCCTGCCTGCTGCTGGAGGCTGCGCCGTGAGCACGCCGCTGCTGGAAGCGCGCGATCTGGACATGCACTTCGCCATCACCGGCGGCGTGCTGCGCCGGCCCATCGGCCGCGTGCGCGCCGTCACCGGCGTCAACCTGGCGCTGCACGCCGGCGAGGTGCTGGGCGTGGTGGGCGAGTCGGGCTGCGGCAAGACGACGCTGGCGCGTGTGCTCACCGGCCTGTACCCGCCGACACGCGGCCAGGTGCTGTTCGACGGCGTCGACCTGAAGACGCTGTCGGGCGCGCAGCGCCGCGCGATGACGCGCCGCGTGCAGATGGTGTTCCAGGACCCGTTTGCGTCGCTGAACCCGCGCCACCGCGTCGGCCGCATCCTCGAGATGCCGTTCGAGCTGCACGGCGAGCCGGCGGGCGAGCCGCGCCAGCGCCGCATCGAGGAGCTGCTGGCGCTGGTGGGCCTGGACCCGCAGCACCTGCAGCGCTGGCCGCACGAGTTCTCCGGCGGCCAGCGCCAGCGCATCGGCATCGCCCGGGCGCTGGCGCTGCAACCCGAGGTGCTGGTGCTCGACGAGCCGCTGTCGGCGCTGGACATGTCGATCCAGTCGCAGGTGCTGAACCTCCTGGTGGAGCTGCAGCAGCGCCTCAAGCTGGCCTACCTGTTCGTCTCGCACGACCTGTCGGTGGTGCAGTACCTGTGCGACCGCGTGGCCGTGATGTACCTGGGTCGCGTCGTCGAGCAGGCGCCCACGAAGGCGCTGTTCGCGATGCCGCGCCACCCCTACACGCAGAGCCTGCTGGCCGCGGCGCCCTCGATCGACCCGCGCGCACGCCGCACGCAGCCGCCGCTGCAGGGCGACGTGCCCAGCCCCAGCCGCCCGCCGCCGGGCTGTGCCTTCCACACCCGTTGCCCGCGCGCCGAAGCGCGGTGCAGCCAGGAGGTGCCGGTGTTGCGAACCGTGGGCACCCGCCACCTGGCCGCCTGCCACTTTGCCGAGGAGACCCTGTCATGAGCTTCAACTCCCACGCCCACCTGGAGCGCCTGTCGCCGGGCCTCACCCGTCGCGAGGCGCTGGCCGTGGCCGGTGCCTTCTCGCTGCTGCCGCTGCCGGGCGTGGCGCAGGCCCAGGAGCAGAAGGTGCTGCACTACGGGCGGCTCAGTCCGTTCGACTCGCTGGACCCGATCCGCCAGTTCGACGTGCAGACCTCCGAGCTGGTGCTGCTGACGCACAGCACGCTGCTGGCCTATTCGTACCTGGACCGCCCCTACAGGCTGGAGCCCGACCTGCTGGAACGCATGCCCGAGCTGGGCGCCGACAAGTTGACGCTGACCTGCCGGCTGAGGAAGGGCATCCGCTTCCACGACAACGCCTGCTTCCCCGGCGGCAAGGGCCGCGAGCTGGTGGCCGACGACGTGCTCTTCTCGATCAGGCGCTATGCCGACGCCAAGCTCAACAACAAGAGCTGGTTCGCGATGGAGGGCGCGGTGGTGGGCCTGGACGCGCACCGCGCCGCCACCGCCAAGGGCGCGGTCGACCACCGCACGGCCGCCGTCGAGGGCCTGAAGCGCATCGACAGCCACACCTTCAGCATCAAGCTCACGCGCGAGAACCCCTTGTTCCTGTTCTCGCTGGCCATCAGCTCCACCGCGCCCGTGGCGCACGAGGCGGTGGCGATGTATGGCGACCAGCTCGGCGTCAATCCGGTGGGCACCGGGCCGTACACCATCCAGAAGGCCGAGCGCAAAGGCGTGCTGCGTTTCGAGAAGCACCCGGCCTTCCACGGGACCTACCCGACGAAGGGCGCACCCGGCGACGCCGAAAAGGGCCTGCTCAAGTCGGCCGGCCGCAAGCTGCCGCTGATCGACGTGCTGGAGATGCCGCTGATCGAGGAGCCGCAGCCCGGCATGCTGAAGTTCCTGAAGGGCGAGCTCGACTGGCGCGGCGTGGACCGCGCGAACTTCACGAAGATGGTTCGCCGCAAGCCCGACGGTGCCTTCGAGCTGACGCCCGAATTTGCCGACAAGTTCGAGATCTACAGCGTGCTGGGCGTGGCCGTCACGTACATCAATCTCAACATGAAGGATCCGCTGATCGGCGGCAACAAGGCGCTGCGCCAGGCCCTGCAGCACCTGACCGACACGCAGGGCGAGATCGATGTGCTGAACAACGGCCGCGGCCAGAAACTGAAGAGCCTGGTGCCGCTGGAGTTTTCGGGCAGCGAGCGCGACACCGGCGCCACCTACCCGGGCTACGACGTCGCCAAGGCCAAGGCCCTGCTGGCGCAGGCGGGCTACCCCGACGGCAAGGGCCTGCCGGTGCTGGTGTACCGCGTGGGTGGTGCCACCTCGACCCAGCGCACGGCCTTCGACTTTGCCAAGGCCCGCTTCGCTGCCGCGGGCGTGCAGCTGCGCGCCGAGTTCTCCGACTACCCCACGGCGGTGAAGGCCGTGGAGTCGGGCAACTTCCAGATCGCCGACCTCGGCGGCTGGGTGGCCGACTACCCCGACGCCGAGAACTTCTACCAGTTGCTCTACAGCAAGAACGTGGCGCCGGGCCCCAACCACTCGGCCTTCAGCAACGCCGCATACGACCGGGCTTACGAGGCATCCCGGTACATGGTCAATGGCCCGCAGCGCTACGCCCTGTTCCGCACCATGAACGACATCATCCGCGACGAGGCGCCCATCATCGTGGGCTACAACGCCGTCCGCTTCGGCGTGCGGCAGAAGTGGCTCACCAACTTCAAGCGCAACGAGCTGGTGCCGGAGTACAAGTACCTCGACATCGACATGACGGCCAAGAAGAAGGGCATCTGAGGCCCCGCCTGACTGCATCATGCTCGCCTACATCCTGCGCCGCCTGCTGCTGGCCGTGCCCACGGTGCTGGGCGTCGCGCTGCTCACCTTCCTGCTGTTCAACGCCTTCGGGCCCGACCCCGTGCGCGCGGCGCTGGGCAACCACGCCACGCCGGAGGCGATTGCCAACCTGCGCGCGCAGTGGGGGCTGGACCAGAGCCTGCCCATGCAGTTTCTGGAGTTCCTGCGCCAGATCGTCACCTTCGACTACGGCAAGAGCTACGTCACGCACGAGGACCTCGGCCAGCAGCTCAAGGCCGGCGCCTGGGTGAGCCTGTCGGTCACGGCGCCGCCGTTCATCGTGGGCGGCATCGTCAACGTGCTGCTGGCGCTCGTCATCGCGCGCTGGCGCGACGGCCTGGCCGACAAGGCCAGCCGGGCGCTCTTCATCGCCGGCATGAGCGTCTCGGCGCTGGTGTACGTGCTGGTGCTGCAGTACCTGCTGGCCTACAAGCTGGGCTGGTTCCCGATCTCGGGCTACGTTAGGGGCCCCGAGGCGGTGCTGTACCTGGCGCTGCCCTGGCTCATCCTGCTGATCGTGGCGATGGGCCCGGACATCCGCCTGTACCGCACGCTGTTCCTCGACGAGGCCAACGCCGACTACGTGCGCACCGCGCGCAGCAAGGGCGCCAGCGAAGGCCGCGTGCTGCTGCGCCACGTGCTGCCCAACGCCTGGATTCCCATCATCACCAACAACGTCACCACGCTGCCGTTCCTGATCCTGGGCTCGTTCCTGATGGAGCGCTTCTTCAGCATCCCCGGCATCGGCAGCCTCACGATCGACGCGCTGGGCCGCGGCGACCTGCCCATCCTGAAGGCCGTCACGGTGCTGGGCGCCATCGCGCTGGTGCTGTTCAACCTGCTGTCCGACCTGCTCTACGCCTGGGCCGACCCCCGGGTGCGCCTGTCATGAGCGCCGAGCCGATGCTGCTGGCCGTGGGGCGCTCGCTGTGGCGGCGGCCCCAGGCGCGTGTGTGCCTGCTGGTGGTGCTGGCCTACCTGGGCGTGGCGCTGGCCGGTTATGCCGGCCTGCTGCCCAGCCACGAGACGCCGGTGGGCGGCTCGATGGACGGCCCGGCCTGGAGCTGGCCGCTGCTGCTGGGCACCGACGTGCTGGGCCGCTCGGTTTTCTACCGCGTGCTGGCCGGCGCGCAGACGGCGGTGACCATCGGCTTCGTGACCACGCTGCTCGTCATTCCCGTGGGCACCGCGCTGGGCCTGCTGGCGGGCTGGTTCGGCGGCTGGGTCGATGCCTTCATCACCTGGCTGTACACGGTGGTGGTGTCGATTCCCGACATCCTGCTCATCACGGCCATCGCCTACAGCATGGGCCGCGGCATCGAGTCGATGTGCGTGGCGCTGGCCGCCACGGGCTGGGTGGGCATCATGCGGCTGGTGCGCGGCGAGGTGCTCAAGCACAAGGGCAAGGACTACGTGATGGCGGCGCGGCTGCTCGGCGCCGGATCGGGCCGCATCATGTTCGGCGAGATCCTGCCCAACGTGATGCACGTGAGCATCGTCACCAGCTCGCTGGTGCTGCTGGCGGCCGTCAAGAGCGAGGTCATCCTCACCTACCTGGGCCTGGGCGTGCAGGACGGCGCCAGCTGGGGCCTGCTCATCAGCGGCGCCGCGCAGGACCTGACCAACGACATCTGGTGGCCGCTCGCCGGCACGGTGACGGCGATGTTCCTGCTGATCTACGCGCTCAGCGTGCTGGCCGACGCGCTGCGCGACGCGCTGGATCCAAGAGTGGGCTGAGCACGGACGTCGAACGCCGGAAGGCGTTCGTCGCCGTGCGAAGGACCGCCGGCGATTTCACGCCGGCGGGCTGGGGCGAGCACGGCGCGGCTACAGGCGCTTGAGCTCGGCCAGCGAGCGAGGCCGTCCAGGGCCGGCCACCGCCTGCTTCGTGGGCTGCGACAGCGTGCGCGTCGAGCCATCGGCACAGGCGATGCGGGCCTGGGCCGTTGCCGCCGCCGGTGCTGGTCGGTCCGCCCCACCATCCGTGGCGCGCGGCGGTGGGCTCAGGGTGGAGACGATGGTCTCGCGCGGCTCGGGGCCGGCGGCGCCCGCAGCGGGGGCGGCGCCGGGGCCGCGAAGGGCCAGCGCCGTGGCCAGCGAGCCCAGCGCCACCGCCGCCAGGGAGCCGCCCACGAGCCAGGCCTTGCCGGGCGTCAGTGCGGGCTTCGGGTGGGTGGGCGTCGCAGTGTCCATGGTCGCTCTCCGGTCATTGGTCGGTGCAGCCGGGATTGCAGCGCGCAGCGCCGTTGCAACTGAAAGCCGCCGGTGTCGGAGTGCAAGCAGATGCAGCTGCCGCGCCGGTGCACCAACGCTCAACTTCAGCGGCAGGCCTCCGATAACCTGCCAGATCGACCCAGGCGCCGCCGCGCCCGGGTACGGGCCAAACCCCTGGGGTTCCTCATGCACTTCGCGCACCTCTCCATCGCCGCGCGTCTGGGCCTGCTGCTCAGCGCGTTCGCCCTGCTCGGTGGCGTGCTCGCTGCCTGGGCGCTGAACGAGATCAACCAGACCCGTCAGGAGTCGCGCCGGGCCACCGACGTGCTGACGCCCCAGCTGCTGCGCATCGCAGAGATGGAGCTGACGCTGACGCGTGTGTCGCTGCAGGCGCGGCATGCCATCCTGGCGCGTTCGCCGCAGGAGCTGAACACCACCCTGGAGGCAATCGGTCGCCACGCCGGGCAGCTCGACGACCTTTCCAAGGCCTTCGAGGCCGCGCTGTCGACCCCCCGCGGCCGCGAGCTGTTCGCCGACGTGAAGGCCCGCAAGGCGAAGTTCTGGCAGGAGGCCGGCACCGTGGTCGAGCACGTCAAGGCCGGCCGCCGCGACGAGGCCTTCGCGCACCTGGTGGACCAGGTCGTGCCCGCGCGTGACGATTGGCTCAAGACGATGGATGCGCAGCGCCGCTTTCAGCAGACACTGCTGGTGGATGGCGTGAACTCGGTCAAGGGCCGCGTCGCCGCGGCCGAGGTGGCGCTGTACGCGTTGCTGGCCCTGCTGGTGCTGGGTGGTGCCGCGTGCTCGCTGCTCGGCGGCTGGATGATCCGGTCGCGGGCGGCGCGCGCTGCGGGCGTGGCCAACGCCATCGCTGACGGCGACCTCACCATCCAGGTGCAGTCCAGCCGCCGCGACGAGTTCGCACCGCTGTTCCTGGCGCTGGAGCGCATGCACGGCTGCCTGGTCGAGGTCGTCGGCACCGTGCAGCTGGGCGCGCGCCAGGTGGCCGAGGCCAGTGCCGACATCTCGCAGGGCAACGTCGACCTCAGCGGCCGCACCGAGAGCCAGGCCAGCAGCCTGCAGCAGACCGCCGTGTCGATGGACCAGATCAGCGCCACGGTGCAGACCAACGCAGACTCCGCGCGCCAGGCCGCCGAGCTGGCCGGCGTGGCGACCACGGTGGCCGCCAAGGGCGGCGAAGTGACGGCGCGCGTCGTGACGACGATGGACGAGATCGCCGCGAGCGCCCGTCGCATCGCCGACATCACCGGCCTGATCGACGACATCGCGTTCCAGACCAACCTCCTGTCGCTGAACGCCGCGGTCGAGGCCGCGCGGGCCGGCGAGCAGGGGCGCGGTTTTGCCGTCGTGGCCAGCGAGGTGCGCGCACTGGCCCGGCGCAGCGCCGAGGCGGCGCGCGAGATCAAGCGCCTCATCGGCGACAGCGTCGACCGGGTCGGCACCGGCACACAGCTGGTGGCCGAGGCTGGCGCCACGATGGTCGAGATCGACACGCAGGTGAGGCGCGTGTCGGCGCTGATCGCCGAGATCAGCGCGGCGACCGCGGACCAGAGCGCGAGCATCGGCCGCGTGAGCCAGGCCGTGTCGCGCCTGGATGGTGTGACGCGCCAGAACACGGCCCTCGTGCACCGCAGCGCCGACGCCGCGTCGGGCCTGCGCGAGCAGGCCGACCGACTGGTGCGGTCGGTCGGCGCCTTCCGGCTGTCCGCCGGTTGAGCGGGATCAGCCCGCCGCCAGCTGCCGGTCCAGCTGGTGCAGCACCTCGTAGCAGGGCAGCACCTGCGCCACGCTGGCATTGGGCTCGCGGCCGGCGCGGATGGCGGCGATGAACTCGCGGTCCTGCAGCTCGATGCCGTTCATCGAGACGTCGACGCCGGACACGTCGATCTTCTCGTCCTTGCCGGTGAACAGGTCGTCATACCGCGCGATGTAGGTGCCGGTGGTGCCGATGTAGCGGAAGAAGGTGCCCAGCGGGCCGTCGTTGTTGAAACTCAGGCTGAGCGTGCAGATCGCGCCGCTCGCGGCCTTGAGCTGGATGCTCATGTCCATCGCGATGCCCAGCGTGGGGTGGATCGGCCCCTGCATCGCGTGCGCCTGCACGATGGGGCTGCCGCACTGGTAGGCGAACAGGTCCACCGTGTGCGCGGCGTGGTGCCACAGCAGGTGGTCGGTCCAGCTGCGCGGCTGGCCGAGCGCGTTCATGTTCGTGCGGCGGAAGAAGTAGGTCTGCACGTCCATCTGCTGGATGGCGAACTCGCCCGCGGTGATGCGCCGGCGCACCCACTGGTGGCTGGGGTTGAAGCGGCGCGTGTGGCCGACCATCGCCACGAGTCCCGTCTTCGCCTGCAGGTCGGCCACGGCGTAGGCGTCGCGCAGGCTGTCGGCCAGCGGGATCTCCACCTGCACGTGCACGCCGGCCTGCAGGCACTGGATGGCCTGCGCGGCGTGCATCTGCGTCGGCGTGGCCAGGATCACGGCGTCCAGGCCGGGCAGCTTCAGCGTGTCGGCCAGATCGGTGGTGACGTGGCCGACGCCGTACTTCGCGGCGGCTTCCTTCGTCTTGTCGAGCTCGCGGCCGACGAGGCTGATGACCTCGACGCCGTCGATCAGCTTCAGCGCGTCCAGGTGCTTCAGGCCAAAGGCGCCGGCACCGGCCAGCGCCACCTTCAAGGTGCTCATGCGTTCTCCAGGATCAGGTGGCCGACGGCCGTGTTGCTGGCGGGCACGTGATAGAAGCGGTGCTTCACGGCCGGGGCGTTGTCGCTCATGGCGCCACGCGCGATCAGCCACATCACGAGTTCGATGCCCTCGCTGCCGGCCTCGCGCACGTACTCGATGTGCGGCACCTGGGCCAGGGCCTCGGGCTCGCTGATCAGGCGGTCGAGGAAGCGGTTGTCCCACTCGGCGTTGATGAGGCCGGCGCGCGGCCCCTGAAGCTGGTGGCTCATGCCGCCGGTGCCCCAGATCTGCACGTTCAGCGGCTCGTCGTAGCTCTCGACGGCCTTGCGGATGGCGCGGCCCAGGTTGAAGCAGCGGCGGCCGCTGGGCACCGGGTACTGCACCACGTTCACGGCGAATGGGATCACGGGGCAGGGCCATGCGGCAGGTTGGCCGCACATCAAGCTCAGCGGCACGGTCAGGCCGTGGTCCACGTCCATGCGGTTGACGATGGTGAGGTCGAAGTCGTCCTGGATCACGCTCTGCGCGATGTGGCTGGCCAGGTCGGGGTGGCCCTGCACCACGGGTACCGGCCGCGGGCCCCAGCCCTCGTCGGCCGGCTGGTACTGCGCCGCGGTGCCGATGGCGAAGGTGGGGATGAGGTCCAGGCTGAAGGCCGTGGCGTGATCGTTGTAGACCAGGAAGATCACATCGGGCTTGTTCTCGCGCAGCCACTGCTTGGAGAACTCGTAGCCGCCGAAGACCTTCTGCCAGTACGGCTCCTGCGTCTTGCCCAGGTCGAGCGC
>JAIXTY010000146.1 GCA_027483705.1 Rubrivivax sp.
GCCCCCACGCCGGAGCGCCCCCCCGCCCGGCCGCCCGCCGACCCCCCCAGCTACCGCCACCCGCGCGCCCAGCGCGAGGCCTTGCTCGCCGGGCACCGCGTGGCCTACGAGCTGCGCCGCTCGCGCCGGCGCAGCATCGGCTTCGTCGTCGGCCCCGAGGGCCTGACGGTCAGCGCGCCACGCTGGCTGGGCCAGGGCGAGATCGAGAGCGCGCTGCGCGAGAAGGCGACGTGGATCCTGCGCAAGCTGCAGGAGCAGCGCGAGCGCGCCGCGCGCGTGCAGGCCACGCGCGTGGAGTGGCGCGAGGGCGGCCAGATCCCCTTCCTCGGCGAGACCGTGATCCTGGTGTTCGATCCGCGCACCTCGGGCGCCGTGCTGCACACCGACGCCACCGCGCTGCCCGGAGTGCCGCGGCTGACGCTGCACCTGGGCCTGCCGCAGCACGCGGCGCCCGAGCAGGTGCGCGACGTGGTGCAGAGCTGGCTGCAGCGCCAGGCGCGCCGCATCTTCGAGGAACGCTGCGCGATCTTCGCCACGCGCCTGGGCGTGCGCATGACGCGGCTCACGCTCAGTTCGGCCGCCACGCGCTGGGGCAGCGCCAGCGCCGACGGCAGCATCCGCCTGAACTGGCGCCTGGTGCACTTTGCGATGCCGGTGATCGACTACGTCGTCACGCACGAGCTCGCGCACCTGCGCGAGATGAACCACTCGCCCGCCTTCTGGGACGTGGTGCGCACAGCCTTGCCCGGCTTCGAGCAGGCGCGCGGCGCGCTGCGCCACGAGGTGCTGCCGCTGCTGGACGACTGAAGGGCGCGCGCATCCGCCGCTGTGGGGATGTCGCACTGCGGCATCGCCGCCGACACTCGGCACCAGACGCTGTCATCGCGCTATCGCGGCCGGGCTGGGAGGCCGGGCGGCACCGGACGGCCGGCACCTCGGGTGCCGGCCGTTTCTCTTGGGGCGCGGCCTCAGCGGGCCGCAAAGCGCCAGACGCCGTCGGCCCCGCGCGAGCGCTGCAGGCCGCCGCGGCCCCACAGCGCGTGCAGGTGGGCGACGGCCTCGCCCATGGCGAAGGTGGTCTGGTGCAGGTCCAGCGGGCGCTTGAAGAGCACCGGCAGCATCTCGGCCGCCGAGCGCGGCGTGCCGGTACACGCGGCCAGCACCTCGGCCAGCCGATCGTCGTGGTGCCGCTGCAACTGCCCGATGCGGGTGTGCAGCCCGCGGAACGGCCGGCCGTGCGAGGGCAGCACCAGCGTGCCCTCGGGCAGCGCGCGCAGCCGCTCGATCGACGCCAGGAACATCGGCAGCGGGTCGGCCTCGGGCTCGGCCTCGTAGACGCTGACGTTGGTGCTGATGCGCGGCAGCACCATGTCGCCGCTGATCAGCACGCCGTCCTCGGCATTGAACAGCGCGATGTGCTCCGGCGCGTGCCCGTAGCCGCTGATGCAGCGCCAGGCCCGCCCGCCGATGCTCAGCACCTGGCCGTCGTGCAGCCGCGCGTACTGCGGCGGCACGGCGGGCACCAGGCTCGCGTAGTAGCCGCGGCGGGCGCGCACCTTGCCGAGCGAATCCTCGTCGACGAGGCCGTGGCTGGCGAAGAACGCCGCCGCGTCGGCGCCGCCCTGGCCCACGCTGGCCTGGCTGGCCAGCCGCGCCACGTGCCAGTCGGTGGCGCTGATCCAAAGCCGGCACTCGTGCGCCGGCGACGAGAAGCGCTCGCAGATCCAGTGCGCCAGGCCGATGTGGTCGGGGTGCATGTGCGTCACGACCACGCGCAGCACCGGCAGCCCGTCGAGGTGGCTCGAGAACACGGCCTCCCAGTGCCGGCGGGTGGCGTCGTTGGCGATGCCGCAGTCCACCAGCGTCCAGCCCTCGCGGCCGTCGAGTTGGTCGCGCAGCAGCCACAGGTTGATGTGGTCCAGCGCGAACGGCAGGCCCATGCGCACCCAGCGCAGGCCGGGGCGCAGCTCCAGCGTGGCGCCGGGGGCTGGCAGGGCCTCGCCCTGGGGGTAGTCGAGCGCGAGTTCGTCGGCGCTCGGTGGGCGTTCGGCCATGGTTTGTATAGTCGCTGCCTGACGTTTACGTCAACGTCAGTCTAGCGACATGGCCACCAGCGCGACGCGCACCTACACCATCACCGAGCTCGCAGCCGAGTTCGACGTCACCGCCCGCGCGATCCGCTTCTACGAGGATGTGGGCCTGCTGACGCCGCGCCGCGCCGGCCGCAACCGCGTCTACAGCGCCGGCGACCGCACGCGGCTGAAGCTCACGCTGCGCGGCAAGCGGCTGGGGCTCAGCCTGTCGGAGATCAAGCAGCTCGTCGACATGTACGACGCCGACAGCGGCAGCACGCAGCAGCTGGAGGCCTTTCTCGGCGTGCTGGCCGAGCACCGCCGGCTGCTGGAGCAGCAGCGCGAGGACATCGAGATCACGCTGGCCGAGATCGCCCAGCACGAACAGCGCTGCCGCGCGCTGCTGGCCAGCCAGGCGCCAAGGGCGCGCCGGCCGGCCGCGGGCCGCACTCAGAAGCGGTAGGCCAGGCCCAGGCCGGCGTGGTTGCCGCTGACGCTGAAGCCGCGCAGCGTGTAGTCCTCGGTGACGTAGCGCAGGTAGGTGCTGGCCTTGTCGTTGTCGAAGAAGTACTCGCCCTGCAGCACGAGGCCGCCCTTGCCGTTGAACGAGAAGTTGCCCACCGAGGCCGCCGCGCCCGAGCCGCTGAGCTTGGCGCTGCCGGCCTTGCGGAAGCCGGCACCGAAGCGCCAGGTGTCGCTGGCATGCCAGAAGCCGAGCAGTTCGATCGGCATGCGCGAGAACTTCACCGAGCCGTTGTTGGCCGAGGTGTCGTCGACGTGGTAGCCGACGTTGGCCTGCAGCGCGAGGCTGCCGCTGCGGTACTCGACGCCACCGAACAGGTGAATCAGGCCGCCGCTCTTGATGTTCTGCGAGCTGCCATCGGTGTAGCGCACGGTGGCCAGCGTCTCGCCGCCGGAGGTGACGGCCACGCCGACCACGGGGCGCAGGCCGTCGGCCGCCAGCGCGGGCAGGGTGATCGTGGTGGCCAGCGCCATCGCGGCGATCGAACGGACATGGAACTTCATGAGGCAGGGCTCCCTGGATGATTGATGTGGGCCGGCGGCGGCTGCCGCGGCCGGCGCGCATTCTAGGTAGTGCCCCGCACGGCGACGCACCCTGCCGAGGGGGCGCGTCCGTATGATTGACGTAAACGTCAATTCCACACCCGGAGACTTCACGATGAGCCAGCTGCCCGGCCTGAACTTCATGCTCGGCGACGACATCGATGCGCTGCGCGATGCCGTGCGCACGTTCGCCGAGGCCGAGATCGCGCCGCGCGCGGCCGAGATCGACCGCAGCGACCAGTTCCCGATGGACCTGTGGCGCAAGATGGGCGAGCTCGGCGTGCTCGGCATCACCGTGCCCGAGGCCTACGGCGGCGCCGACATGGGCTACCTCGCCCACATGGTGGCCATGGAGGAGATCAGCCGCGCCAGCGCCAGCGTGGGCCTGAGCTATGGCGCGCACAGCAACCTGTGCGTGAACCAGCTCAAGCGCAACGGGTCTGACGCGCAGAAGCGCAAGTACCTGCCCAAGCTGATCAGCGGCGAGCACTTCGGCGCGCTGGCCATGAGCGAGCCCGGTGCGGGATCGGAC
>JAIXTY010000057.1 GCA_027483705.1 Rubrivivax sp.
ACACACTGGCGTTGCCCGGCCTTACAGCGCCTGCCGTAGCGGGTCAGGGTTGAACGAGGGGTTAGGCGTCACACGCGAGGGCCATGGTTTGGGTGTTGTGATTTTCATTCGCCATTCGTCACTTTGGAAGACAAAACCGCGGGTCAGTTGGTTCAACAAGTTCGCATTCACTCAGAAGGCAAGCCATGTTCCCGCCCGTCAATGGCCTGGCGCCAAGAATGACCTTGTTGTCTGCGAATTCAGCCTGAATGATGACGATGGGAGTTTCGAGGATCCCATCTTTGTGTATTGCAGGGGCGGGCAGATTCAAGCCGTGAGGAACTGCGCGTGTCTTCGGTTCGTTCGGCGGCTGAAGGAAGAAAACGGCCGCTCAACTGCGAACGTCTTCTTCTGTCGCCAGACGGCCAGAAATGAATGGCACGGTCTTGTAGTTCGTGGCCTCGACTGGAGCCCATATGTCTTTCATGTGACGCCTAACGTTCGAGCTAAGCCGACCGTGGAGGCAGGCGGCGTAAGCCCGGACTGAGACGATAGTACGACTGGCTCAGGCCGGGCTTACGCTGCCTGCCGTAGCGGGTCGGCTTGAGCGAGGGGTTAGGCATCACCGGCTGAGGCTGCAGAGCTTCTGGCGTGTTCAAGGCGTGTTCGGCGAAAGAGAGCGCTTTGTTCGCGGAACTCGGCCACGAAATGCGGGACCTCTGACAAGCGATTGGGGTAGGGCACTGGAACCTTTTCTCCGTTCTCTCCGAATCGGTAGACCGAGAAGAAGTAGAACCCGTGCTCAACGAGTTGCCTCACCTTGGCCCATTGCTCGGTGTCACGCTTCTTGGGCGTTGAGAACTTGCGATTGAGCATGACCATTGGGCCTGCGCACTGCGGACACGCTCTGGCTGCTTGGGATGGCGACTTTCTGAAGCTCTTGCAGCACTCGAAGCACACGTATGGAAGGAGATACGTGGTTCCTCGTTGAACGCGACTCTTCGAGAGAAGGCGGATTGGCGCCATGACTGTGAATGTGATGCCTAACGTTCGAGGTAACGCCGACCGCGGAGGCGGACGGGCTTGCCCGTGCGGCCGATGATGACCAAAGGCGGCCGCACGGGCAAGCACGGCCGCCGTAGCGGGTCGGCGTTGAGCGAGGGGTTAGGCAGCACTTAGCGGCGGCCGACTGCTAGACCAAGCCACTGTCTTCTGAACTCTTCCAGTTGGTGCTGACCATGTCGGTCAAACCGAAAGAGTCTCGAGCTCTGCGCAGCCCTCATCCACTCATCCCAGGCATCCGAAATCCGTGCGAATTGCGAAGGGTACGTTCGGCAAGCGCGAACGGCATAGGTAAAGAAAGTTACGTACGGGTGCTCCCACTCATTTCCACGTTCCACGGCAAGCTGCCGGGACGCCTCCAACTCGCGAACGCCCTCCCAGAATCGATCAATTCCCACATCGTCTTGGCGGCGAACGCTGATCTGCATGCATATTGTTCCGAGCGTTGTATGGGGGAACGCGTCTCGTGCTTGTATCGACACAGCAGTCTTCGCATAAGAGTAGGCGGTGTCGTCTTGATCCCTCCGCGCAGCAAGCAATGCGCGTTGCTCCCAATAGCGAGAGTTCCAGTTCATTAGCGGAAGGAGCTCCGCAAACCATCTGTCGGCAGCTTGCGGCAGGTCCTTAGCCACGACATCGCAATCCATGAGTTCGCGGAGTATGCGGTAGGGATACGTCCGCCTGGATATTGTCTTCGGAACTACGAGCGGAGAGAGTTGCTTCGCAAGATGAAGCGAAATGTCAAACCGTTCCTTCGCCGTTGCCAATTCCCATACGTGAGCGGCAAACGATCTACTCCTCAATCTCAGACCCTTGTCATCTAAGTATGCAAAGTCAGCGTACGGGCTAGGGGGCTCTAGGAGCGATTCCAGGTCCTTCCCTCCGGCCAGAGGAGTGGCGAGTTGGAAAGGTAGTGAAAGACCGAATCGATGAGTGGCCGCACAGGACAATATGAGATTGCGGTTGAGGCCGCTGCCGGCTGCGTCGGAAAGCAGTTCTGAGATCACTTGGCGGAACGGTCTAGCTCCCTCAAGACTCTCAAGCCACTCCAATGCTCGGCGGTTGAAATGCTCTTTGAAGTCAGACCAGGCATCCGCCGGTTTCATGCCCGTGCAGCGGCCAAGGCGTCCCTCTCTGCGACGTACCGAAAAGATTCCGTCGAAGTGGTCATGCGGCACTGGTTCAAGGTCGATGCGGCGCACTTCCGCATCTAGCAGGTCCGCGTGAACCCCCCGGAGACGCCATGCTTCTGCCGTAGCTATCAGTCGCAGCGGAAGGGCATGCCCGCGAGCAGCTTTGACGAGGCCTGCCAGGGAATTGGAGAAATCAGCGCAGTCATCGAAAACAAGTACGGTCTGGCGTTTCGTAGATAAATACTGGCACAGCGCATCCTCGTCAAAACGTTCTTCGCCTCGGAAAAGTAGGGCCTCATACCCCTGCGTCTGCAGTTCAAGCGCAATTCGTAGCGCGGACGCAGTCTTGCCGCACACGGGACCGCCACCAATGAGCGCGACTCTGGGTTCCACGGCGCCATCAAGCAACCATTGCGAGGCGCGTTTGACTTGGGGGAGAAGTGCATCGAGGCCATCAACAATGTGATGCCACTGGGCTTCCGCGGAGGAGTAGAAGTCGAGTAGCCTTCGGGGTCGCGGCGCTCCCGCCAACAACTGACGAAAGCTGCTACGGACGGCAACTGCTGCGGACCGAAACTGTGGGGTTTGCTCGGGCTGTGCTCGTCGGAATGCAGCAAGGTCAGCCGCGAGTGCGCGGACAAAGGCGTCACCTGTTGCGGCGACTGGTACCAGGCCCTGCCTGCGGAATCGCGGCTCCTCACCTGGGGCGAACTCACGGAGCACAATGAACGAAGGACATCCGCCGCGCTCGCGGGATCGATTGCCAATGTCGAGCACGGTCGCCAGGTCGAACTCGTCCCGCAACCTTGCCCCGCAAACGATGAATGGCTTCCTTATGAACTCAGATCGAAACTCTGCATGCCATCCTGGCGACACCTCGTGCCGAGCCGCGTAGTCCTTCAGCGAGAATATGATTCGACCTGCGGCCTTATCGATCTGCGAGGCGCGACCATGTAGATGAACGATCTGAAGTTCGTCTTGCGAAAGCGGACGGACGGAAAGGGACTCGTCCCAAGAGAACGTCTTCGTGTTCGTCGCGGTGATCTGGTTGGCAGCGCGTTGCAGCACATCGTCAATGTTCAGTGTCCAAATGCGCTTCCAAGGAAGTTCAAATAGCGATGTCTGCCACGTCACGCTGCATTTAGAGAATCTTGAGCGCAAAAAGTCAGCCAGTGCATTGCGGTTCGCCTGGGTAGCAGAGATATCGCCAAATACGAGTTGAAGGTTGGAGCAGTCTGGTTCAATGTTCTCAAGCGAGAACCGCGTATTCAACTCGCGCGCAAGGTCAGCGCCACCTGCCAGTATCTGACCATCACCGCCTGTGACGCCGTAGCTTGTTCCTGCGCCAGTGAGCAGGTTCACTGCCCCTTCCTCCAGGGCGCGGAGCAGCAGCCCAACATCCTCGTCGGGGACTCCTAGCTTCTGTAGTTCGGACATTGCGTCAGTGGCCTCCTGCTGGGATTGTGACCGAAGCTGGTTGTTGTGCTGCCTAACGTTCGAGTTAACCCTGACCGCGGAGGCAGGCGCTGCAAGGCCGGGCAACGACGATGGTACACACCGGCGTTGCCCGGCCTTGCAGCGCCTGCCGTAGCGGGTCAGGGTTGAACGAGGTGTTAGGCAGCACTCGCGCAGCAGTGAGAGTGCGTGTACTCAAGGCGGCTACTCGTTGACCTTGGCGCGACCCGACTTGACCGACGACCACTGAGCCTTGCCTTCCAGGCGCCGTTGCCTTGAACCAAAGGTTGGCTTCGTGGGCTTGCGGCGCTTTGGGACGTGTGAAGCCTGTTCGATAGCGTCTTGCAGACGAGCCAATGCTTCGGCCTTGTTGCTTTCGAGGCTGCGACCACCTTGGGCCTTGATGACGAAGACTCCGTCTCCAGTGATTCGACTGTCCGCGCTTGCAAGAAGGCGCTCCTTCACTGCGCTAGGCAAAGCGGAGGCTGCTATGTCGAACCGCAGGTGCACTGCGTTGGACACCTTGTTCACGTTCTGGCCACCAGGCCCTTGTGCACGGATGGCGCTGAACTCGACTTCGGATTCCGGTACGACGTAAGCCACTGGTGTGTTTCGTGCTGCCTAACGTTCGAGCTAAGCTGCCCGCGGAGGCAGGCTTTGTAAGCCCGGACTGAGACGATGGTACGACTGGCTCAGGCCGGGCTTACAAAGCCTGCCGTAGCGGGTCAGCTTGAGCGAGTGGTTAGGCCGCACTGCAGGTCTCGGCGCTACAACAGACGGTCTTGTTTGCTGCGCCACGCTTCCCAGGAGATGCTTCTTCCCGGGAACGCGACGGAAGTGAAAGGCCAACTTGACTTGACCCAAGCTGAAACGGCAGCGTAGAGCCGCTCCTCGAGACCTGAAGCCAACTCACTTTGGCGTGCCCAGAGGAAGATGGCAGCATCGTGCCCTTGTTTGCGGCTGGGGTTGATGTAGACGCAGCCAAGCACTCTCTGTTCGTCAGGACTCAGCACCGTGTAGGCAAAGGACTGCTGGAGCTGAAACTCCTTCTCGTGCCATCCAAGGTCAACGAGGTTCTGCTTGAGGGTGAGTCCATCTGGCCAAGCGCTACCTGGCCAGATTGTCTTCAGGTGCTCGACACTGGTCATGACAGCGTCGTAGTCCTTGACCACGTGATCCACTGACAGCATGCGGAGCGTGAACTCGTCGGTGACCAAACCATCAGGTACCTGAAAGTTCGGCGGGACGAAGGGAGTGCAGACGACGGCCATGTAGTTGCCCTGTGCGGCCTAACGTTCGAGCTAAGCTGCCCGCGGAG
>JAIXTY010000131.1 GCA_027483705.1 Rubrivivax sp.
AAGCTGTCCAAGGAAGGCTTCGAGTTCATCATGATCGGCCACAAGGGGCACCCCGAGGTCGAGGGCACGATGGGCCAGCTCAGCGACGGCATCTACCTCGTCGAGGAGGCGGCCGACGTCGCGCGCGTGCAGCCGCGCAAGGACAAGCTCGCGGTGGTGACGCAGACCACGCTGAGCGTGGACGACGCCGCCGAGATCCTGGCCGAGGTCAAGCGCGTGTTCCCGCACGTGCGCGAGCCCAAGCAGCAGGACATCTGCTACGCCACGCAGAACCGCCAGGACGCCGTCAAGGTGATGGCGCCGGCGGTGGACGTGGTCATCGTGGTGGGCAGCCCCACCAGCAGCAACAGCAACCGGCTGCGCGAGCTGGCCGAGCGCCTGGGCACCGAGGCCCACATGGTCGAAGGCGCGCAGGCGCTGCAGCCCGAGTGGTTCGAGGGCCGCCAGCGCGTGGGCCTGACGGCCGGCGCCTCGGCGCCCGACGTGCTGGTGCAGGCCGTGATCGCGCGGCTGCGCGAGCTGGGCGCCACCAGCGTGCGCCGCATGGACGGCGTCGTCGAGAACGTGCGCTTCCCGCTGCCGCGCGGGCTGGGCGACCGCAGCATGGCCGAAGTGGCTGCGTCCCGATCCTGACCGCCGCCGGCTTCGAACTCACCCGACACGAAGACGACGGCGCCCCCGCAAGGCGCCGTCTCTGCATCCGGACACCGCATCCGGAAACCGCATCCAAGGACACCGCCATGCTCGACATCACGCTCCTCCGCCGCGACCTCGACGCCGTCGTCGCCCAGCTGCAGCGCCGCCGAAACCCGCAGCCCTTCCTCGACGTCGAGCGCTACCGCGCGCTCGAGGCCGAGCGCAAGCAGATCCAGACCGCCACCGAAGGCCACCAGGCGCGCCGCAACGCACTCAGCAAACAGATCGGCCAGATGAAGGGCCGCGGCGAGGACGCCGGCGCCCTGATGGCCGAGGTGAACGGCATCGCCGACGCGCTGAAGGCCGGCGCCGAGCGGCTGGAGCAGCTGCAGGCCGAGCTGCAGCACATGCTGATGAGCGTGCCCAACCTGCCGCAGCCCGGGGTGCCCGACGGCGCCGACGAGTCGGCCAACCACGAGATCCGCCGCTGGGGTGAACCGCGCGCCTTCGACTTCACGCCGCGTGACCACGTCGACCTCGGCGCGCCGCTGGGCCTGGAGCCCGACACCGGCGCGCTGCTGTCGGGCAGCCGCTTCACCTTCCTGCGCGGGCCGGTGGCCCGGCTGCACCGGGCGCTCGCGCAGCTGATGCTCGACACGCACACGCTGGAGCACGGCTACACCGAGTGCTACACGCCCTACATCGTCAACGGCGAGATCCTCGAGGGCACGGGCCAGCTGCCGAAGTTCAAGCAGGACATGTTCTGGGTCACGCGCGGGGCCGACGATGGTGATGCCCCACAGGCCGAGCAGTACCTCATCGCCACCAGCGAGATCCCGCTGACGAACACCGTGCGCGGGCAGATCCTCGATGCGGCGCAGCTGCCGATCAAGCTCACGTCGCACACGCCCTGCTTCCGCTCGGAGGCCGGCAGCGCCGGGCGCGACACGCGCGGCATGATCCGCCAGCACCAGTTCGACAAGGTCGAGATGGTGCAGATCGTGCACCCCGAGCACAGCGCCGCGGCGCTGGACGAGATGACGGGCCACGCCGAGAAGATCCTGCAGAAGCTGGAGCTGCCGTACCGCGTGATGGCGCTGAGCACCGGCGACATGGGCTTCGGCGCCGCGCGCACGCACGACCTCGAGGTGTGGATCCCGACGCAGGGCACCTACCGCGAGATCAGCTCGGTCAGCAACTGCGAGGCCTTCCAGGCGCGGCGCATGCAGGCGCGCTTCCGCAACGCCGCCGGCAAGCCCGAGCTCGTGCACACGCTCAACGGCAGCGGCCTGGCCGTGGGCCGCGCGCTGGTGGCCGTGCTCGAGAACCACCAGCAGGCCGATGGCAGCGTGCACGTGCCGGTGGCGCTGCGGCCTTACCTCGGCGGAGCGGAAATCCTGCGCGCCTGAAGCGGCCAGCATGCAGGCGGAGTCGGCTTAGAATGGCTGGCTTCGCCAAGCGCGAGACCACGCATTCCCGGAGAGGTGGCAGAGTGGTCGAATGCACCGGATTCGAAATCCGGCGTACGGGTCCTCCCGTACCGAGGGTTCGAATCCCTCCCTCTCCGCCAACCCGGCCTGGGTTCCCAGGCCGCCGCCGGGCTCAGGCCACGGCCACCGGCAGGTTGGACACCGAGCGCAGGTAGGGGTCGGTCTGCCACTGCGGCGTGCCGGCCAGCTTCATCACCGGCAGCTCCTTCAGCAGCACGTTCAACGCCGTCGGTGCCACGCGGTGCACCAGCGGCGCGCCCAGGCAGACGTGGATGCCGTCGCCGAAGCCGATCTGCTGCGCGTTGTCGCGGTGGATGTCGAAGCGGTCGGGGTCGGCCCAGCGCGCGGGGTCGCGGTTGGCCGAGCCGATGACGGCCGTGACGGCGTCGCCGCGGCGGATCTTCACGCCGCCGAGCGTGCAGTCGCGCGTGGCGTAGCGGTCCACCAGCTGTGCTGGCGCGTCGTGGCGCAGCATCTCCCACACGGCGTTGATGGCCAGCGACGGGTCGGAGCGCAGCTCGGCCAGCTGCGCCGGGTTGTTCAGCAGGTTGAGCAGGCCCGTGGCCAGCAGGTAGGTGGTCGACGCGTAGCCGGCGATCGCCAGGTTCAGCGAGGTCGTGGGCACCTCCAGGGCCTGCAGGCAGTCGGGGCCGACCTTGTCGAGCATGCCCTTGAACAGCCCCGCGTGCGGGCAGGCAGGCCCGGGGTTGGCCAGCGCCATGAAGTAGGCCTGCAGCGCGAAGGTGCAGGTGCCCGCCGCGCCGCGCGCGCCGGCCGACGCGGTGATGTCGTGGCCGTTGATGTAGCCGTCCACCCACTGCCCCAGCACGCCGGTGGCCTGCGGCATGCCCATCACCTGGAACAGCACCTGCGCCGGCAGCGGCCGCGCGAACGCCTGCACGAACTCGAAGCGGCCGCTGCCGCGCGTGGCGTCGATGAGCTGGCGCGCCTGCTGCTCGACGTACGTGTCGATGCCCTCGATGGCGGTGGCGAAGAGGCCATCGAGCAGCGGCCGAACGACGGTGTGGCGCGGCGGGTCCATCATGAACACGCCCGGCGGCAGGTTGGCCAGCGCATCGAGCGGCGGTGGCGGCAGCGTGTCGACCAGCGGGTTGGCCTTCGTGAAGCCGTCGGTGTCGAGCAGCACCGTGCGCACGTCGTCGTCGCGGAACACCCACCAGCTGCCGTAGGGCTGCACCTTCAGCACCGGTGTGTCGCGCCGCGCCTGGGCGTAGAACGGGTAGGGGTCCTTCGAGTACGCGGCGGCGTGCGGGTCGAACGGATGCGGATCGGATGAGGTCATGGCGTTCCCTTGGTGTCGGCCGGGGCTTCCGGGGCGGGCGGCAGGGCCGCGAGCAGCGCGTCGCGCAGGGCCGGGGTGATCGTCAGGTGCGGCAGGTTCTCGTCGGCGAAGTGCCACTCGTCGAAGGGCGACCGGGCGTCGGGCGGGATCGGCTGGTCAGCCGGCCAGGCGAGGTCGAGCGCGCTGACGGTGGTGATCGACAGGTTCAGCGGCAGCGCGAGTGCCGGCTTCACGCCCTGGGCACCCAGCAGCGCCGCGGCCAGGTAGACGTAGGGGTTGGTGCTGCCCGGCAGGCCGTCCCAGCCCAGGGCGTCGATGCCCGGCGGCAGCGGGGGCAGCGGCGGCAGCGTGTCGCCGCTGCGCTGCCCGGCCGGTGCCGGCCCGCCCAGCGCGTGCAGCGCGCCGCTGAAGCCCGCGCCATCGTCCCATTGCAGTTGCATCGCACCGGCGGGCTGGCGGCACTGGCCGTCGCCGCGGCCGCAGGCCAGTGCCAGCTTGCGCGGGCGCGTCGGGTACGAGCCCACGTCGGCCAGCCGCGTGAGCCAGGCGCTGCGCTTCGGGCTCGGGCCGGCCTGCCACGCGCCGTTCTCAAGGCGCAGCCAGTGGCTCATGAACTGCTGGTTGGCCTTGCTGCCGATCAGCCCCGCAAAGCCCTTCGCCCCGCCCAGCTGCTGGCAGGCCAGCACGAACCACTGCACCGACAGCGGCGTGTACGCGCCCTGGTGCGGCGTGTCGAGCGTGAAGAACAGCGCCACGTCGTGCGGCAGCTGCCGCGCCTCCATCGTGGCCAGGGCCTGGCGCGCGACGAGGCCGCCCATGCTGACGCCGCCCACCACCAGCGGGTCGACCGCGGCGATCACGGCCTGCAGCGCCGCGGCGTTGGCGTCGATCGGGCCCATGCCGTCGGCAAAGCCCAGCAGCATGACGTCGTGGCCGCGCGCGAGCATCGCGTCGAGCGTGCCCTGCTGGTTGAACATGTCGTGCAGGTAGTCGCAGGCGTAGCCGCCCGGGAAGCCCTCGCAGACGATGACGGGCCGCACCGGCTTCGTCAGGCCGGCCGCGCGGTGCGCCGGGGCCTGGAACACCCAGCCGGTGGCGTCGTGGAAGGGCAGCGTCAGGTCGGGCAGCGGCGGCGCCACCGGGCCGAAGCCGATGGTGCAGCAGGCCTGCAGCGCGTCTGCCCCGATGCCGGCCACCAGGCGCAGCGTGGCCGTCTGCAGCGTGCTGGCGTAGAACGCCGTCACGATGCCGTCGGCGGGCACCGGGCGCAGGCCGCGGCCGTCGCCGGCGTCGAGCTGCAACGCGGCCGGAAAGCCGCTGTCGCCGACGAAGAAGCGCGGATCCAGCCACCAGCGCGCGACCCGTCCGCGCAGCACGGCCGGCCCGTTGCCGAAGGGCGAGTGCATCAGCGGCGCCATGCCGAAGGCGCGGCGCACGGTGCCCGCGGCGTCGCCGGCCAGCGCGTACGAAAACGAGGCCACGCCCAGCGGCACGGCGTTGTCGGGCCGGCGCTGCTGCACGAAGCCGGCCCAGGCCGCGGCGCGCGCCGGCCAGGGCAGGCCGTCGCCGGCCAGCAGCAGCCGCTGCACCTGGAAGCCCAGGCTCTCGCAGTCCAGCGGCGCGGCCTGCGGGCCGCCATCGGGCCAGGCCCAGGTGCCGGGCAGGCACAGGCCCGGTGAAGGCAGCGCGCTCACGCCAGCGCGGCCAGCCGACGCAGGCCGCCGATGCCGGGCAGGAAGCAGTACAGGCAGCCGCGCGTGAACGTGAGCCGCGGCAGGTCGGAGATGACGATGGGATCGAGCGGGTTGTCGGTGCGGATGACGAAACGGCCGCCATCGAGCGGCTGCGGCCCCAGGATGGGCTCGCGCGTGCCGCGCAGGCCGTGGGTGGCGAAGTCGCGGTTGCCCCAGGTCTGCAGCAGGAACTCGAACTGCGACTCGACGTCGCCGCAGACGAAGTAGCCGATCAGGCCGCGCTCCTTGCCGTCGTCGGCCTGCCCGGGCGTCCAGGCCGGGCCGTAGGGCGAGGCACGGCGGATGATGCGCCGCGTGTGCGGCTTGCCCATCACCAGCGCGTTGCGCGGATTCAGGCGCCGGATGTGCGAGCCGATGGGGCAGCGCATGCCGTTGACGTCGTCGAGGTAGGTGGGGTGCTGCGGCGTCGGCGCGTAGTCGAACTCATTGAGGCGGGCGTCGGCCATCGGCGGCGGCATCGTCGGGCCGGGTGCCAGCGTCAGCGGCGTGCCGTTGCGCCATCGGCCCATCAGCTTGGCCGCCACCCATTCGGGGTCGACGTCGTAGCGGCGGGCCACGCGCTGCAGCAGATCCTCGAAGGTGGCCACCTCCTGGCGGATCATGCGCAGCACGCCGTAGCTGCCGTTGTCGCCGAGATCGGGCGGCAGGTCGCCGAGCCAGTTGCCGAGGAACTGGTTGACGTACCCCTTGCCGAGCAGGAACTCGCCCGGGCTGGCCTTCGGCTGCATGTCGGGCATCGCCTCGCCGCGCTTGGTGGGCACGCCCTCGATGCGGGGCTGCGCGATGCCGTCGCGGTAGCCGAAGTGCACGACGCCGCCCTCGAAGGCGTTGGCGTCGAAGGCGCCCAGCTCCGCCACGCCGTGCTGCGCCATCAGGCCGCGCAGCTCGCGGCTGACGGCGTCCATCGCGGCGTGGCGGTGTTCGTCGGTGTAGACCGACACCACCAGGTGCTCGGCCCCGGCGCCGCCGTAGGCCCAGGTCGACGGCGCGGCCGGGCCGGTGTCGCCCAGGGTCGCGGCCCGCGCGGCGGCACCGGCGACGAAGGAATCGGGGAAGCAGGCCATCAGCGCCGGCGGCAGCCCCAGCGCGGCCAGGCCCGGCGCCGTGAGGCCCAGCGTCAGGTGGTAGCGCGGCTTCTCGGCCCAGTGCGCGGCGGTGCTGATGCGAGGGCCGGGCCCGTCGAGCAGCGCGCCGATGAACTGCGCCGTGCCCGACACGCTCGTGCCGGCCAGCATGAAGTGGCGCGCATGGCGCGTGTTGACGCCGCGCAGGATGTTGGCCTGCACGTCGTCGAAGTCGATGACCGGGGTGGTGCTCATCGCGGGGTTCCTCAGAGCTTGCGCCGGCGCACCAGCAGGTCGATCACGGTGGCGTCGGGCACCGCCGACCACACCGGGATCGGCAGGTTGTTGCGCTGGACGAAGCGGATGAAGTCGCGCGGGTACTGCTGCACCGGCAGCCGCGGCGCGCCGGCCACGAAGTCGAGCATGGCGTCGAACACCGGCCCGAGCGTGACGACGAAGTCCATCAGGTAGGACTCCATGCTTTCGTCGTAGCCGCCGGGGTCGGAGTCGCCGTCGAATTCGGTGACCACGTACAGCGCCGAGCCGTCGGGTGCCGGCACGAAGCGGGCGAAGTGCACGTAGTGCAGGTCGCGCAGCGCCGCATGCACCGTGGGCGCCACGGACTGGATGGTCTGCAGCAGGGCCATCATCTGCGCGGGGGTCTTCAGCGGCAGCACGAGGAACAGGCCGCACTGGACCTGGTCTTCCACCTGCAGCCCGAGGTCGAATCGGCTCGGCTCGGGGCTCGGGGGCGGGGCCGCCGGCTCGGGCGCCACGGGCGCGGGCGGGCGGTGCAGTCTCGGGTGCATCGTTCTCCTCCTGTCCATCGCTTCGCCGGCTCGCCGCCCGGGGCCGGGCGGTCGGTGGCGTAGGGCCTCCGCGGCTTGTGAGGGTCACGGGGTGCCCGTAGCATAGGGCAACAGCCCCGCGGCACGGCCCTCGTCGACGACGTGAGTCTTACCGGGCGAAGAGACCGACGTGAGCGGCATCACCCTCTCGAACATCCACTGGCGGAGTTACCTCCCCGACTACCTGCTCCGCCGGCTCGCCACGACGCCGCGCCTGGACGCGCCCGACAGCCACCCGATCGAGGCGGTGCTGCTGCTGTCCGACATCCAGGGCTTCTCGGTGCTCGTGCAGCGGGCGGTGGAATCCGGCCGGGGCGGGCTGGAGTCGCTGTCGTCGCAGCTCAACGCCTACTTCGCGATGCTGGCCGAGGTCGTGCTGGGCGAGGGTGGCGACGTGCTCTCGGTGGCCGGCGACGCCTTCCTGTGCTTGTTCGAGCCGGCGGCCGACGAAGACACGCTCGCCGGTGCCGCGCAGCGCGCGGCGCGGGCCGGCGCGCGCATCCAGCAGCGGCTGCGCGACGGTGGCATGCCCACGCGCATCGGCGTCGCCGCGGGCACGGTGGCCGTGGGCCAGGTGGGCGGGCACGACCAGCGCTGGGACCTCGTCCTCGGCGGCCCGGCCCTGGAGCAGGTGGTGGCCGCCGAGCGCGCCTGCCCGCCGGGCGAGGTGCTGCTGTGTGGCCGCTGCCGTGAGCTGATCGGCGCATTGGCCGTGCTCGTGCCTGCCGGGCCCGACGCGCGCCAGGCGCGCCTGGTGTCGCCGCCGCCCGATGCCGCCCCGCGGCGCCGGCCGCCGGCGCCCGACGTCGACGCCGACCTGCTGCGCCCCTACGTGCCGGCCATCGTGCTGCAGCGCGAGTTGCTCACCGACAAGGCCTGGATGGCCGAGTTCCGCTACGTCTCGGTGCTGCTGGCCGAGCTGCCGCCGCTGCTGCCGTCCGACGAGCTCTCGCTCACGCAGCTGCACGCCGGCGTCAGCGCCTTCCAGCGCGTGATCTCGCGCTACCAGGGCACGATGAAGGTCGACGCCGACGACAAGGGCCTGCTGCTGCTGGGTGTGTTCGGCCTGCCGATGCGCTCGCACGAGGACAACGCCGGCCGCGCCGTGCGCTGCGCGCTCGATCTCGTCGCGGCGCTGCACGAGGCCGGGCTGCCCAGCGCCGTGGGCGTGACCACCGGCCGCGCCTTCTGCGGCGTGTTCGGCAGCCACCTGCGCCGCGAGTACATGCTGCGCGGCGACGTCATCAACCTCGCCTCGCGCCTGTGCACCGCGCGCG
The DNA here is from genome assembly GCA_027483705.1 of Rubrivivax sp. Lineage (GTDB taxonomy): Bacteria > Pseudomonadota > Gammaproteobacteria > Burkholderiales > Burkholderiaceae_C > Rubrivivax. The sequence goes on from JAIXTY010000131.1 coordinate 8,373, forward strand.
AGGGCGAGGTGCTGTGCGACCGGGCCACCGTCACCGGGGCACGGGCGGCGGCCGTGTTCGAGCCCATCGGCGATCTCCGGCTGCGCGGCGTGCCGCAGCCGGTGCCGGTGTGGCGGGCCGTGGCGGCCACGCCGGCCGCGGCGTCGGCGGCCGATGCGCCGCTGGCCGGCGCGCCGCTGGTGGGCCGCGAGGCCGAGCGCCGCGTGCTCGATTCGGCGCTCGGCGACCTCGTGGCCGGCCGGGGTGGCCTGGCGCTCGTCAGCGCCGAGGCCGGCCTGGGCAAGTCGCGCCTGACCGCCGAGCTCGTGCGCCAGGCCCGCCACCGCAGCATCGAGGTGCTGCAGGGGCAGGCGGCGTCGATCGAACGCAGCACGCCGTACTTCGCCTGGCGGCCGGTGGTGCTGCGCCTGCTGGGCCTGGGCGAGGACACGCCACGCGCGCGCTGGCCGGCGCGGCTGCACGAGCGCCTGGGCGACAACGCGCCGCTGCTCGGCGACCTGCTCGACGTCTCCATCGAGGACAACGCGCACACGGCGCAGCTGCGCGGCGACGTGCGCGCCGGCAACACGCGCGTGGCCGCGATGCAGCTACTGCGCGCCGCCGCGCGCGAGCGGCCCACCCTGGTGGTGCTGGAAGACCTGCACTGGTTCGACTCGTCGTCGCTGGCGCTGGCGCTGGCACTGGCGCAAGCGGTGGCGCGCGAGGGGCTGCCGCTGCTGCTGGTGGCCACGAGCCGCCGCTCGCCCGACCTCATGTCCGACGCGGCCTGGACCGAGCTGCGCGATACCTGCGCCTCGCTGGACCCGGCGCGGGTGCTGGAGCTGCCCGTGCTGGGCCAGGCCGACATCCGCGCGCTGATGGCGCAGCGCCTGGGCGTGGACGAGCTGCCCGAGGCGCTGGAGGAGTTCGTGCTGGCGCGCGTCGGCGGCCACCCGTACTTCTGCGAGGAGTTCCTGCTCGCGCTGCTCGAGAGCGGCGCCGTGCGCGTGGAAGACGGCCGCTGCACCATCGGCCAGCTCGAGACGATGGACCTGCCCACCACGGTGGAGGGCACGCTGGTCTCGCGCATCGACGGCCTGAGCGAGCCCGAGCAGCTGTGCCTGAAGATCGGTGCCGTCGTCGGCCGCCAGTTCGCCGAACGCACCGTGGCCGAGGCGCACCCGCTCGAATCGGAGCGTTCGCAGGTCGGCGCGCGGCTGCAGGCGCTGTGCCGCTCGGAGCTGACGCAGCCCGAGGGCCCGGGCGACGGCCACGGCGCCGACCCGCGTTTCCGCTTCAAGCACCAGATCACGCGCGACGTGGCCTACGACATGATGAGCTCGGCGCAGCGGCGTTCGCTGCATGCCGGCGTGGCGCAGGCGCTGGAGACCGTGCACGTGCTCGACGCCTCGCCGCCGCACGCCGTGCTGGCCTACCACTGGGAGCGCGCCGGCGATGCGGTGCGGGCGCTGCACCACCTCGAGCGTGCCGGCGAGCAGGCGCTGCGCGGCGGCGCCTTCGTCGAGGCCCAGGCCTTCTTCCGCCGTGCCGTCGAGACCGGCCGCGGCGGCGGGGTCGACGCCGACCCGGCCCGCGTAGCGCAGTGGCTCAAGGGGCAGGGCACGGCGCAGTACTTCCTTGGCGACATGGCCGGCGCGCAGGAGAGCCTGGAGCGCGCCGTCGGCACCATCGACCGGCCGGTGCCGGCCTCGGCCGCCGCCGGCGGCGCCAGCCTGCGCGAGCTGCTGATGCAGGGCCTGCACGCGCTGGCGCCGTCGCGCTTTCACGGCCGCGAGGCGGCGCGCAAGGTGGCGCTGGACACGGCCGTCGACATCTACCGCACGCTGGGGCAGATCTACTACCTCGACGGCGACGACATGAACCGCGTCACCTACGTCACGCTGCGCGGCGTCAACGTCGGCCAGCGGGCCGGCCCGTCGCCGGCGCTGGCGCGCGTGCTGGCCAACGCCGGCAGCATGATGGGCTGGCTGGGGCTGGTGCGTTGGTCCGACGCCTACCTCGACGCCGCGGTGCGCATGGCCGGCGACGGCGGGCAGAGCGGGGCCGAGGCCTACGTCTGGAACATCACCGCGCTCACGCGCGCGCAGCGCGGGGCCTGGGTGCCGGCGCTGCAGGCCAACCAGCGCGCGCTCGACCTCGTGCAGAAGATCGGCGACCACAACCTCGAGGCCGAGGTCTGGATCGTGCGCGCCACCGTGCACGACTGCGCCGGCGACGTCCGCGCGCTGGCCGGCGACTGGCCGCGTGCGCGCGAGCTGGCGCTGCAGCGGCGCAACCCGCAGATCCTGTGCTGGAGCTACCTCGACGAGTGCGACGCGCTGCTCGGCGGCGACGACACCGACGGCGCAGCGCGCGCCCTCGAGCTGGCGCTGGCCACGCCGACGGCGCCCAACGACGGCAGCAGCGTCGCCGACAAGGCACAGGCGCGCGCGGTCGTGCGGCTGCGCCAGGGCCGCGTCGACGAGGCCATCGAGGCCGCGGGCGAGGTGCTGGCGCTGGTGACGCGCCAGCCGCCTTCGGGCTACCACTGGGTGCACTTCCTGGCCGTGGCCACCGAGGTGCTGATCGACGCCGCGGCCACGCGGCCGGCGGTGGCGGCCGACGCGCAGCGCGGCGTGCGCGCGCTGCTCAAGCTGTCGGGCCGCTTCCGCAACGTGCTGCCGCGCAGCCGCTGGCTGCAGGCGCGGCTGCTGCAGGGCGCCGCCGCGCGCCAGCGCTATGCCGAGGCACTGCGCCTGGCCGAGCAGAACGACATGCCCTTCGAGCGCGCCCGCGCGCTGGTGGCGCTGGCCAGCCTGCCCGACGCGACGGCCGACGAGCGCGCCCGCGCGCGCGACGACGCCGGCCCCACCTTCGCGCGGCTGGGGGCCGTGCACGAGGCGCGGCGCTGGGCCGCGGTGCTGGGCGGCTGAGGCGGTGGCCGGCTCAGGCCGGCCCGGCCTCGAAGCGGTCTTCGGGCGCCAGGCGCACCAGCGCCGCCGCCTCGGCCGGCGGCCCGAACAGCCAGGTGTCCACGTCCTCGGGCTCGATGGGCACGACGCTGCGCTTGTCCTGCGCGTCGGGGCCGAGCTTGGGATCGGGCTTGTGCATGCGCCGCATCAGCGGGTGCGCGTCAGCATTGATCGTCAGCATCGTGTAGCTCTCGACGACCTCGCCGCTGGCCTTGTCGACCCAGGTGTTCCACAGGCCCGCCAGGCCCCAGGGCCGGCCGTCGGCGCGGGCGAAGCGCCAGGGCACGTGGCGGCCGCTCTCCCAGTTCGGCTCGAAGAAGCAGGCCGCCGGGATGATGCAGCGCTGGCCGCGCGCCCAGGGCAGCTTGTAGCTGGCCTTGGCCGCGAGCTCCTCGTAGCGGGCGTTCACGGTCAGGTAGGGCAGCGTCGCCGTCTTCGCGAACCAGGGCACCAGCGCCCACTGGCCCACGACGAGTTCGCGCGTGGGCTCCACGGCGTGCCGGGCCGGCCGGATGAAGGGGCCGCGGTAGCGCGGGAACAGCTCGCGCGGCCAGCTCGCGGGCGTGCGCGAGCCCACGTGCCAGTGGCGCTCGATGTCGCCGGCCTCCGGGCTGATGTAGCGCGTGCACATGCGGCCCTCACTGTAAGGGGCGGCCCACCCCGGCGCGAGCCGGGCGGCGTCACAATGCGCGCCACCATGTCCCTGCCTGTCCGGCACGATCGCGCCCGCACCGCCCTGGCTGCCGTGGCGGCCTCGCTGCTGCTGGCGGGCTGCGCCTCGCGCTCGGTCGACATCGCCGCGGCGCCGGCCAGCGCCGCCGAGTTCCTGCCCTGGAGCTGTGAGCGCATCGTCGACGAGCAGGACCGCGTGCAGCTGCGCGCCGCCGACGTGGCCTACACCGTCGACGAGCGCGCGGGCACCAACATCCTCGCGCTCGGGCTCGGCTTCAGCGTCTTCTGGCCGGCCCTGCTGGCGGCGCGCCCGGCGGGCGCCGAGGCCGCCGAGCTGGCCCAGCTGCGCGGCCGCTACGAGGCGCTGGCCCGTGCGGCCACCGGCAAGCAGTGCCCGGCCGTCGGCCCCGAGCTGCCGCCGGCGCGCGCCGCCGCGCTGGCGGTGACCGTGGGCGAGCGCCTCGTCTACGAAGACCGCGCCGACGCGCGCCACATGCCCACCGAGCGCGTGCTGACGCTGCGCGCGCTGCGGCGCGACGAGATCGAGCTCACCGGCGACGACGGCCGCGTGTGGCGCAGCGATCCCTCGGGCAACCTGCTGGCCGCGCCGCCCGGCGCGCTGCTGTGGCCGCGGCTGCTGCGCGCCGAACTGCCGCTGGGCGCCATCACCGCGGGCGACCTGCTGCTGGCCGGCGACCCGCTGGCGCGTGGCCGCCTGCGCGGCCAGGTGGTGGCCGTGGGCACGCAGACCGTCGGTGGCCGCCGCTTCGAGGCCGCCGTCGTCGAGCTGTTCGGCGACGCCCAGCGCGGCGATGCCAGCACGCGGCTGGAAGGCGCCATCGTCGTCGACCGCGCCAGCGGCCTGCTGCTGCGGCTGGACCTGCGCAGCGCCGATCCGGCGTTTGCGCTGCAGCGCCGGCTGCTGCGCATCGAGCCGGCCGGCACGCGCTGAACGCGGCCACCGCCGCGACAACAAAGCTTTACCCGGGGACCACGGCGCCGACAAGCGCGCCGCGCACAGTGGCGCCATCGACAACGCGCCCACCGGCGCAGGAGAAGCCCGATGAAGACCCCGACCCCCCGCCGCTCGCTCACCACCTTCCTGGCCGCCGCCGGCCTGGCGCTCGGCGCCGCGCTGGCGCAGCCCGCGCTGGCCATGCCCGGCGAGCACGGCGGCCGCGGCGGCCCGAACGCCGGCATGCACGGCGGCATGCAGGGCGACGGCCCCGCCGGCCTGTTCGGCAACCCGCGCATGGCCGAGCGCGCGCTCGACAGCGTCAACGCCACGGCCGAGCAGCGCAGCCAGATCCGCACGCTGGTCGAGGCGGCGCGCAAGGACCTCGACGCCCAGCGCGACGGCGGCCGCGCGCTGCGCGAGCAGGCCCTGGGCCTGTTCGGCCAGCCCACCGTCGACGCGCGCGCCGCGGAGTCGCTGCGCCAGCAGATGCTGGCCCGCCACGACGCCACCAGCAAGCGCATGACGCAGCTGATGCTCGACGTGAGCCGCGTGCTGACGCCGGATCAGCGCAAACAGCTGGTCGAGCGCATGGCGCAGCACCGCGCGATGATGGAGCGCCACCAGCAGGAGCGCCGCCAGCTCGAGCGCCCGAAGAGCTGAGCACGGCCGCCAGCCGCTATCCTTTCCCTCGGACGGGTCGTGGTCCTCCCGACCCTTGCCCCGGCGCCCCGCGTGCCGGGGCTTTTTGCCGATGACCCGGCGCCCGCGCGCGCCCGCCTGCCGATGACGCCCCGACTGCTGCTGATCGACGACGACCTGCGCCTGGCCGACATGGTGGGCGGCTACCTGCGCCACAACGGCTTCGAGGTCGACACGGCCGGCTCGCTGTCGGCCGGGCGCGAGCGGCTGAAGCAGGGCGTCTACGAGGCCCTGGTGCTGGACCTGATGCTGCCCGACGGCGACGGCCTGGACTTCACGCGCGAGCTGCGTGCCGACCGCCGCACGAAGCGTCTGCCGCTGCTCATGCTCACCGCCCGCGGCGAGCCGATGGACCGCATCGTCGGCCTGGAGCTCGGCGCCGACGACTACCTGCCCAAGCCCTTCGAGCCGCGCGAGCTGCTGGCGCGCGTGAAGGCGCTGCTGCGCCGCGCCGCGCCCGAGCCCGGCGAGGACGAGGTGCTGCGCTTCGGCCGGCTCGAAGTCGACCTCGGCGCCCGGCTCGCGCGGCTGGACGGCGAGCCCTGCGACCTGACGAGCCACCAGTTCGAGCTGCTCACCGTGCTGGCCCGCGCGCCGGGCCGCGTGCTCAGCCGCGACCAGATCATGGACGCGCTGAAGGGCCACCCGCTGGAGGCCTTCGACCGCAGCATCGACGTGCACATCTCGCGCATCCGCGCCGTCATCGAGGACGACCCGAAGAACCCGCGCCGCGTGCTCACCGTGCGCGGCGCCGGCTACCTGTTCGCCCGCAAGCAGGACGCCGAGGGCTAGGCCCGGGCCGCGTCGGCGATGCGCTCGCTCTACATCCGCATCTGGCTCACGGTGGTGGCCGCGCTGGCGCTGTTTGCGCTGGTGTCGGGCTGGCTGGTGCAGCGCCACCTCGAAGACCAGCGCGAGCGCAACGAACGTGTCGTGCAGGAGCGCGTGGCCGCCTGGGCCGACCTGCTGCAGGCCACGCTCCCGCCCGCCACCGCGCCGGCGGCCGAGCAGGCGCAGGCGCTGATGGAGTGGTCGATGCGGCTGCGGCTGCCGATGGCGCTGGACGCCGCCGACGGCAGCCGCATCGCCGCCACCGAGCCCTTCATCCGCCGCGGGCTCGACACGCCCGAGGCGCGCGAGCGCCTGCGCGCCATCCGCCTGGACGACGGCCGCACGCTGTGGGTGCCGCGCCTGGCCGGCGGTCGCGCGCTCACGCCGGGCCTGCGGCCGCCGCCACCGCCGGGCTGGATGCCGGGCACGGGCAGGCCCTGGCCCGACGGCGTGGGCATCGCGGTGCTGCTGGCGCTGCTGTTCGCGGCCGTGGCCGCCGGTGCCTGGCCGGTGGTGCGGCGCCTCACGCGCCGGCTCGAGGCGCTGAAGGCCGGTGTCGAGGCCTTCGGCGCCGGCCAGCTGAGCCGCCGTGTCGACGAAGGCGGCCGCGACGAGGTCGCGGCGGTGGCCGCCAGCTTCAACCAGGCGGCCGGGCGCATCGAGGCGCTGCTGCGCTCGCACCAGAACCTGCTGGCCAACGCCAGCCATGAACTGCGCAGCCCGCTGGCGCGGCTGAAGATGGCGGTGGCGATGATGCAGGACGCCTCCGAGGCCGAGCGCGCGCGGCTCAGGCGCGAGATCGACACCAACATCGGCGAGCTCGACGCGCTGGTCGAGGAGGTGCTGCTGGCCAGCCGGCTGGATGCCAGCGCGCAGATCGACACCAGCCAGCCGGTGGCGCTGCTGGCGCTGGCTGCCGAAGAGGCGGCGCGCGTGGGCGGGGCGGCGGCCGGTGACGACGTCACGTTGCCCGGCGACGAGCGGCTGCTGCGCCGCGCCGTGCGCAACCTGCTCGAGAACGCGCGCCGCTATGCCGGCGACGGCGTGGAAGTGCAGGTGGCGCGCCGCGGTGATGGCGGTGTCGACGTGGCCGTGCTCGACCGCGGCCCCGGCGTGCCCGAGGCCTGGCGCGAGCGCATCTTCGAGCCCTTCTTCCGCCTGCCCGGCCATGCCGAGCGCGAGGGCGGCGTCGGCCTGGGGCTCAGCCTCGTGCGGCAGATCGCCGAACGCCACGGCGGCCGCGCCCGCTGCGAGCTGCGCGAGGGCGGCGGCAGCCGCTTCGTGATCAGCCTGCCGGGTCGGGCGCCCGCCGGCGCTGCCGCCTGAGCACCCAGGCCAGCACCGCGCTCAGCGACGCGCCGGCCAGCACCAGGCCCACGGTCGACGCGAACCAGTAGCCCGGGGCCCCGCGCAAGGCCGCCGGCGAATGGCCGCCCACATCGAAGGCCAGCCAGTAGCCGCCCACGAGGCCCACGCCCCACAGCGCGGCGACGTAGATGACGACCGAGACGACGGTGATCTTGTAGGCCCGCAGCACGAAGGCGGCGATGGTCTGCGCCGCGTCGGCGGCATGGAACACCGCCAGCCAGGCCACCAGCGGCAGCGCGGCCGCCAGCACGGCGGCGTCGCTGGTGTACAGCGCGAGCAGCGGGCGCCGCAGCACGAACACCACCAGCCCCATCGCCACGGCCAGCGCCACGCCGAGAGCCAGCGCGTGCCAGCCCAGCCGCGCGGCCTCGTGGTGGCGGCCGGCGCCCACGGCCTGCGCCACCAGCGTGCTGCCGGCGTTGCCGATGGCCAGCGGCACCATGAACAGCAGACTCACCAGGTTGACGGCCAGCTGGTGCCCGGCCACCGCCGTGGTGCCGATGCGGGCGATGAAGAGCGCCATGAAGGCGAAGCCGGTCACCTCCACCAGGATCGATGCGCCCAGCGGCACGCCCAGCTTCAGCTGGGCCACCAGTGGCGCACGTGCCGGGCGGTCGAGGCCGCGGCCCCAGATCGCGTAGCGCTCGTAGAACGGGTCGCGGCGCATCACGCGCCAGGCCAGCAGCACCTGCGTCCACATCGCCAGCGCGGTGGCGATGCCGCAGCCCACCACGCCCAGTGCCGGCACGCCGAGCGCCGGCACGCCGAACACCAGTGCCGCCGACAGCGGCACCTTGGCCGCCAGGCCGCCGAGCTGGATGGCCATCACGATCTTCGGCCGTGACACGGCGGTGTTGAAGGCGCGGAACAGCGTGAACAGCAGCGAGGCCGGCAGCGAGAACGCCAGCGCGAGCAGGTAGCCGCGCACGCGCGGCTCGACCTCGGGCGAGGTCTGCGCCAGCGCCAGGAACGGCGCCGGAAACGCCAGCAAGGTGCTGCCCACGGCCGCGAGCCCGAACGCCACCCACAGCGCCTGGTGCAGCTGCCGGCCCGCCTCGACAGGTTTGCCCGCTCCGTGCAGCTGGCCGACGATGGGCGACAGCGCCACCAGCACGCCCATGAAGCCGATGAACACGGTGATGTACGCGGCCGCGCCCACGGCCAGCGCGGCCAGATCACCCGCAGCGAAACGCGCGACGAAGATCGTGTCGATGGTGCCGAAGGCCAGCACCGAGACCTGCCCCACGAACACCGGCCAGGCCAGCGGGGCGATGCGGCGGGCGCTGTCGCGCCAGCCCGGCTGAGCGGTGGTCAAGCCGGCCGGGCCGGATCGCCGAAGCGACGCGGGTCCGGGTGGTCCTCGCCGCTGGTCTGGCGGGCGCGCTCGGCGTAGCGGTTGAAGCGCCAGGCCGTGCCTTCCTGCGTGATGCGGCGCCAGACGCTGCGCTTCTGCCCGGGCGTGAACGCCGGCCAGTGCTGGACCTCGCTGAACTGCCGGCCGCAGCCCTTGCAGACGGCGTCGCCCTGGCTCGTGGAGCAGATGGCGATGCAGGGTGCGTCGGGCGTGGTCTGGTACCAGGCCAGCCAGGCCTCGTAGGCCTTGCGCGGCATCGTGCGTTCGTCGGCCAGCGTCTCGCGGTGCCAGACCATCAGCCCGTAGATCCCGGCCAGCGCGCGCACCTCGGGGCAGGCGCTGATGCCGTCGGCCGAGGGCGAGCGCTCGCGCCACCAGTTGATGGCGGCCTCGATGTCGGTGATGTGGATGGCCCGGGTCGGGCCGTCGTCATCGGGCGCGGTGGGGGTGGGCACGGCGGGCATGGGGGCGCGAAGTGTAGCCAGCCGGGCCCGGCGTCGCCGCGACAGGCGGGTGTCAGCGGCCCGGCGCCCCCATGCCGTGCTCAGGCGGGTGCATAGCCGGCGTCGGCCAGGGCGCGCTCGACGGCCTCGCGGGGCAGCTCCGTGAGCACCGCCACCTGCCGGGTGGCGGGGTCGGCCTTCACCTCGCTGGCGGCGTCGACGGCCTTCACGGCCTCGGTGACCGCGCGCACACAGTGGCCGCAGGACAGGTTGGGGATCGAGAATTCGTGGTTCATGGTCTTCGCCGGGGCCGGACAATGGCGGGACTGTGCCATCCCCTGTTGTCGCGGCCGCTGACGCGGCTCAAACCTGGCCCGTCTCGGGCATGAGCTGCGCCTCGTGCACCGCCCGCGTCGAGAAGGCCGCCCGCGCGGTGCCCGGCGTGGCCGAGGCCAGCGTCAACCTGGCCACCGAGTCGCTGAGCGTCACGCCCGGGCCCGGCTTCGATGCGCTGGCGCTGGAGCGCGCGGTCGAGCAGGCCGGCTACGCGCTGCCCACCACGACGCTGATGCTGGCCGTGCACGACATGACCTGCGCCAGCTGCGTGGGCCGTGTCGAGAAGGCGCTGTCGCGCGTGGCGGGCGTCGTGGAGGCCACGGTCAACCTCGCCACCGAGACCGCGCAGGTGCGCATGGCCGGCGCCGGCGACGCCGCAGCGCTGGTGGCCGCGGTGCGCGCCGCGGGCTACGGCGCCGAGCCGCTGCAGGCCGCCGGCACCGCCGCGCCGCCCCCGGCGCGCCGCGTGGGCGAGGGCACGCGGGTCGTGCTGGCCGCGCTGCTGTCGGCGCCTCTCTTCCTGCCGATGCTGCTGTGGCCCATCGGCGGTGCCGGCGCGATGCACGCCGCGATGCTGCCGGCCTGGGCGCAGGCGCTGCTGGCGGCGCCGGTGCAGTTCGTGCTGGGCGCGCGCTTCTACCGCGCCGGCTGGGCCGCGCTGCGGGCCGGCACCGGCAACATGGACCTGCTGGTGAGCCTGGGCACCAGCGCCGCCTTCGGCCTGAGCCTGTGGCAGTGGCTGGTGGCACAGAACCCGCACGCGCTGTACTTCGAGGGCTCGGCCGTCGTCATCACGCTCGTGCTGCTGGGCAAGTGGCTGGAGGCGCGGGCGCGGCGCCAGACCACGGCGGCGCTGCAGGCCCTGCGCGCGCTGCGGCCCGAGACCGCGCGCGTGCGGCGCGACGGCGCCGAACGCGACATCGCCGTGGCCGAGCTCGTGCGCGGCGACGTGCTGGTGGTGCGGGGCGGCGAGCGGCTGCCCGCCGACGGCGTGGTGATCGAGGGCACGAGCGCCGTCGACGAGAGCCTGCTCACCGGCGAGAGCCTGCCGGTGCCGCGCACCGTGGGCGACCGCGTCGCCGGCGGCAGCCTCAATGGCGAGGGCCTGCTGCTGGTGCGGGCCACGGCGCTGGGCGCGGAGAGCCTGCTGTCGCGCATCGTGCGGCTCGTCGAGACGGCGCAGGGGCGCAAGGCGCCGATCCAGCGCCTCGTGGATCGCGTCAGCGCGGTGTTCGTGCCCGCGGTCGTGGCCGTGGCGCTGCTGGCGCTGCTGGGCTGGGGGCTGGTGGCGGGCGACTGGCCGGCCGGCGTGCTCAACGCCGTCGCGGTGCTGGTGATCGCCTGCCCCTGCGCGCTGGGGCTGGCCACGCCGGCGGCCATCATGGCCGGCACCGGCGTGGCGGCGCGCCGCGGCGTGCGCGTGAAGGACGCCGAGGCGCTGGAGCGCGCGCACGCCGTGGCCGTGGTGGCCTGGGACAAGACCGGCACGCTGACCGAGGGCCGGCCGCGCCTGGTGGCCAGCGCCGCCATCGACGGTGACCGCCCGCGCCTGCTGGCGCTGGCCGCCGCGCTGCAGGCCGCGAGCACGCACCCGCTGGCGCGGGCCGTGCTCGACGCCGCCGCGGGCCACCCGGCGCCCGCGGCCGAGGGCGTGAAGCTGGTGCCGGGCCACGGTGTCGAGGGCCGCATCGACGGCCGGCGCGCCTGCCTGGGCAGCGTGCGCTGGATGGGCCTGCTGGGCGTGGCGCTCGACGGCGTGGCCGACGCGATGGCCGCCGAACAGGCCCAGGGGCGCAGCCTGTCCTGCCTGGCGCTGGAGCACGACGGGCACTGGCAGCTCGTGGGCTGGCTGGCCTTCGGCGACCGCGCCAAGGCCGGCGCGGCCGAGGCCATCGCGACGCTGGCGCGCCAGGGCGTGCGCTCGGTGCTGATCTCGGGCGACAACGCCGGCGCGGCCCGGCACCTGGCGGCCGAACTCGGCATCGACGAGGTGCACGCCGAGGTGCTGCCGGCCGACAAGGCGCGGCTGGTGGCCTCGCTGCATGCGGCGTTGCCCAAGGGCCGGGCGGTGGCGATGGTGGGCGACGGCGTCAACGATGCGCCGGCGCTGGCCGCCGCCGACGTGGGCATCGCGATGGCGCCGGCCGACGGTGCCGCGGTCCCGGGAGGAGGGGGCAGCGACGTGGCGATGCAGGCCGCCGGCATCACG
>JAIXTY010000095.1 GCA_027483705.1 Rubrivivax sp.
CAGGCCGAACGGGTAGTTCGCGCGCAGGTCGGCCTTGGCGGTGAACGGGAACTTCGCCAGGTCGGCCAGCGTGCGGCAGTCCGAGGGGTGCACGCCCTTGGCGTCGAAGGCCTGGCGGTAGTGCGGCACGCGCTCGTAGGCGCGCATGAGCGTGGCCTGCAGACGCTGCAGCTGCAGGGCCTGCAGTTCGTCGCGGCTGGCGGTCTCGATCGGCTCCAGATCGCCGGGTTTCGGGGCCTTCACGGGCATCGGGTGTCTCCTTGCTCGGGTGCCGGGCCTAGCCGCCGCGCTGCACGCCCATCGGCAGGCCTTCGATCAGCGGCCGGCCCTTCATCGTGTAGCTGCGGCCGCGGAACGCTGCCACGCGCTCGCCGCGCTGGTTGCTCACGGCGATGTCGTACACGCCGGTGCGGCCGCTCTTGGCCACCTCGGTGGCCACGGCGGTGAGCACGTCGCCCTTGCGCGCCGCGGCGACGAGGTTCATGTCGAAGCCCGAAGCCACGGTCATCTCGTTGTAGGCGTTGCAGGCAAAGGCGAAGGCGCTGTCGGCGAGCGTGGTGATGAAGCCGCCATGGCAGATGTCGTGGCCGTTGAGCATGTCTTCGCGCACGGTCATGGTCAGCGTGGCGCTGCCCGGGCCGACGGCGACGATCTGCATGCCGAGGCCGCGGCTGGCGCGGTCGTTCTCCCACATCGCGTCGCGGCAGGCTTCGGCCAAGGCTTGGGCGTTCATGCTCAGCGGTCCTTGAAGGCCGGCGGGCGCTTGGCGAAGAAGGCCGCCACGCCCTCGGCGAAGTCGTGCGCGCGGCCGAGCTCACCCTGCGCCTGCGCCTCCCACGACAGCGCCTCGGCCAGGTCGGCCGGCGCCGAAGCGTCGACGAGCCGGCGTGTCTCGGCCAGCGCCTTCGACGGCATCTGCGCCAGCTTGCCCGCCAGCGCCTGCACCGTGGCGGCGAACTCGGCGTCGTCCACGCATTGCCAGATCAGGCCCATGCGCTCGGCGGCCTCGGCGGGCAGCTTGTCGCCCGTCATCGCCAGGCCCAGCGCCTTGGCGCGGCCCACCAGGCGCGGCAGCAGCCAGGTGCCACCGCAATCGGGCACGAGGCCGATCTTGCTGAAGGCCTGGATGAAGCTGGCGCTGCGCGTGGCCACCACCAGATCGCAGCACAGCGCCAGGTTGGCGCCCGCCCCCGCCGCGACGCCGTTGACGGCCGCGATCACCGGCACCGGCATCGTGCGGATGCGCAGGGCCAGCGGCTTGTAGAAGCGCTCGACGACGGCGCCGACATCCACGCCTTCGCCGCGCATGGCCGGGTCGGCCAGGTCCTGCCCGGCGCAGAAGCCGCGGCCGGCGCCGGTGAGGACGACGACGCGCACCGACGCATCGGCCGCCGCGGCATCGAGCGCGGGGCGCAGCAGCCCGTGCATCTCGGCCGTGAAGGCGTTCAGCGAGGCCGGGCGGTTGAGCGTGATCGTGCGCACCGGGCCCTCGGTGGCCACCAGAAGACAAGGTTCGGACATGGGCAGCACACCCCTGCAAGGAAGTCAGCCCACATTATTCGACCGCTTGGTCGACGAATTCAAGCCGCGGACTTTCCCGCATCACAATCCGCCGCCCGCCATGACGCCGACGACACCGCCCCGCCTGATCCTGCTCGCTCCGATGGAGGGCGTGCTCGACCACAGCCTGCGCGACGTCATCACGCGTGTGGGCGGCATCGACCGCTGCGTCTCGGAGTTCATCCGCGTCACCGACCGGCTGCTGCCGCCGCGCGTGTTCCTGCGCCTGATGCCCGAGTTGAAGAGCGGCAGCCGCACTCCGGCCGGCGTGCCGGTGCGGGCGCAGCTGCTGGGCTCCGACCCCGCGGTGCTGGCCGACAACGCCGCGCGCCTGGCCGAACTCGGCGCCGAGGGCGTGGACCTGAACTTCGGCTGCCCGGCCAAGACCGTCAACCGCCACCGCGGCGGCGCGGTGCTGCTGGACGAGCCCGAGCTGGTGCACGCCATCGTCGCCGCCGTGCGCCGCGCGGTGCCCGCCGGCGTGCCGGTGAGCGCGAAGATGCGCCTGGGCCACCGCGACGACGGCCTGCTGCTCGACAACGCCCGTGCCATTGCGGCGGGTGGTGCGGGCGAGCTGGTCGTGCACGGCCGCACCAAGGTGCACGGCTACAAGCCGCCAGCCTACTGGGACCGCATCGCCGCCGTGCGCGAGGCCGTGGCCGGCCCGGCGCTGCGTGTGGTGGCCAACGGCGAGGTCTGGACGGTGGACGACGCGCAGCGCTGCCTGGCCGAAAGCGGCTGCGACGCGCTGATGCTGGGCCGCGGCCTGGTGGCCGACCCTGGCCTGGCGCTCGCGCTGCGCGGCCACACGGCGCCGGGCTGGGCGCAGATCGCGCCGATGCTGCCGCTGTACGCCGAGCTGGTGCGCCCGCGCGTGGCGCCGCGCCACCGCGGCGGGCGGCTCAAGCAGTGGATCAACCAGCTGCGCCGTCGCCACCCCGAGGCCCAGGCGATCTACGACGCCGTGCGCACGCTGCATGACGCCGACGCGCTGGAGCAGGTGGTGCGCGCGATGACCGCTCCGCAGGAACCACCCGCCCAGGAAAAAGCCCGCGTGTCTTGCGATCACGCGGGCTTCGTCTGAAACCAAGACTTCAGGCGGCGGTGACGGGTTCCAAACTTCCGCCCATTGTTGCGGCCGGTTCCCGCCTGAGGTGCTTCGCAGTGTGCCGAATCGGCATGACGGTGATGTGAAGAGAACCCCCGTGATTGCGGGCCAGTTCCGTGCACCGCTTCACAGCCGGGCTCAGGCTCCGAAGCGTCTTTGCAGGTACGCCAGCAGCGTGCGCAGCGTCTGGGCCTCGCCACCCACCGGCCGGCCGGGGCGGGCCTGGTCGTTCCAGGCGAAGAGGTCCAAGTGCAGCCAAGGCTGCTGCGCGGGCACGAAGTCCTCGAGGAACAGCGCGGCGGTGATGGCACCGGCCAGGCCACCGCGCCCGGTGTTCACGATGTCGGCGATGTCGCTCTCGATCAGGCCGTGGTACGGCGCCCACAGCGGCAGGTGCCACAGCGGATCGCCGATCTGAAGGCCGAGGTCGACGAGTTCGCGCGCCTGCGCCGTATCGCGGCAGAAGAGCGCCGGCAGCTGCGCCCCCAGCGCGATGCGCGCGGCACCCGTGAGCGTCGCCATGTCCAGCAGCAACGCCGGCTGGCTTTCGGCGCCATAGGCCAGCGCGTCGCAGAGGATGACGCGGCCCTCGGCGTCGGTGTTGCCGATCTCGATGTGCAGGCCCTTGCGCGTCTTGAACACGTCGCCGGGGCGGAAGGCGTTGCCGGCGATGGCGTTCTCCACGGCCGGGATCAGCAGCTGCACGCGCAGCGGCAGCTCCAGCGCCATGATCAGCTGCGCCAGGCCCAGCGCGTGCGCGGCGCCGCCCATGTCCTTCTTCATCAGGCGCATGCCGTCGGCGCTCTTGATGTCCAGGCCGCCGCTGTCGAAGCACACGCCCTTGCCGACGATGGTGATCAGCGGGTTCTTCGGCCGGCCCCAGGTGAGCTCGATGAGCCGCGGCGCCCGCCCGCCGGCGGCATCGGCGGCGCGGCCCACGGCGTGGATGGCGGGGAAGTTCTGCGACAGCAGCTCGTCGCCGACCACCTGTCTGAACTTCGCGCCGTGCTGCTGGGCCACCAGGCGCACGGCTTCGGCCAGCGCCCCCGGGCCCATCTGCTCGGCCGGGGTGTTGACGAGGTCGCGCGTGGCGGCCATGGCCTCGGCGACGATGAGCGCACGGCGCGCCTCGTCGGTGGACGGCAGCGTCAGCTCGGCCGGCTCGCGGCGCGCGGGCTTGAACAGGTCGAAGGTGTAGCCGCCGAGCTCCCAGGACATCGCCGCGGTGCCGTCGTCCAGCGCCAGGCCGCCCTCGGGCGCAGGGGCCAGGTGGTAGGGCCCCACGGGCAGCGCCTTGGGCAAGGCCGACAGCGCAAACGGGTCGGCGCCGGAGCGCACGCCGGCCAGCACCGCGCAGGGCTTGCCGTCGGCCCCCGGCACCAGCACGTGCGTGTCGGGCGCACCGGCAAAGCCCATCGCCTGCACCCAGGCGCGGCCGGCGGGCTCGAGCGCGTCGAGCGTGGCGCCCAGGCGCTCGCGGTCGACGACGTGGATCGGGAGACTGCCCTTGCGGGGCTTGGCGAGGCGGACACTCATCGTGGGCGGGGTGCTGGGAAGGAAAGCCGCGGATTGTGGCCCGGCCGCCCGTCCGGGTCGGCTGTCGATTCACGGGCCGTGGCTGCGCTTCGTCGCCGCGGCCCGGCGGCCGGCGGCGTGCAGGAGCAGGATCACCTCACCGGCCCACCCTTGCGCGGCCGGCCCCAGGAGAGTCCGCATGAACCCGTTCAGCATCGTCAGCCGCCCCGTGAAGGACGTCATTGACGCCCTCGTGATGCCGTTCCGCGCCCTGTTCGTCGTCGGCATCACCGGCACCATCAACTACATGACGTACAGCGGCGTGTGGTGGTTCAAGTGGGTGGCGCTCGGGATGGGCATCGCCGTCATCGCCAGCCTGGGGCGGGCGCTGAAGTCGCTGCTGCTGCTGGCGCTGGTGGCCTGGGTGGGCTGGAAGATCTACCAGCGCTACGGCGAAGCCGCACGCCAGCGCTTCGACGACTGGGTGCAACGCGCCAGCCCGAAGGCGGCCGAGGTGGTGGCGGCGCTGCGCCAGCCGGCGTCGACGTCGGCCTGAACGCCGCCCCGGCCCGCGGTGCCGGCCGGCCGGGCCCGCAGGCCCGGCCCCTGGCCGTCAGGCCGGGCGCCCCGGGGTGTCGATGGGCAGCGCGCCGGGCGCCGCGGCGCGCTCGATGTGCCAGTCCACCAGGCGGCGCATGTTGCCCATGCTGGCCCAGTGCAGGTGCGCCAGACCCAGCAGGCCGCTGCGGTGCAGCTCGGCCACCACGTCGTCGGGCAGCGCGGTGGCCTTCTTGTCGTCCAGCGTCATGAAGCCGTCAACGGTGTGCTTGCTGCCGTCGGGCAGCGTGACGTCGAAGCGCATGTCCTGCAGCAGGCCCAGCTCCTGGAACCGCTTGCACACCGAACGCGTGCGCTGGATCTCGCTTTCCAGCGTCTCGAGCTGCGACTGGTAGGTCTTGAGCATTTCGGTGGCCTGGCCCTGGTCGTCGAACAGACGCTGGCCCTCGCTGCCCTGCGCGCCAGACCACTCGGCGTCGTAGCAGACGGCGAACTTCTCGTTGTCGAGCTTCGCGATGCAGAACGGGTAGACGCGCAGCACCGCCGGGATGTACTGGGCGCGCCAGCGGTCGCCAGCGACGTACAGGTTGGTGTTCTGCGTCAGGCCCAGCACGGCAATGGGCGCAATCGAGTCGCTGCCGTCGGGCTCGGTGCCGGCCTTGACGAACACGATCGGGAACTCGCGGCAGACGTCGATGAACTCGACGGCAGCCACGAACAGCGCGTTCATCTGGTTGGCCACACTCCAGTCGGTGACGGGCAGGTTCAGCGTGAGGTTGCGGTGCTGAACGCTGTCGAGGCCCGTCGCGCGACGGTGCAGGTTCTGATTGATCAAGAGTCTTCTCCAGGGGTTTCGGTGCGGGTGGCCAGCACCTTGTCGACACGCTTGCCGTCGAGGTCGACGACCTCGAAGCGCCAGCCCTCCCACAGCACCGTGTCGGCTGTGCGGGGCAGGCGGCCCAGCAACAGCATGATCATGCCAGCCAGCGTGTTGTATCGGCCCCGGTCTTCCTCGGGGAGTTCCTTGATTTCCAGCCGGTCCTTCAGTTCCGGCACCGGGATCAGGCCGTCCATCAGCCAGCCGCCGTCGGGGCGCTTGACGGCCCAGGCGTCCTCGTCGGTGGGCGCGCCGAACTCGCCGGTGATGGCCTCGAGCAGGTCGCGCTCGGTGATCAGGCCCTGCACGGCGCCGTACTCGTCGACGACGAACACCAGGTCGGTGCCGGCGTTGCGGAAGTTGTCGAGCAGTTCCATGCCGGACAGGGTCTCGGGCACGAAGACCGGCGCCTCCATGTGCAGCGACAGATCGATCGCACCGCCGCGCGCGGCCACCGGCAGCAGCTTGCCGACGGACAGCACGCCGCGCACGTCGTCCAGCGAACCGCGGCAGACGGGGTAGCGGCTGTGGCCGCTGTCGCCCACGGCGGCCAGCAGCTCGTCGAGCGTGGCCGACTCGTCGACCCACACGATCTCGGCGCGCGGCACCATCATCGAGCCGATCTGCCGGTCGTCGAGGCGGAACACGTTGCGCACCATCTGGTGCTCCTGGGCCTCGATGACGCCGGCGTCGACGCCCTCCTCCAGCTGCGCGGCGATCTCCTCTTCCGTCACCGAGCGCGAGGGCCCGCCGCGGATGCCCAACAGGCGCAGCACGGCCTCGGTGGCCAGGCTCAGGAAGGCCACCAGTGGCCGCGTCGCCGTGCTGAGCCAGTTCATCGGCGTGGCCACCAGGCGCGCCACGGCCTCGGGGTACATCTGGCCCAGGCGCTTGGGAACGAGCTCGCCAAAGATGATGGTCAGCACCGTGATGACGACCACCACCAGCGCGGTGGCGCCGTAGCGCGCCATCTCGGGGTTGAGCTCGAAGCCCCGCACCAGCCAGGCCGCGAAGGGCTCGGCGAAGGCGCCCTCGCCGACGATGCCGTTGAGCACGCCGATCGAGGTGATGCCGATCTGCACCGTCGACAGGAACTTGGTCGGGTTGTCGTGCAGGTCCATCGCGGCCTGCGCACCGGACTCGCCGCTTTCCACCATGACCTGCAGCCGCGCCTTGCGGGATGCGGTGAGCGCCATCTCGCTCATCGCGAAGGCGCCGTTGAGCAGGATCAGGCCAATCAGAAGCGCAACGTCCATGCAGGCCGCCGGCGGATGCGGCGGTCATCGGTTCAGGAGGGGCGGCAGCGTAGCAGAATGGCCCGATGCACCTCTTCATCGGCGATGTCCAGGGCTGCGACGAGGCCCTGGCCCGGCTGCTGGCCGAGGCGGGCGCCAGCCCCTCGCGCGACCGGCTGGTGCTGCTGGGCGACCTCGTCAACCGCGGCCCGGCCTCGCTGGCGGTGCTGCAGCGGGTGGCCGCCTGGGGCGGCTCGGCGGTGCGCCTGCTGGGCAACCACGACCTGCACCTGCTGGCCGTGGCCCACGGCGCGCGGGCGCTGCACCGCGACGACAGCTTCGGCGACGTGCTCGACGCCCCCGACGCCGCGCACTGGATCGACTGGTTGCGCCACGGGCGCCTGGCGGCGGCCGAGGCCGGCTGGCTGTGCGTGCACGCCGGCGTGCTGCCGGCGTGGAACGCCGCGCGCACGCTGGCGCTGGCAGCCGAGGTGGAGGCGCTGCTGCAAGGCCCCGAACTCGCGGCCTTCCTGCCGCGCATGTACGGCAACACACCGGCGGCCTGGAACGACACGCTGCAGGGCGACGACCGCCTGCGCGTGATCGTCAACGCCCTCACCCGGCTGCGCTTCTGCAGCACCGATGGCACGATGGACTTCAAGACGAAGGAAGGCGCCGGCGCCGCGCCTGCGGGCTTCATGCCCTGGTTCGAGGTTCCCGGCCGCGCGAGTGCCGGCGAGCGCATCGCCTTCGGCCACTGGAGCACGCTGGGCCTGCGCCTCACGCCCACGCTGCTGGCGCTGGACACCGGCTGCGTGTGGGGCGGTGCGCTCAGCGCGGCGCGCGTGGACGGCGGGCGTTGCGAACTGGTGCAAGTGCCCTGCAGCCAGGCGCGCCGACCCGGCACCTAGAATCGCCGCGCGCCGGAGGCTTGGGGGAGCGGTTTAACCCAGCAGTCTTGAAAACTGCCGGCCCGCAAGGGCCCGTGAGTTCGAATCTCACAGCCTCCGCCAGGGCCCCAGGCCGATCACGGATGCGCCGCGCGGTCGGGGTCGACGGCCGGTGGTTGCGAGCGGCTCGTGTCTGTCGCCAGGGGCTTCGGCGGCGCCATCTTCTCGCCGTCCCATTGCTGGCCGCACCAGCAGCGCCCCTCGGGGTCGATGATGCAGGTGCCACTGCCGCAGCAGCGCGGGTCGTCGGTCATGGCCGGCTCCAGATGTCGATGGGGCCGATTCTGCACAGCGGCCGAGCGGTCAGCGCGCCAGCACCACGCGCCGGCTGGTCTTGCGCAGCGTCTGCTTCGCCGGCCCCGAGCCGCCGGCCACCTGCACGTCGATGCGCTCGACGCGGCTGAAGGCGTCGAACAGCAGCACGTCCACACCCTTCAGCGCCGCGGGCGTCTGGCAGCGCCACTCGACGCTGGCCTCGACGTCGGCGTGGCCGGTGTCCTTCTCACCCGGCTTTGGCGCGCCTTCGAGTTTGCCGGGCACGACTGTCACCGTGCCAGCCGTGCAGCCGGCCGCGGTGTCGGGCTTCAGCCAGCGCGGGGCATCCCGCAGCAGCGACAGCACGGCGGCCGCGGCCGTCGTCTCGTTGCCGGGCTTGGGGCGGCGCTCATGGCCGACGAGACTGTCCTGCGGCGTGTCGAGCTGCACCGAGAGCACGGCGCCGTCGAGCGCGATGTTCAGCGCCATCACGCCGTGGACGTGGGCCTTGCCGGCGTGGGCGGCCAGCGGCAGGGACAGGGCCACGATCGCGGCCAGGGTCGACACGGTGCGCATGGGTCGGTCTCCGGGTTGAAGGCAGGCGGTCAGCGCACGCGCAGTGCGTCGACCATCAGCCGCGTGTTGTGGCGCATCAGCGCCTCGTAGCTGGCCGCCGGGCCGTCGGGCGGCGAGAGCGAATCGCTGTACAGCCGGCCGGCGGGCTTGAGCCCCGTCTCGCGGCCGATCTGCTCGATCAGCCGCGGGTCGGCGATGGTCTCGACGAAGAGCGCGCGGATGCCCTCGGCGCGGATCTGCCGCACCAGCTGCGCCACGCCGCGTGCCGAGGCCTCGGCCTCGGTGCTCAGGCCCTGCGGCGACAGGAAACGCACGCCGTAGGCCGCGGCGTACCAGCCGAAGGCCTCGTGCGAAGTGATGAGCTTGCGTTCGGCCGGTGGCAGCGGCGCCCACTGCGTGCGGATCTCGGCGTCCAGCGCGCGCAGCCGGGTCGTGTAGGCCTCGGCACGGGTGCGGTAGGAGTCGCAACCGGCGGCGTCGGCCTCGCACAGCGTGGCGGCGATGCGCGGCACCCAGTGAAGCACGCTGGCCACGTCCTGCCAGCTGTGCGGGTCGACATCGTGCGCATGGCCGTGGCGGTCGGGGCCTGGGGCGGCCTTCAGCGGCTTCAGGCCCTCGGCCACGCGCAGCTCGCGGCCCTTGAAGCCGGCGGCGCGCAGGAGGCGCGGCATCCAGCCTTCGAAGCCCAGGCCGTGCGCCACCACCACGCGGGCCTGCGCCACCTGCCGGGCCTGGGCCGGCGTGGGCTGCAGCACGTGGGCATCGCTGCCAGGGCCCACCAAAACCTGCACGGCCACGCGCTCGCCACCGACCTGCGCGACGACATCGCCCAGGATGCTGAAGCTGGCCACCACCGGCATCGGCTGGGCCTGCGCGACGGCGGCGGACACGAACAGCCCGAAGGCGAGAAGCAGACGCATGGGAACGGCAGGCCAAGGAGGCTCAGGCACGCAGATGCCGCGCCGGCGGCCGCGCACCCCAGCGCAACCCCCGCGGCGCCACCAGCACCGAGACGATGTAGACGACGCCCAGGCTCAGCACGATGGCCGGGCCGGTGGGCAGCTCATGGCGGTACGACAGCAGCAGCCCGGCCACGCTGCCGGCGGCGCACAGGGCGCCGGCGAGCATCAGCATGGTCGGCAGCCGCCGCACCCACAGCCGCGCCGCGGCGGCCGGCAGGATCATCATGCCCACCGACAGCAGCGTGCCCAGCGCGTGGAAGCCGGCCACCAGGTTGAGCACCAGCAGCATCAGGAAGCCGTAGTGCGCCACTGGGCTGAGCCGGCTCACGCTGCGCAGGTAAGCCGGGTCCACGCACTCCAGCACCAGCGGGCGGTACAGCAGCACGAGCGCCACGGCGGTGATGGCGGCGATGACGGCCAGCAGCACCAGCGTCGGGTCGTCCAGCGCCAGCACGCTGCCGAACAGCACGCGCAGCAGGTCGACGTTGCGGCCCTGGCTGGAGATGATCAGCACGCCGGCCGCCAGCGAGAGCAGGTAGAACGCCGCCAGGCTGGCGTCTTCGCGCAGCGCCGTGCTGCGCGCCACCAGGCCCGAGGCCAGCACCACCGCCAGGCCGGCCAGCAGGCCGCCGGCCGTCATCGCGCCCAGGCTCAGGCCCGAGACCAGGTAGCCCAGCGCCGCGCCGGGCAGGATGGCGTGCGCCATCGCGTCGCCCGTCAGGCTCATGCGGCGCAGCAGCAGGAACACGCCCACCAGCGGCGCGCTGGCGCTGAGCAGCAGGCAGCCCAGCAGGGCGCGCTGCATGAAGCCGAACTCGGCGAAGGGGTTCCAGACGAGGTCCATGCGCGCTCAGTGGTGGTGTGCGGCGTGGCCGTGGGCGTGGCCGGCGTGGGCCGTGGGCGACGGTGCTTCGCAGGGCTCCGCGTGCTCGTCGAAGGCCTCCACCAGGCCCGAGGCGCGCAGCAGGTTGGCCGGCACCAGCACCTCGGCCGTGGGGCCGTGTGCGATGGTCTCGCGCGCCAGCAGCAGCGTGCGCGGGAAGTGCCGGCGCACAAGGCCCAGGTCGTGCAGCACGACGATGACGGTGCGGCCCTCGCGGTGCCAGGTGTCGACACGTTCGAGCAGGTGGTGCGCCGTGGGCTCGTCGACGGCGGCGAAGGGCTCGTCGAGCAGGATCAGCGGCGCGTCGCGCAGCATCAGCCGCGCGAACAGCACGCGCTGGAACTGGCCGCCCGAGAGCGTGTCGAGCGTGCGCTGCTCGAAGCCGGCCAGGCCCACCTCGGCCAGCGCGGCGCGGCAGCGGTCCAGCCGCGCGCGGCCCAGGCGGCCCCAGGCGCCGACCTCGTGCCACAGGCCCATGGCCACGGTGTCGAGCACGGTGACGGGGAAGCTGCGGTCGAGGTCGGTCTGCTGCGGCAGGTAGCCGATGCGAGCCTCAGCGCCGGCGTGCTCGATGCGCCCGCCCATCGCCGGCAGCACGCCGGCCAGCGCCTTCAGCAGCGTCGACTTGCCGGCGCCGTTGGGGCCCACCACGGCCAGCAGCTCACCGGCGGCCACCTCGAGCTCGAGGTGGTGCACGGCGGGGTGGCGGTCGTAGCCGACCGTCAGGTCGTGCAGGCGCAGGGCCGGCGGGGCGGCCGGATGCGTGGGAGCCCTCATGGATGGTGTCTGGCGCGCTTTGTTGAGACGTGATTATCAACTCCGCTTCAGCATGCGCACGATCGTGGTGGCATTGGCCAGCAGCAGGCAGGCCTCGAGCAGGCTGCCGCCCACCGAGCCGACGAGCAGGTTGTTCACGAGCCACAGCGTGGTGCCCACCAGCATCAGCGCCCGCATCGGCACGCCCTGCAGGAAGAAGAGGGCCGTGGTGCCGATGACACCGGCCGCGATGGGCAGCAGCGACAGCGGCCCGGCGTACAGCACCGCGCCGCTCACCAGCCCCAGCGCGATGAACACCAGCCCCACCGCCGGCGTGCGCGCCTTCAGCGCCGCCACCGACCGCGCCAGCGAGATCAGCGTGCTGGCCACTGCCGTGCCCTGCCCCAGCATCGCGAAGTGCAGCGCGTAGGCAGCGCATTCCAGCGCCATGAAGATCTTGAAGCGTCGGTCGTCGGTCTGCGCAAAACAGGCCAGGCCGAAGGCGAAGGCCGCATAGCCCGGCCACTGGGCCGGCGCCAGCCAGCTGGTGTCGGCAGACAGCAATTCGGGACGCCTTTCGCTTATATTCGGAACACTGTTCCAATCGCCTCGGCAAGGATAGCGCATGGCCCCGATCCGCGTCGCCTCGTTCGGCGAATGCATGCTCGAACTGCAGGGCCCGGCCTTCGGTTCGCTGCGCCAGGGCCAGGGCGGCGACACCCTCAACGCCGCCGTCTACCTGGCGCGATGCGGCCGCGCCGCGGGCCTGCAGGTCGAGTACGCCACCGCCCTGGGCGACGACGGCTTCAGCGACGCCATGGCCAGCCGCTGGCAAGCCGAGGGCGTCGGCACCGCGCTCGTGCGCCGGCTGCCCGGCCGCCTGCCGGGCCTGTACTGGATCGAGACCGACGCCCGCGGCGAGCGCCGCTTCAGCTACTGGCGCGACAGCGCCGCCGCGCGCAGCTACTTCGACACCCCGCCCGGCGAGACGCCGCTGGAGCGCGCGGCCGACGAATTGCACGCGCTGCACTTCAGCGGCATCAGCCTGGCCATCCTGCTGCCCGAGGGCCGGCGCCGCCTGCTGGCACTGGCCGAGCGGCTGCGCGAGCGCGGCGCCTGCGTGGCCTTCGACAACAACTACCGCCCGCGCCTGTGGCCCGACGTGGCCGTGGCGCGCGACAACTTCGCCGCCGCCTGCCGCGTGGCCACGCTGGCGCTGATGACGCTCGACGACGAGCAGGCGCTGTGGGCCGAACCCGATGCCGACCGCCAGCTGGCACGCACACTGGCGCTGCCGGCGGCGGAGGTGGTGGTCAAGCGCGGCGCCTCGCCGACGCTGGTGCGCACGGCCACGCGAGAGCGGCTGGAGGTGCCGGCTCAGCGCGTGGAGCACGTGGTCGACACCACCGCGGCCGGCGACTCGTTTGCCGGCGCCTACCTGGCCGCGCGGCTGGCCGGTGCGCCCCCGGCGGCGGCGGCAGCGGCGGGCAACGCGCTGGCGGCGCGGGTCATCCAGCACCCGGGCGCGCTGATCCCGCCCGAGGCCATGAGTGACCTGACGGGCTAGCCCACGCTCAGCGCAACGCGCCCCACCCGGCCCGCGGGCTCATCGTGCGCAGGTCCCAGCCGGCGGCATCGAAGGCGCGGCGGGTGGGCTCGCGCACCGGAGGCAGGCCGCCGACCTCGGACTCGTCGTCGATCAGCCGGCCGCGGCGTTCGGCCAGTTGTGCGAGCAAGCGGCGGTCGATGGCATCGCGGTCCCAGGGCCGGGCACCCACCAGCGCGGGCAGCATGGCCTCGATCTCCGCCGCCGGCAGCAGCGGCAGGCGCGGTGGCAAAGCCGACTCGCCCGCGGGCACCGGCAGCAGCTGCGCGCCGGGGCTGTCGCGGAAGCGGCCGGTCATCGGCGCGGCCGTGCCGTCGGCACGCCAGGCCAGGTTGTCCTGCAGCAGCAGCTCCAGCGGGCCGTCGCCACCCAGGCCGAACAGCGGCGTGGCGGGCTCGGTGTCGGGCCCGTGGCGCAGCACGCTGCCGGCCACCGCCAGGCGGCCGGTCTGCGGCGGCTGGCCCTGCCACTCGCCGGCCCAGAGGTTGTAGTGCACGGCGCGCCGGCCGGGGTTGAAGATGAGGCTGTTGACCACCGCGCCCTGCGTGCCGCCCTTGAACAGCGGGTTGCGCTCGCGGTTGCTGATCCACAGGTTGCCCAGCAGCAGCACACCCGTGGAGTTGTCGTGGATCAGCGAGCCCTTGCTGTGCTCGCCCTTCGGGTGCACCGAGTCCGACAGCCCCTCGGCGATGAGGTTGTGGCTGTAGGTGATGGCGTAACTGGTGCCGCGCCGCCAGGCCTGCGGGTCGCTGCCGCCGGCAAAGCGCGGGCCGCTGGCCGAGAGGTTCTCGTCGGTGGCCCAGCTGAAGCTGCAGTGGTCCACGATCACGTGGTTCGCCGCCAGCGTGCTGATGCCGTCGTGGTCGGGCCCGCTGCGCTTGGCGCGGCCATAGGCCCCGGGCCGGATGGCGATGTGCTGCACGATGACGTCGTGGCCGCCGATGTCCAGCCCGCCCTTGACGAGCGTGATGCCGGGCGACGGCGCCGTCTGCCCGGCGATGGTGACGAAGGGGTGCGTGATGCGCAGCGACTCGCCGCCCAGATCGATGACACCGCCGACCTCGAACACGATGGTGCGCGCACCCGGGGCCTCCAGCGCGGCGCGCAGCGAGCCCGGGCCGTGGGCGGCCAGCGTGGTGACGCGCTCGATGCGGCCGCCCTGCCCGCCCAGCGTGCCCACGGCCCAGCCGGCGTGGCGCCAGGTGTGGCCATCGAGCACCGAACGGCGCGTGTCCGATGCCGGTGGTGCCATCTGCAGGCAGTCCTCAGCCGGCCGCGCACCGGCCGCCAGCGCCGGGGCGGCTTCGCGCAGGCCGTCGACGACCAGCGCCGCAAACACACAGGCGCCGCGCGCGCCGACATGCGTGCGGTCGAAACGCGGGTCGCCCGCCGGGCCTTGTGCCAGCGTGTCGGCCACGGCCGGGCCGAGCGCCTGCACACGCGCGGCGCTGCTGGCGTTGAGGTCCAGCAGCGCCACGCCCTGCTCGCGCGCCACGCGGCGCATGGTCTCGGCCCAGGGGGCCAGGTCGTTGGTGAGCGTGCCGTTGGTGAAGCTGCGGCGCACCAGCGGCGTCACCAGCACGGGCGTGGCGCCGATGGCCTTGAGCTCGCTCACATAGCGGGCCAGGTTGTCCGGGTACTCGGTGGCCAGGTCCGTGCTGCGTCCGGGCTTGCCGGGCTGGTCGTTGTGGCCGAACTGGATGAGCACCGTGGCGCGCGTGCCAGGCGCCGCGGCGAGCACACGGGCCAGCGCCCGCTGCCACAGGCCCTCTTCGCGGTAGCTCTTTGTGCTGCGGCCGCCGCGCCCGAGGTTCAGGCAGGTGGCCGCCGGCTCCAGCCGCGCGCACAGCGCGTCGCCGTAGCCAGTTTCCGGCGCCATCGTCGAGTCGCCGACCAGCAGCACCAGCGGCGGGCTTGAAGGCGCTTCAGGCGTGGCGCAGCCGGCGGCGGCCAGGGCCGCCGCCACCAGGACAGCCCCGCGCATCAGAACGAGTACTCGGCGGTGACGCGGTAGGCGCGGCCCAGCACGTCGACGCTGCTGGTGAGGTAGCCGTTGTAGCCGTTGTGGTTGGTCTGCGGCGGGTTGCGGTCGAAC
>JAIXTY010000122.1 GCA_027483705.1 Rubrivivax sp.
CGACGCAGGATCCGGCCTCGCCCGAGGTCGAGGCACTGTGGGTGGCCGGCGGTCGCGTGCAGGCCACCGGCACCACCGCCGAGATGCTGGCCCAGGCCGGCCCCGGCACGCCGGCGGTGCACCTGCAGGGCCGGCGCGTGATTCCGGGCCTGAACGACAGCCACACGCACCTGATCCGCGCCGGCCTGAACCACAACCTCGAGCTGCGCTGGGACGGCGTGCCGACCCTCGCCGATGCGATGGCCATGCTGCGCGCCCAGGTGGCCATCACGCCACCGCCGCAATGGGTGCGCGTGGTGGGCGGCTTCAGCGAGCACCAGTTCGCCGAGAAGCGGCTGCCCACGCTGGACGAGATCAACGCCGTGGCGCCGGACACGCCGGTGTTCATCCTGCATCTGTACGACCGTGCCTTGCTCAACGCGGCGGCGCTGCGCGCGGTGGGCTACACGCGCGACACGCCCGAGCCGCCGGGCGGCCAGATCCAGCGCGACAGCCGCGGCAACCCTACCGGGCTGCTGGTGGCCAAGCCCAACGCGATGATCCTGTACGCCACGCTGGCCAAGGGTCCGCGCCTGTCGCCTGACGACCAGGTGAACTCGTCGCGCCTGTACATGCGCGAGCTCAACCGGCTGGGCATCACCTCGGTCATCGACGCCGGCGGCGGCTTCCAGAACTACCCTGACGACTACGCGGTGGTGCAGCAGCTGGCCGCGGCCGGCGAGCTGACGGTGCGCGTGGCCTACAACCTGTTCACGCAGCGGCCGAGGCAGGAGCGCGAGGACTTCGTGCAATGGGCGCGGCAGGTGCGTCCCGGCGACGGCGACGCCTGGTTCCGCCACAACGGCGCCGGCGAGATGCTGGTGTTCTCGGCCGCCGACTTCGAGGATTTCCGCGAGCCGCGCCCCGAGCTGGTCGCGACCATGGAAGACGAGCTGTACGGCGTGACCAAGGTGCTGGCGTCCAACGGCTGGCCGTTCCGCATCCATGCCACCTACGACGAGTCGATCACACGGGTGCTCGACGTCTTCGAGCGCGTGCACCGCGAGGTGCCAATCGATGGGCTGCGCTGGTTCATCGACCACGCCGAGACGGTGAGCGAGCGCAACATCGAGCGCATCCGCGCTTTGGGCGGCGGCATCGCCATCCAGCACCGCATGGCCTACCAGGGTGAATACTTCCTGGAGCGCTACGGTCTGGCCGCGACTCAGAACGCACCGCCCGTGCAGCAGATGCTGGCGGCCGGCGTGCCGGTGGGCATGGGCACCGATGCCACGCGCGTGGCCAGCTACAACCCCTGGGTGGGACTGCACTGGCTGGTCAGCGGGCGCACGGTGGGCGGCACGCAGATCAAGCCGCCGGCCCAGTGCCTGAGCCGCGCCGAAGCACTGCGCCTCTACACCGAAGGCAGTGCCTGGTTCTCGCGCGAAGACACCGTGAAGGGCCGTCTGCAGAAGGGCTGCTGGGCGGACTTCGCCGTGCTGTCCGATGACTACTTCGGCGTCCCCGAGGGCGGCATCGCGGCACTCGAGTCGGTGCTGACGGTCGTGGGCGGCAAGGTGGTTCACGGCACCGGCGACTTCGAGCCGCTCGCGCCGCCCCCGCCGCGGCCGAGCCCGGACTGGTCACCGGCGGGCCGCTACCGCCGCCTGGCACCGGCGCCCGGTGGCGCCACGGCCTGCTGCGCGGCGCCCTGCGGCGTTCATGGCCATCAGCACCTGTTCGCCGCCGCGGCCGCACCGCCCGTGGCCGACCGCGGCGGCTTCTGGGGTGCCCTGGGGTGCGGCTGTGCGTGGTGACGCGGTGCAGGCCCGCCATGCTGCCTGACGCCGAAGTGCTGGCCTCAGCGCTGGCGGGCGCGGCCCGTGCGCTGCTGGCGGCGCCGTTCCTGTTGAGCGCCGCGCTCAAGCTGCGGAACTGGGCCGCTGGTCTGGCCGAGGTTCAGGCGCTCGGCCTGCCGCTGCCCGTGCTGGTGCTGGCCGCCACGGTGGTGCTGCAGCTGGGCGGCGGGGCGATGCTCGTCATCAACTGGCACGCGCGCTGGGCCGCCGCGGCCCTCGCCGGCTTCACCTTGCTGGCCACGCTGATGGCACACCCGGTCTGGCGCCACAACGAGCCTGGCGCGGCGCAGCAGCGTGTGACATTCAGCGAGCACCTCGCCATCGTCGGTGGCCTGCTGCTGGTGGTGGCCCATGGCTGAGTCCAAGCCCGAGCCGGCGGTGCAAGCCGGTGGCGACGCGGGCGCCTGGGCGCCGTTCAGCAGCCGCGTGTTCCTGGTGATGTGGGTGGCTGCCGTCGTGGGCCACATCGGCACCTGGATGCGCGACGTCGGCGCCGGCTGGCTGATGACCACGCTGTCGGCCTCGGCCACCGCCGTGGCTCTGGTGCAGGTGGCGACGACGCTGCCGATCTTCCTGCTGTCGCTGCCCGCCGGCGCACTGGCCGACATCGTCGACCGCCGGCGCCTGCTGCTGCTCATCACCGTCTTCATGGGGGCCGTCTCGGCCGCGCTGGCGCTGGCCACCCACCTCGGCCTGATGACGCCGGCGCTGCTGGTGGCGGGCCTGCTGGTGGCCGGTGTGGGCACGGCACTGATGACGCCGGTGCTGCAGTCGCTGACGCCAGCCATGGTGTCGCGGCCGCTGCTGCGCCAGGCCATCGCGCTCAACAGCATGGGCACCAACGTGTCGCGCGCCATCGGCCCGGCGCTCGGCGGGCTCGTCGTGGCTGGCGTGGGCGTGGCATGGACCTTCGTGGCCGACGCCGTGAGCTACCTGGCACTGGTGGCCGCCGTTTGGTGGTGGAAGGGCGCCGCCGCGCGCAGCAGCGTCGGCGCGCCCGAGATGCTGGGCCCGGCCATGCGCACCGGGCTGCGCTATGCGCTGCATGCGCCCGAGCTGCAGCGGGTGCTGCTGCGCGCCGGCGCCTTCTTCGCCTTCGCCAGCGCGTACTGGGCGCTGCTGCCCCTGGTGGCGCGGCGCCAGCTGCAGGGTGACGCCACGCTGTACGGCGTGCTGCTCACCAGCGTGGGTGCGGGCGCCGTGATCGGCGCGCTGTCGCTGCCCGCGCTGCGCCGCCGGGCCTCGGGCGAGGTCATCGTGCGGGCCGGCACGCTGCTGACCATGGCGGTGCTGGTGGTGCTGGCCCTCGCGAGCAGCCCCGTGCTGGCGGCAGCGGCGCTGGCCTTGGCCGGCGTGGCCTGGATCGCGGTGCTCACCACGGCCAACGTGGCCGCGCAGACGCAACTGCCCAACTGGGTGCGGGGGCGTGGCCTGGCCGTCTACCTCACCACCTTCTACGGCGCGATGACGCTGGGCAGCCTGGCCTGGGGTCAGCTGGCCGACGCCACCAGCCTGCGCGTGGCGCTGCTGGCGGCCGCCGGCCTGGGGGGCGTGGCGCTGGTGTTGTCGCTGTGGAAGCCCTTGCCCGAGGCCGAGCCCGACCTCACGCCGTCGATGCACTGGCCCGAGCCCGCGCTGGCACCGGCGATGCAGGGCGCGCTCGCCCACGACCGAGGGCCCGTGCTCGTGACCGTGAGCTACGACGTGGCGCCCGAAGCGGCTACAGCCTTCCTGGAGGCACTGCAACGCTTGGCCGGTGAGCGCTTGCGCGACGGCGCCGACCACTGGGGCGTGTTCGAGGACGTCGCCCATCCGGGCCGCTATGTCGAGAGCTTCGTGCTGCCCTCCTGGCAGGAACACACCCGACAGCACGCCCGGGTCTCGCGCGCCGACGCCGCGTTGCAGGCCGAGGTCCATGCCCATCACCGCGGACCCCTGCCACCCACCGTGTGGCACGGCGTGGCGCCGGCGTCACCGGATGCCGTCCAGCCCGGCGGGCGGGGGTTGTGAACCATCGGACCCGGCACACCGCCGGGCCGCTGACACACCGCCAGGCCCTTGGTCCGCAGGGCGTCCGGCGTCGCTGCCGGCGCCGCTCAGCCGCGCCCCAGCAGCTTGGCCTCGGCCAGCGCCAGCGGCTCCGGCAGCCCGCTGAGCACCAGCGTGTCGCCGCCGGCCAGCACGTCGGCCTCGCTGGGCGCCACCACGCGGCCCGAGGCACGCCGCACCGACACCACCGCCACGCCCACCGCGTGGAGAGCCAGCGCGTCGAGCCGGTGCCCGGCCCAGCCGCTGGCCTCGGGCAGCGTCACGCTGGCCAGGCGCGCCTGGTCGAGCTCGGCCACGGTGTCGTCATCCGCGCCATGGAAGTAGCCTCGCAGCAGGCTGTAGCGCGCGTCGCGCGCGTCGCGCGTGATGCGGATGACACGCGCCATCGGCACGCCCACCAGCGCCAGCGCGTGGCCGGCGAGCATCAGGCTGCCCTCGATGGCCTCGGGCACCACCTCGGTGGCGCCGGCGGCCTTGAGCTTGTCGATGTCGCTGTCGTCCACCGTGCGCACGATCTCCGGCACCTTGGGTGCGTGCGAGTGCACCAGGTTCAGGATCTTCAGCGCCGAGGGCGTGTCGTGGTAGCTCACCACCACCGCCGCGGCGCGGGCCAGGCCGGCGGCCATCAGGCTCTGCAGGCGCGCCGCGTCGCCGAACACCACGCTCTGGCCGGCGGCGGCGGCCTGGCGCACGCGGTCGGGGTCGAGGTCGAGCGCCATGTACGGGATGCGCTCCTGCGTGAGCAGCCGCGCCAGCGCCTGGCCGCTGCGCCCGTAGCCGCAGATGATGACGTGGCGCTCGCTGGCGATGCTCTTCTTGGCGATGGTGGTCAGCGCCACCGACTGCATCAGCCAGTCGCTGGCCGAGAGCTTGTTGACGATGACGTTGCTGTACAGGATGAGAAACGGCGTTGCCAGCATCGACAGCACCATGCTCGCCAGCACCGGGCTCATCCACTCGGGCGCGATCAGCCCGCGGTCGGCGCCCAGCGTCAGCAGCACGAAGCCGAACTCGCCGGCTTGCGCCAGGTACAGGCCCGTGCGCAGCGCCACGCCCGGCGCGGCCTTGAAGGCGCGCGCCAGCAGCGCCACGAGCACGAACTTGCCCAGCACCGGCGCGCTGGTGAGCGCCAGCACCAGCGCCCACTGCTCGATCACCGGTCGCCAGTCGAGCTTCATGCCGATGGTGATGAAGAAGAGGCCCAGCAAGACGTCGTGGAACGGCCGGATGTCGGTCTCGACCTGGTGCTTGTATTCGGTCTCGGCCACCAGCATGCCGGCCACGAACGCGCCCAGCGCCAGGCTCAGGCCGGCGTGCTCCGTGAGGTAGGCCAGGCCGAGCGTGACGAGCAGCAGGTTCAGGATGAACAGCTCCTCGCTCTTGCGCCGCGCCACGAGCGTGAGCCACCAGCGCATCACCCGCTGGCCACCCACCAGCAGCAGCGTCAGCAGCACGGCGGCCTTCACGAGCGCCAGCGCCAGCGCGGTGAACATCTCATCGGGTGGTGAGCCCAGCGCCGGGATCAGCACCAGCAGCGGCACCACGGCCAGGTCCTGGAACAGCAGCACGCCCAGCACGCGGCGGCCGTGCTCGCTTTCGAGCTCCAGCCGCTCGACCATCAGCTTCACGACGATGGCCGTGGAGCTCATCGCCAGCGCGCCGCCCAGCACGATGGCGCCGCGCCAGCCCATCTGCCAGGTGCCTTCCAGGAAGGTGGCGTAGGCCCACACCAGCGCGAAGTGGCCGAGCATCGTGATGAGCATCGTCAGCACCACCTGGCTCAGGCCGAGGCCGAACACCAGCGTGCGCATGCTCTTGAGCTTGGGCAGGTTGAACTCCAGCCCGATGACGAACATCAGGAACACCACGCCGAACTCGGCGAGGTACTTCACGCCCGCGCTGTCCTGCGCAAAGGCCAGCGCGTTGGGCCCGATGAGGATGCCCACCACCAGGTAGCCCAGCATCGGCGGCAGCTTCAACGAGCGGCAGGCCACCACGCCCAGCACCGCGGCCACGAGGTACAGCAGGACCAGCTCGAGGGTGGAGGCCAAGGCGATGAGGGGGTGCGCGGAGTAGGGGTTGGGGCGGCCGGTGGCGTCGGGGGGCGGTGCCTAGAATCCGCCGCAGCTGACCGCACCGCACTGGCACCCATCCTAATGCCCGCCCCTGCCACCGATGCCGCCATCGACGCCACCCGCGCGCTGGCCATGGCCGCGCGCACCTTCGACATCGAGTCGCGGGCGCTGCTGGGCCTGGCGGCGTCGCTGCAGGGGCCCGCCGGCGCGGCCTTCGTCGCCGCGCTGCAGGCGCTGCGCGACTGCCCCGGCCGCGTCATCGTGATGGGCATGGGCAAGAGCGGCCACGTCGGCCGCAAGATCGCCGCCACGCTGGCCAGCACCGGCACGCCGGCGTTCTTCGTTCACCCGGCCGAGGCCAGCCATGGCGACCTGGGCATGGTGCGCCCGAAGGACGTGGTGCTGGCCATCAGCAACAGCGGCGAGGTCGACGAACTCGCCGCCATCCTGCCGGCGCTGCGGCGCCTGGGCATCACGCTGGTGGCGATGACGGGCCGGCCCGAGTCGACGCTGGCGCGCCACGCCGACATCGTGCTGTCCAGCGCCGTGGCCGAGGAGGCCTGCCCGCTGAACCTGGCGCCCACGGCCAGCACCGCGGCGCAGATGGCGATGGGCGACGCCCTGGCCGTGGCGCTGCTCGACGCACGCGGCTTCCGCGAGGAGGACTTCGCGCGCTCGCACCCCGGCGGCGCCCTGGGCCGCAAGCTGCTGCTGCACGTGAAGGACCTGATGCGCCAGGGCGATGCACTCCCGCGCGTGGCGCCCGACGCGCCGATGCCCGAGCTGCTGCGCGAGATGTCGGGCAAGGGCCTGGGCTTCGCGGCCGTGGTGGCCGCCGACGGCCGCCCGGCCGGCATCTTCACCGACGGCGATCTGCGCCGCCTGATCGAGGCCGGCCGTGACGACCTGCGCGCGCTGCATGCCGCGCAGCTGATGCACCCGAAGCCGCGCCTCGTGCGCGCCGAGGCGCTGGCCGTGGACGCCGCCGAGGTGATGGAGCAGCACCGCGTCACCAGCGTGCTGGTGGTCGATGAGGCCGGCGTTCTCGTAGGCGCGCTGAACTCCAACGACCTCATGCGCGCCAAAGTGATCTGACGTGGCCGAACGCTCGATGTCCCCGTTCTCCCCCGAGACGCTGCTGCGCGCCCAGGGCACGGGCCTCGGCCTGAAGGCCGCGATCTTCGACGTCGATGGCGTGCTCACCGATGGGCGCCTGTACATCAGCGGCCAGGGCGAGGACTTCAAGGCCTTCCACGCGCTCGACGGCCACGGCCTGAAGCTGCTCAAGCAGGGCGGCATCGAGCCGGTGGTCATCACCGGCCGCGACTCGCCGGCCGTGCGCCGCCGGCTGGCCGACCTGGGCATCGCCGAGGCCGTGTTCGGCGCCGCCGACAAGCTGGCAGCGGCCGAGGCACTGCTGGCCCGCCGCGGCTGGGCCTGGGCCGAGGTGGCGGCCATCGGCGACGACTGGCCCGACCTGCCGCTGCTGGAGCGCGCCGCCTTCGCGGGCGCGCCGCCGAACGCGCATGCCGAGGTGCTGGCCGTCGCGCACCACGTGACGGCCGCACCCGGCGGCCACGGCGCGGCGCGCGAGTTCTGCGACCTGCTGCTGATGGCCTCGGGCCGCTACGCCGCGCTGCTGCAGCGCGAGCGGCGCACCCTCGACAGCCGCTGACGCACCCGCCGTGAAGCCGGTCGAGCTGCACCTGCCGGACCTGCCCGAGGTGCCCATCTCTCTCGGGCCCGGCCTGGGCCCGGTGGCGGCGCCCGCCGGCGTGGAGCGGCGCCGCGCGATGCCCTGGCATCTGCGGCTGCGCGAGGGGCTGTCCACCTACCTGCCCATCCTGCTGATGGCGGCGCTGGCGCTGGCCACTTGGTGGCTGGTCAAGCACTCGCCGCGTGCGCCGGGCGAGGCCGCGCCGCGCCCGGTGTCCAGCGAGCCCGACTACACGATGAGCCGCTTCGCGCTCGAGCGCTTCGCGCCCGACGGGCGCCTGGTGCTGCGCATCGAGGGCGCGCAGCTGCGGCACTTTCCGGCCACCGACCGCATTGAGATCGACGAGGCGCAGATCCAGGCCTGGTCGCCCGAGGGCCGGCTGACGCGGGCGCGCGCCGCGCGGGCCGTCGGCACCGGCGACGCGAGCCAGCTGCAGCTGCTGGGCGGCGCAGAGGTGGTGGGCGAAGACGCTGCCGGCGTGCCGCTGCTGATGAAGAGCGAGTTCCTGCACGCCTTCTTCATCGAGGAGCGCATCGAAAGCGACCGGCCGGTGCTGGTGCGCCACGGCGCCACCGAGCTGCGCGCGGCCGGCCTGGTCTACGCCCACGCGGCGCAGCGCCTGGAGCTGAAGGGGCCGCTGCAGGTGACGCTGACGCCGCGGGCCACCCGGTGAGCGCGCCGCTGGCCTTCATCACCGGCCGGTCCGCATGCGTGCGCCGTTGATGTTCATCACCGGCAGGACCGCATGAGTGCGCCGTTGATGTTCATCACCGGCGCGTCCAGCGGCATCGGCCAGGCGCTCGCGGCGCGCTACGCGCAGGCCGGCTGGCGGCTGGCGCTGGTGGCGCGGCGCGGCGAGGTGCTGCGCGCCTGGGCGGCGACGCAGGGCCTCGGGCCCGAGCGCGTGGCCGTGTACCCGGCCGACGTCGCCGACACGGCGCAGATCGTCGAGGCCGGGCAGCGCTGCATCGCCGAGGCGGGCCTGCCCGACGTCGTCGTCGCCTCGGCCGGCGTCAGCATCGGCATGGACACCGCCGAGCGCGGCGACCTCGACGTCATGCGCGAGATGTTCGCGCTCAACAACGTCGGCCTGGCGGCCACCTTCCACCCGTTCCTGGCGCCGATGCGCGAGCGCGGCCACGGCACGCTGGTGGGCGTGGCCAGCGTCTCGGCCATCCGCGGCCTGCCGGGCCATGGCGCCTATTGCGCCAGCAAGGCCGGTGTCGTGGCCTACTGCGAAAGCCTGCGCGTGGAGTGCCGCGGCAGCGGCGTGCGCGTGGTCACGCTGTTGCCGGGTTATGTCGCCACGCCGCTGACGGCGCGCAACACCTACTCGATGCCCTTCCTGATGGAGCCGGAGGCCTTTGCCGAGCGCGCCTTCCGCGCCATCGCGGCCGGCACCAGCTACCGTGTGATTCCCTGGCCGATGGGCGTGCTGGCCAAGGGCCTGCGCCTGCTGCCCAATGCGCTGTACGACCGGCTGCTGGCCGGCCGCGGCCGCAAACCCCGACGCCCCACCCCATGATCGATGTCGTCGTCTTCTTCTTCCTGCTTGGCGTGTTCGCGCGCCTCGTCAAGAGCGACCTGCGGCTGCCCGAGGCGCTGTACGAGACGCTGTCGATCTACCTGCTGCTGGCCATCGGCCTGAAGGGCGGCATCGAGCTGTCCAAGCAGCCGCTGGCGGCGCTGGCGCCACAGGTGCTGGTCTGCATGGCGCTGGGCTTCGTGATCCCGTTCGTGCTGTTCCCGGTGGCGCGGGCGCTGCGGCTGTCGGGCGTCGACTCGGCCGCCCTGGTGGCGCACTACGGCTCGGTGAGCGTGGTCACCTTCGCGGTGGCGCAGGCGGCGCTGGCGCGACAGGGCATCGCCTACGAGAGCCACGCCGCGCTGTGGGTGGCGGTGATGGAGGCGCCGGGCCTGGTGGCGGGCATCCTGCTGGCGCGCTGGTCGCTGCGCGACGGCGCCACGCGCACCAACTGGAGCGGGCTGATGCACGACGTGCTGTTCGGAAAGAGCGTGCTGCTGCTGCTGGGCGGCCTGGTGATCGGCGCCGTGGCGGGCGAGGCCGGCACGGCGCCGATCAAGGCCGTGTTCG
The DNA here is from genome assembly GCA_027483705.1 of Rubrivivax sp. Lineage (GTDB taxonomy): Bacteria > Pseudomonadota > Gammaproteobacteria > Burkholderiales > Burkholderiaceae_C > Rubrivivax. The sequence continues at coordinate 9,775 of JAIXTY010000122.1, forward strand.
TCGACCCGTTCAAGGGCGTGCTGGCGCTGTTCCTGCTGGAGCTGGGCCTGGTGGCCGGCGGCCGGCTGGCCGAAGTGCGGCGCTTCGGGCCGGCGGTGCTGGTGATCGGCCTGCTCGCGCCGCCCTTGCTGGCGCTGGCCGGCGCGGCCACCGGCTGGGCGCTGGGGCTCAGCACCGGCGGCATTGCGCTGCTGGCCACGCTGGCGGCCAGCGCCAGCTACATCGCGGCGCCCACGGCCATGCGCATCGCGGTGCCGCAGGCCAACGCCGCGCTATCGATCACGGCGGCGCTGGGCATCACCTTCCCGTTCAACATCGTCATCGGCATACCGATGTACATCGCTTTGGCCCAGCGCCTTGGGGGAACCGGCCCATGAGAAAGCACACGAAGACCCTGCTCGTCATCAACGCCGAAGGCGTGCTCGAGAAGCCGCTGGTGCGCGACGTGCGCGAGCGCGGCGCCCAGGGCTGGACGCTGACCGAGGTGCACGGCGCCAGCCTCGAAGGCGTGCGCGAGGGCGCCTGGGAGGCCGACCGCACGATCGAGATGAAGGTCATCTGCGACGAGGCCGTGGCCGACGCCATCGCCGAGCATGTGCTGGCCACCTACGCGGCCCACTACAGCGTGGCGCTGTGGTTTGCCAGCGTGCAGGTGCTGCGCCCCGAGCGCTACTGAACGCGCCCCCGGGCGCCGCAAACGACCAGGGCGCCCGAAGGCGCCCTGTGCCGAGAAGCGATCAGGCCGGCTGATCAGTAGCCGCCGCGGTTGCCACCGCCGCCACCACCACCGTAGCCGCCACCGCCGCCACTGCCACCGCCGCGGTTGCCACCGCCGCCGTAGGGGCTGCGACCGCCGCCACCGCCGCCGTAGGGGCTGCGGCCACCGCCGCCGCCACCGCCGTAGCCGCCACCACCACCACCGCCGCCGTAGCCACCGCCGCCGCCACCACCGTAGCCGCCGCGGCCACCACCGCCGCCGCCGAAGCCGCCCGGACGGTCTTCACGCGGACGCGCCTCGTTGACGACGACCGCGCGGCCTTCCAGCGGCTGGCCGTTCATGCCGTTGATGGCGGCCTGCGCCTCGGCATCGCTGCCCATCTCGACGAAGCCGAAGCCCTTGGAGCGGCCGGTTTCACGGTCCATCATGACCTTGGCGGAGGTCACGGTGCCGAACTGGGCGAAAGCCTGCATCAACGAGTCATCACGGACCGAATAGGCCAGGTTGCCGACGTAAAGTTTGTTTCCCACGGAGAGCCCTTAGAAGATCAGAAGAACCATGCGGAGCTCAACCCTGGAACACCCGTTCGCGACCCCCTACAACCGGGGCGCCGACGGGAAGGCGCGGCTGCCAGACACAGACCCCCGGATTATGGGTATCGAAAACCGCCGCCTGTAAAGCCCCGCCCCCTCTTTTGTTGTTTTGCCGCGCCTCGGGCTTACCCCATCCAGACCCCGGCCGGCGCCGCCCCGACCGAGCCGATGATCACGACATGGACCTGCTGAAGCCGCTGATCGCCCTGCTCGCCATCGTCAACCCGATCGGCGTGGTGCCGTTCTTCATCCACTTCACGCAGAACTTCAGCCGGCCGCAGCGCCAGCGCACCATCCGCATCGCCTCGTTCACGGTGTTCGCGGTGATCGCCGTCAGCGCGCTGGCGGGCCTGAAGGTGATCGAGTTCTTCGGCATCAGCCTGGCCTCGTTCCAGGTGGGCGGCGGCTGCCTGCTGCTGATCAGCTCGCTGGCCATGCTCAACGCCCAGCCCGCCGAGAGCAAGCCGTCCGACCAGCGCGACGGCCAGGAGAAGGTCGACGCCGGCGCCAGCATCGCCGTCGTGCCGCTGGCGATCCCGCTGCTCACCGGGCCGGCGACGATCTCGACCGTCGTCATCTACGCCGAGAAGACACGCTTCCTCTGGCAACTGGGCGTGATGGTGGCCTACGGCGCGGCGATCGCGCTGATCACCTGGCTGGTGTTCTCGGCCTCGGGGCAGATCGCGCGGGTGCTGGGCCGCACCGGCATCAACGTGATGACGCGGCTGATGGGCCTGATCCTCGCCGCGATGGCGGTGGAGCTGCTGGCCGACGGCCTGACGAAGCTGTTCCCGGTGCTCGCCAGCCCGGCCCTGCGCTGAATGGCCCGCACCAAGCTGGGGTGATGGACGACCCATCCCCTGGCGGGTAAGCCCTGATGTGGGGCGCCCGGCGCGGCGTCATCATCCGGTCGCTTCCGGTTCGGCACTTCGGTGCCGGCTGGCAAGAGGTAGAGGAGACGACACCATTGCACAACGCGCCGCCGGGCCTGCCCGAGCGGCGCTTCTTTTTTGCGTGCTGCTGATCCGGTCCCTACTTCGGCCGGATGGCGTCGGCCGTGCCCTGGATGAAGGCCTTGAGCTTGTCGACATCGCCCGGCTTGAGCTTGCCGGTGAAGTTGGGCATGCCGTTCTTCGCCAGCGCCCCGAACAGGTACTGCTCGAGGTTGCCGATGGTGGCCTGCGACGAGTAGCCCAGGTTCGGGATGTTGCCGCCGCGGTCCACGCCCGGCACGCCGTGGCAGAAGACGCAGTTGCTCACATACAGCGCCGTGCCCTCGTCCACGTGCGCCTTGTTGTAGGGCACGCCCTGCACCAGCTCGCCCAGCCGGTAGGCCACGAAGGCCGGCGGCGGCGCCTTCGCATCCAGCGCGAAGGTGTAGACGGTGCCCGGGCCGGCGCGGTCGGTGTGGCGCGCGGCCAGGCCGTAGACGCCGCCCCAGCCGACCGCGATCGACACGTACTGCTTGCCGTCCACGAGGTAGGTGCTCGGTGCGGCCACGACGCCGGTGCCGGTGGGCGTCTCCCAGAGCTTCTTGCCGTCGCGCGCGTCGTAGGCCACGAAGCGCCCGTCGGCCGTGCCCTGGAACACCAGGTTGCCGGCGGTGGTGAGCGTGCCGCCGTTCCAGGGGCTCACGTTCTCGGCGCGCCAGACTTCCTTCTGGTTCACCGGGTCCCAGGCGAGCAGCCGGCCGAAGGGTGCGCTCTTGGGCGGCTCGGCGTTGGCGAACATGGCCAGGTTCCAGCCCAGGTTGCTGTGCGGCTCCAGCGGCGTGGCGCCGTTGAACTTCCAGTCCTTGTTGTCCAGCAGCGTGACGGGCACGTTCTGCACCGGCATGTACACGAGGCCGGTGGCTGGGTTGAACGACATCGAGTGCCAGTTGCGCGCGCCGTAGGCGCTGGGGATGATCTCCCGCGGCCGGTCGCCGCTGCGCGCGATGGCGGTCTCGATCGGGCGGCCCTTGGCGTCGTAGCCGCTGGCCCAGTTGACGTCGACGAAGTTCTTCGCCGAGATGAACTCGCCGGTCTTGCGGTCGATGACGAAGAAGAAGCCGTTCTTCGGCGCGTGCAGCAGCACCTGGCGCTCGCGCCCGCCGATCTTCAGGTCGGCCAGGATCATCGGCTGGGTCGACGTGAAGTCCCAGTTGTCGCCGGGCGTCTCCTGGTAGTGCCAGACGTACTTGCCGGTGTCGGGGTTCAGCGCCACCACGCTGGCCAGGTAGAGGTTGTCGCCGCCGGCGGGGCTGCGCTTGTTGCGGGCCCAGGGGCTGCCGTTGCCGGTGCCCACGTACATCAGGTTCAGCTTGGGGTCGAAGGCCATCGCATCCCAGGCGGTGCCGCCGCCGCCGGCTTCCCACCACTTGCCGGCGGGATCCCAGGTCTTGGCCGCCTTGGCCATCGACTCGTCCTCGAAGGGCTTCGCCGGATCGCCGGGCACCGTGAACCAGCGCCAGGCCTGCTTGCCGCTGGCGGCGTCGTAGGCCGTGATGTAGCCGCGCACGCCGTATTCCGCACCGCCGTTGCCGATGATCACCTTGCCCTTGTAGACCCGTGGCGCGCCGGTGATCGTGTAGCTGAACTTGCGGTCGATGATGGTGTCGACCTCCCAGCGCTTGGCGCCGGTGGCGGCGTCCAGGCCGAACAGCCGCCCGTCGTAGCTGGCCACGAACACCAGGCCCTTGTAGACCGCGACGCCGCGGTTGACGACGTCGCAGCAGCCCTTGTAGCCGAAGGCACGGTCGACCTTGGGGTCGAAGACCCACAGGCGCTGGCCGGTGCGCACGTCGACGGCGTGCACGATGCTCCAGCTGGCGGTGACGTACATGATGCCGTCCACCACCACCGGCGTGGCCTCGACGCCGCGGTTGCTCTCGAGGTTGTAGCTCCAGGCCAGGCCGAGGCGGCCGACGTTGGCGCTGTCGATCTGGGTCAGGCGGGAATGCCGGGTCTCGGCATGGTCGAGGCCGTGGCTGGGCCAGTCGGCCGTGCTGCGCGCGTTGGCCCGGATGGCCTGCGTGTCGATGCGGCCGGTGGCCGCGCGGATGTGGGCTTCCGAGCCCTTGGCGGGTGCGGGAGCCTGGGCCAGGGCGCTGCCCAGGGCCAGCGCCAGGCCGGCCGCACACGCGCCGATGCGGATCAGGGTCATGGTCGTCTCCTCCGAAAGGCACAACTTCGGGGCGCCAAGGATCCGGGTCGGGGCACGCGTGCGCCTATAACGGGCTTTCCCGGGGTCGGGTTTGTTCCGTCTCGGCACAGACTGGGGCCGCGCGCGCCGGGCGGCTGCCCTGCACTCACCGGGGCGTGCGCAGCACGGGGAGCGTTCCAGTGAGTGACTTCCGCGGCGCGCCGCAGGCCCAGGCCCTGCCGCCCCAGGCCTTCTTCGCCGACGCGCCGCAGCGCGCGGCGCTGGCGCGCGAGCGCTTCTTCGCCGAAGGGCAACGCCCCACCGGGCTGGTGTCGGAGGCCGTCATCCAGTCGTGGCAGCGCTGCCTGCAGGCGCGCCGCCAGACGCCCGAGCGTCTGGGCTTCGACCCCGTGTCCGCATCGCGCCAGCACCGTGCGCTGCAGCGCGGGCGGCCGCTGCTGCAGGCTGCCAGCCCGGTGCTGCAGCGCCTGGAAGCCGCCCTGGCCGCCACCGGTGCACGGGCGCTGCTGTGCGACGGCGACGGCGTCGTCGTCCACCGCACGCCGTCCGCCGGCACCCTGGAGCCGGTGCTCACCCTCGCGGCCCGCGTGGGGGTGGACCTGTCCGAGGCTGTCGTCGGCACCACCGCGCCGGGCATCGTGCTGCGCAGCGGCCGTGCCTGCACCGTGACCGGCGGCGAACACTACTTCGACCAGTGCGGCGGGCTCAGCTGTGCCGCCGCCCCGATCCGCGACCGCCGCGGCCAGTTGGCGGGCGTGCTCGACCTCTCGGTTGAAGGCCGGCCCTTCGGCTTCGACGCGGCGGCGCTGGTGGGCCTGTATGCCGGGGCGATCGAGAACGCGCTGCTCGAGGTGGCCGACGGCGACTGCCTGCTGCTGCGCTTTCAGGCCGACCCGCTGCTGCTGGGCACGCCACTGCAGGCGCTGGCCGGCGTCAACGGCCGCGGCGAGCTGGCCTGGATCAACCAGGTCGGCTGCAGCCTGCTGGGCGCCGGCGTGTTGCCGGGGCGGCGGGTGGACGAGGTCTTCGGCGCCGACCTCGCCGCCCTGCTGGCGGCCGCGGGCACGGAGTCGCCCAGGATGTTCCGGCTGGCCAACGGCCTGGTGGTCTGGCTGGTGTCCCGCCTGCAGATGCAGGCCGGGGCCGCCGCGGCGATGCCGGCCCCGCCCGCCGTGCAGCCGGTGGCGGAAGCGGCGCCGCCCGCGGCGGACCCCGACGCCCCGTCGACGCTGGCCCAGCACGACCAGCGCCTGGTGCTGGACACGCTGGCGCGCTGCGGCGGCAATGTCTCGCGGGCCGCGCGCGAGCTGGGCGTCTCGCGCGGGCTGCTGTACAGGCGGCTGGCGGCGATGCGCTGAACAGCGCTGCCAAGGCCCGCCGCTTCGGGCGATGGCGGCGCGGCACGGCGCCTAGCATCGGCGCAGCCCCTTCCTGCCTGCCGAGCCACGCCATGTCCGTGAACCCCGAGCTGCGCAAGCTCGACATCGACATCCCGTCGCAACCGCAGGCGCTGCTGCAGCTGTCGCTGCTGCTGGCCGACGACGACATCAACCTGCAGGCCGCGGCCGCGCTGATCGAGGGCGACATGGCGCTCGCCGCGGCGGTGATGAAGGCCGTGAACTCGTCGCTGTACGGCCTGAAGGGCCGCGTGCAGAGCGTGCACCAGGCCATCACCTACCTGGGCATGCGCGAGGTCGCGGCCATCACCTTCGAGATGGGCCTGCGCGCGGCCTTCCCCCCGGCGCCCGAGCTCGATCCGATCTGGGGCCGCGCGGCCTGGCGGGGCCAGGTCATGTCGCGGCTGGCGCAGGCGCTCGGTCTCGACGCCTGGGGCGCGCACTCGGCGGGCTTGTTCGAGGAATGTGGCAAGGCGGTGCTGTTCCGCCACGCCCCCGACCACTACCGCGCGATGCTGCGGGCCGCGCCCGACGACCTGGCGCTGGTGGAGCTCGAGCGCACCGGCTTCGGCGTCAGCCACGACGCGCTGGGCGCCGCGCTGTGTGAGAGCTGGGGCCTGGGCCTGCCGGCCGTGGCCAGCGTGCGCCACCACGTGCTGGCGCAGGCCCATCGCGAACTGCCGCCACCCCCGGCCAAGCGCAGCATCTGCGCGCTGTCGGTGCTGGCCCACCTCGTCGAGATCGAGGCCGAGGACGCCGAGCAGGCCGCCACCGCCATCGCCGAGCAGGCCGAGCTGTCGCCGGAGCCGGTGCTGCGCGCGCTGCGGCGCGCACTCGAGCAGCGCGCCAGCGCCGAGGCCCGGCAGCCGGCCTGACCCGCCGCCCGGCAGGGTCTGGCGCACCCTCTTCCGAGGGTCGGCGCCTGAGGAAAGCCCGCTGGCGGTGCAGGCAGCGCTTTGGTTACCCTCCGCGCCCTTGCACCAACACCGAGCGGGCCGTCCGCGCCCGTCCTCCTCATGGCAGTCACCGTCCAGCCCGAAGCCCTGGCCCTGCAGCGTCTGTACCAGTGGGAGAGCACGACGCCCGACAAGGTCGTGTTCACGCAGCCCATCGGTGGCGGGCAGGTCGTGGAATACACCTGGCGCCAGGTCATGGACCAGGCGCGCCGCATGGCCGCGCACCTCCAGGCCCAGGGCCTGCAGCCCGGCGACAAGGTCGCGCTGCTCAGCAAGAACACGGCGCACTGGCTGATGACCGACTTCGCCATCTGGCTGGGTGGCTTCGTCTCGGTGCCGCTGTACCCCACGCTGGCGGCCGGCACCATCCGCCAGATCCTCGAGCACAGCGAGAGCAAGCTGCTGTTCGTGGGCAAGCTCGACGGCTGGGAGGGCATGAAGCCCGGCATCCCCGCCGGCCTGCCCTGCATCAGCCACCCGCTGAGCCCCGACGACGCGAAGAAGAGCTACCCCGGCTGGGACGCCATCGTCGCCAAGACCGAGCCGCTCAAGGGCAACCCGGTGCGCCCGGCCGACGAGCTGGCCACCATCATGTACACCAGCGGCACCACCGGCGCGCCCAAGGGCGTGATGCACAGCTTCGGCACCTTTGCCTGGGGCGTGCAGAGCGGCCTGAAGCGCGTGCCCGCCATCAACAGCAGTGCGCGCATGCTGAGCTACCTGCCGCTCAGCCACGTGGCCGAGCGCACGCTGGTCGAGCACGGCATCCTGGCCACCGGCATGCATGTGTTCTTCGCCGAGAGCCTGGAGACCTTCACCGCCGACCTGCAGCGCGCGCGCCCGACGGTGTTCTTCAGCGTGCCGCGGCTGTGGGTGAAGTTCCAGCAGGGCATCAGCGCGAAGATGCCGCCGAAGAAGCTGGACACGCTGCTGAAGATCCCGCTGCTGGGCGGCATCGTGCGCAAGAAGATCCTCACCGCCCTGGGCCTGCAGGAGTGCGTGTTCGCCGCCGGTGGCGCCGCGCCGATGCCGCCCGACCTGCTGCGCTGGTACAACAAGCTGGGCCTCGATCTCGTCGAGGTCTACGGCATGACCGAGAACTGCGGCGTCAGCCACGCCACGCTGCCGGGCAAGCAGCGGCCCGGCACCGTGGGCCTGCCCTACGACGGCGTGCAGAGCCGCATCGACGCGGTGACCGGCGAGATCCAGATGAAGGCGCCCTGCCTGATGCTCGGCTACTACAAGGAGCCCGAGCTGACGAAGCAGACGCTCACCGACGACGGCTGGCTCAAGACCGGCGACAAGGGCGCGCTCGACGGCGAGGGCAACCTCCGGATCACCGGCCGCGTGAAGGACCTGTTCAAGACGAGCAAGGGCAAGTACGTCGCGCCCGCGCCCATCGAGGACCGGCTCGTCATGCACAACGCCATCGAGGCCTGCTGCGTGACCGGCGCCAACCTCGGCCAGCCGCTGGCGCTGGCCATGCTCAACGTCGACGCCATCAAGAAGGCCGGCAGCGCCGAGGGCCGCGCCGAGCTGGAGGCCTCGCTGACGGCCCACGTGAAGGCCATCAACGAGCACCTCGACCCGCACGAGCAGCTCGACTGCCTGGTCGTCACCGCCGAGGCCTGGACGGTGGACAACGACCTCATCACGCCGACCTTCAAGGTCAAGCGCAACCGCATCGAGGACCTGTTCGCGAAGAACTACGACGCCTGGGTCGGCATGCGCAAGACGGTGGTCTGGCATAAGGCTTGACCACCCCCCGGGAGCGCCTGACGGCGCTCCCGTCGCCACGCTCAGCGGCTGGCGGCGGACGCCACCGTGCTGGGCGGGTTCGGCAGGCTGATGCCGGGGGCCAGCGGGATGTCCTCGGTCAGCGTCACCTTGGTGACGAAGTGGCGCGTGTCGCCGAAGCAGGTGGTCGGCAGGCCGACCTTCTCTTCGTAGTGCAGCGCCACGCGCTTGCCGATGTGGCGCGTGATGTCGGCGGCCACGGCGTCGTCGCGCACCGTGAACAGGAACTTCTCGGCCGTGCTGCCCGGCAGCGACACCAGCGAGAGCTCGCCCTCCCAGGTCTTGCACAGCCAGCCCTTCTTGCTGAGCTTCTGCACCCAGCCGGCGCGCTCGCCTTCGGAGTAGCTCCAGTTCAGCGCAAACAGCATCCAGGCGGTGGCCAGCACGACGAGCACCGCCAGCGGCGCGAGCAGGAACTTCACGATGTTCATGGCGCCGCATTATCGGGCGGGCCGGTGACGCATCACCGGCCCGCCGCGATCACTTCAGGTTCGCCTTGAAATTCGTGAACGTGCGGGTCTGCAGGCGCCGGGCGTTGTTGTCCAGCGCCTTGGGCATCGCCATTTTCTGGATCTCCGAAGCCGGCGGGAAGATCACCGGGTTGCTCGCCAGCTCCGGCTTCACGAAGGGCTTGGAGGCCGCATTCGGGTTGCCGTAGAAGACCTGGTTCGTGAGCTGCGCGTGCACTTCGGGCTTCATGATGAAGTTGATGAAGGCGTGCGCGTTCTTCACGTTCTTGGCGTCCTTCGGGATGGCCATCGTGTCGAAGAACAGGGTCGCGCCGCGCGGCGGGATCAGCGCCTGGATGTTCTGCTTGGTCTTGCCCTCCAGCGCGCGGCTGCGGGCGATGTTGAAGTCGCCGGCGTAGCCCAGGCTGACGCAGATCGTGCCCTGGGCGAGGTCGTTGATCGGGCCCGGCGAACTGATGCGCGTGACGTTCGGCCGCGCGGCCTTCAGCACCGCGGCGGCGGCTTCATAGTCCTTGGCGTTGCTGCTGTAGCCGTCCTTGCCGGCGTAGATCATGGCCACCGGGATCACCTCGCTGGCCGAGTCGAGCACGTGGATGCCGCAGCTCTTGACCTTGCTCGCGAGCTCGGGCTTGAAGATCAGGTCCAGCGGGTTCTCGGGCATCGGCGTGCTGCCCAGCGCGGCCTTCACCTTGTCGGTGTTGATGCCCACCGTGACGAAGCTCCACAGCCAGGTGACGAGGTGCTTGTTGCCGGGGTCGCTCTCGGCCAGCTTGTCGAGCAGGCCGGCGTCGAGGTTCTTCCAGTTCGGCAGCTGCGCGCGGTCCAGCGGCAGGAACAGGCCCGCCTCGATCTGCTTCTTGGCGAAGTGCGACGAGGGCACCACGACGTCGTAGCCGGTCTTGCCGGCCACCAGGCGCGCGTGCAGCGTCTCGTTGCTGTCGAAGGTGTCGTAGCGCACCTTGATGCCGGTTTCCTTCTCGAACTGCTTGATCGTGTCCGGGCCGATGTAGTCGGCCCAGTTGAGCACGTTGAGCACCTTCGATTCCCCCTGCGCGGCGGCCACGCTGGCCACCAGGGCCAGGCCCGCGGCGGCGGCGCTGAGCAGGGTGCGGCGGAGGAACGAGGGGCGCGGCGTCATGGCGGTGTCCTTTCGGGGAACGCTCTGGGGGTTGAAAAGAAATGGGCGCGATTGTGGTCGACCGGGGGCCCGCAGGGCCAGCGGCCCCGATTGACCCGACCGTGCGAGGCAAAAAGCGCGCCCGGTCCACTGCGGCCGGCAGGCCACAATCGCGCCGCCCGCATCGCCACACCCCCTCACCATGACACTGCTCATCCTCGGCCTGATCCTCTTCCTCGGCATGCACTCGGTGCGCGTGTTCGCCGAGGGCTGGCGCGGCTCGGTGCGCGCGAAGATCGGCGAGAACGGCTGGAAGGGCCTGTACTCGGTGGTGTCGCTGCTGGGCTTCGTGCTCATCGTCATGGGCTACGGCGCGGCGCGCGAGAACCCGCAGATCCTGTGGATCGCCCCGGTCTGGACGCGCCACCTGGCCGCGCTGCTCACCCTCCCCGCCTTCGTGCTGCTGGTGGCCACCTACGTGCCGGGCAACTCGATCAAGGCCAAGCTGCACCACCCGATGGTGCTGAGCGTCAAGCTCTGGGCGGCGGCCCACCTCATCGCCAACGGCATGCTGGCCGACGTGCTGCTGTTCGGCGGCTTCCTGCTCTGGGCCGTGCTGAGCTTCCGCGCTGCGCGGGGCCGCGACCGTGCCGCGGGCACCGTCTACGCGCCCGGCCGCCTGGGCCCCACGCTGGTGACGGTGGCCGTGGGCCTGGTGGCCTGGGCGGTGTTCGCGATGTGGGCGCACCGCGTGCTGATCGGCGTGAAGCCGTTCGGCGGCGGCTGACCCCGGGTCCATCCCCCACGCACCCCACCGGTCGGGGGCCCCCGCGGGGCGTCCCGCCGCGGGCCCACGCGCTGGCGATGGCCGATGCCCGGGGCGATGCCGAGCATGGCGACTCCTGCCAACGGAGCCCGCCATGTTCACGCTGCTGTCCCGCCTGTTCCGCCCCGAGCCCACGCCGTCCGCCCGCCAGCCGACTCCCAGTGCGGCCGCCGATCCCGACCCCGACGCGGTGCCCCGTGGCTGCGGCTGGTTCGACTCCAGCCACGAGCTGCAGTGCGGGCTGCACGTGACGGAACACGACAGCCCCGACC
>JAIXTY010000126.1 GCA_027483705.1 Rubrivivax sp.
CTTCCATGGGCAGTTGCCGCTGCTCAAGTCCCTGGTGGTGCGCGCCTTCGATCCTTCCAAGATCTGACTCCGCGCCGCCGGCGAGCCGCTGGTGCTGGGCGGCTTCTCGTTCGGCGGCTACGTCACCTCGCAGGCCGCGCGCCGCCTGGCCGAAGCCGGCACGCCGGCCGCCCGGCTGGTGCTCGTGGGCCCGGCGGTGGTGAACTTCCAGGCCGCGCCGGTGCCGCCCGACACGCTGGTGGTGCACGGCGAGGTCGACGACGTCGTGCCGCTGGCCGCGGTGCTGGACTGGGCCCGCCCGCAGACGCTGCCGGTGACGGTGCTGCCCGGGGCCGGGCACTTCTTCCACGGCCGGCTGCCGACGCTGCGGCAGATCGTCGCCGGCGCGCTGGCCGCGCCCGCGCGGTGACGGCCTTCGTGAGATTCGCGCGCGTGGTGCGAGTCGTGCGCGGCTTGGCCCCGGCCCTGCTGGCCGGGTTGCTGAGCGGCCTGCTGCTCGCCGCCCCGGCCTCGGCCCAGGACCCGCCGCCCCCGGAGGTGGCCGCGCGCCAGCACCTGCTCATCGACCTCAGCAGCGGCCGCGTGCTGGCCGAACACGAGGCCGACGCGGCAACCGAGCCGGCCGGCGCCACCACGCTGATGACGGCCTACGTCGCGCTCGATGCCACGAAGGCCGGGCGCCTGGCGAAAGACGCCGCGGTGGCCGTCTCGGCCCGCGCCCGCGCCGAGCGCCGCCCCGGCGTGCCGCTGATGTACGCCACCGGCAGCGTGAGCGCCGACGAACTGCTGCGCGGCCTGGCCGCGCTCGGCGCACGCGACGCCGCCGTGGCGCTGGCCGAGGCGGTATCGGGCGGCGTCGACGCCTTCGTCGCGCAGATGAACCGCCAGGCGCCGGCGCTGGGCCTGGTGCAGACCGTCTACCGCAACCCCACGGGCGACAGCGCCGGCGGCCAGACCACCACGGCGCGCGACCTCGCCCGGCTGGCCACGCGCCTGGTGGCCGACCACGGCGACGCGCTGCCGCTGTTCGCGCAGCGGCAGCTGCAGCACGCCGGTGTCCGCCAGGACAACCCCAACCTCCTGCTGGCCCGCGACGACAGCGTCGACGGCCTGGCGGTGATGGCCGGCGACACCAGCGGCCACGGCCTCGTCGCCACCGCCGTGCGCGACACACCGGCCGGCCCGCGCCGCCTGCTCGTGGTGCTGGCCGGCGCCGCCAGCCGCGAGGCCGCGGCCGGCGAGGCGCAGAAGCTGCTCAACTGGGGCTGGCAGGCCTGGGACGCCGTGCGGCTGTACGCCGCCGGCCAGCCGGTGACCACCGTGCCGGTGTGGAAGGGCGCCCAGGCCACCGTGCCGCTGGGCGCGCGCAGCGCGCTGGTGGTGACGGTGCCGCGCGGCGACGGCGCCCGCCTGCGCACCACGCTCACGCGCACCGAGCCGCTGGTGGCGCCGCTCGTGCAGGGGCAGGAGGTCGGCCGCATCGAGGTCGTCACCGCCGGTGGCAGCGCGGTGGCCAACGTGCCGCTGGTGGTGCAGCAGGCGGTGCCGCTGGCCGGCGTGCTGGGCCGGGCCTGGGACGCCATCCGGCTGTGGATCCGCTGAGTCGCCGTCAGCCAGCCCGGGGGCCGGCGTGAAGCTCAAGCACCTGGAGGTCTTCCATGCGGTGATGCTGGCCGGCACGCTGAGCGGCGCCGCGCGGCTGCTGCACCTGACGCAGCCCGCCGCGACGCAGGCGCTGCAGTCGGCCGAGCGCCAGCTGGGCTACGCCCTCTTCCTGCGCCAGAAGAACCGCCTCGTGCCCACGGCCGAGGCGCTGGCGCTGATGCCCGAGGTGAGCAAGCTGATGGGCCAGCTCGAGGCCGTGCGGCGCCTGGCCGAGGCCCAGCGCGCCGGCCGCACGGCGCCGCTGCGCGTGCTCGTGGTGCCCTCGCTGGCGGTGGTGCAGCTGCCGGCGGCGCTGCGCCGCTTCCGCGCCCGCCACGCGGCTGCGCCGCTGGCGATCCGCACGCTGCACTCGCGCGAGATCGCGCAGGCCCTGGCCCTGCGCGAGGCCGATGTCGGCATCGTCTACGGCCACGCGCCGGTCACGGGCCTGGAGAGCGTGCCGCTGGCCAGCGGCCGGCTGGTCTGCGTGTCGCGCCAGCGCATCGGCCGCGCGGCCACCGTGACGCTGCAGGAGCTGGCCCGCCAGCCCTTCGTGCGCATCGACGAACGGGACCCGCTGGGCGCCCTGCTCGCCGAGCACGCGCAGCGCGCCGGCGTGGCGGCGGCCGGCGAGATCGTCGTGCAGACGCACCACACGGCGCTGGTGCTGGCCGAAGAGGGCTTCGGCGCCGCGGTGGTGGACTCGTTCACCGCCGCCGCCGCGCGCGACCCGGCGCTGCACGTGCAGCCGCTGGCGCCCGAGGTGCGCGTGGGCGTGTTCGCGCTGCTGCCGCCCGGGCCGCACGAGCGCCGGCTGGCGCTGGCCTTCGTCGAGGCCTTCCGCGAGACCGTGGGCGGCGCGCCCTGATCAGCACGTCATAAGCAGCTCCTATGGATCGGCCGCGACGGCCGATGGCCGCGCCGGTGCGCCGGTCGTACAGTCGCGTCCTGCCCCATACACCCACCCGGAGCCCCGCATGAGCCGTCTGCCGACCCGAGCCCTGGCCTTCACGACCCTGATCGCCGCCACGCTGACCGCCCTGCCCGCCGCGCAGGCGCAGACGCTCGACAAGGTCAAGGCCAGCGGCAGCATCGCCGTCGCCTACCGCGAAAGCTCGATCCCGTTCAGCTACCTCGACGACAAGGCGCAACCCACCGGCTTCGGCTGGGAGATCTGCCAGCGCATCGTCGACGAGGTGAAGAAGGCCACCGGCCGCGCCGACCTGAAGGTGACGACGCAGGCCGTGACCAGTGCCAACCGCATCCCGCTGCTGGTGAACGGCACCATCGACATCGAGTGCGGCAGCACCACCAACAACAGCGACCGCGGCAAGCAGGTGGCCTTCGCGACCAACTACTTCTACACTGGCACGCGGCTGCTGGTGAAGGCGGGCTCGCCGGTGAAGAACATCGCCGACCTGAAGGGCCGCAAGGTGGTGTCGACCACCGGCACGACCAACTTCCGCATCATGCGAGCGCTCAACGACGAGCGCTCGCTGGGCTTCGAGCTCATCGGCGCGAAGGACCACGCCGAGAGCCAGCTGGTGGTGGCCAGCGGCCGCGCCGATGCCTTCGCGATGGACGACATCCTGCTCTACGGCCTGGCCGCCAGTTCCGCCAACCCGGCCGAGTGGGCCGTGGTCGGCGACGCCATCCAGGTCGAGCCCTACGCCATCATGCTGCGCAGGGACGACCCGAGCTTCAAGACGCTGGTCGACGGCGTGCTGGCGCGGCTGATGGACAGCGGCGAGTTCGAGCGCCTGTACAACCGCTGGTTCATGAGCCCCATCCCGCCCAAGGGCGTGAACCTGAACGCGCCGATGCCCAAGGAACTGCGCGACAACTTGCGCGCCAAGTCCGACAAGCCCGCGACCTGAGCCCCGCGACGATGTCTCACGACAACCTCTGCTTCCTCAACGGCGAGTTCCTGCCGCTCGCCGAGGCCCGCATCCCGGTGCTGGACCGCGGCTTCATCTTCGGCGACGGCATCTACGAGGTCGTGCCGGTGTACGGGCGGCGGCTGTTCCGCTTCGACGAGCACCTGGCGCGCCTGAA
>JAIXTY010000232.1 GCA_027483705.1 Rubrivivax sp.
CCGCCTGGCCCACGATGGTTTCGGCCACCGCCATGCCTTCGTCCTCGGCCTTGTGGGCGAGCATGGGGCCGGCGATGCAGTCGCCGATGGCGTAGATGCGCTCGTCGCGGCTGGTCTGCAGCGTCGGGCCGACGACCAGCTGGTTCAGGCGGTTGTTCTCGAGGCCGCCCAGCTCGTGCAGGAAGGCGGGCGCCTTGACGCCCGCGGCCCACACCACGAGCTCGGCGTCGATGCGCTCACCGCCGGCCAGCTGCACCCCCGTGGCGTCGACGGCCGTCACGCGGGCACCGGCGCGCACCTTCACGCCCAGCTTCACCAGCAGCGCCGTGGCCGAGGCCGCGATGCGCTCGGGCAGCGCCGGCAGGATGCGCGGCCCGGCCTCGATGAGGTGGATGCGGATGTCGCGCTCGGGGTCGATGCGCTCCAGGTTGTAGGACACCAGCGTGTGCGTGGCCTTGTGCAGCTCGGCCGCCAGCTCCACGCCGGTGGCCCCGGCGCCGATGATGGCCACGTTCAGCTGCCCCGGCGCCAGCGGCTCGGCCTGCATGTGCGCGCGCAGGCAGGCGTTGACGAGCCGGCGGTGGAAGCGCCCCGCGTCGTCGGGCGTCTCCAGCGCGATGGCGTGCTCGGCCACGCCGGGCGTGCCGAAGTCGTTGGTGTTGCTGCCCACGGCCATCACCAGCGTGTCGTAGGGGCGCGAGTAGCCGCCGGTGACGGGGCGGCCGTCCTCGTCGTGCACGGGGCCCACGTGCACGAGGCGGCGCTCGCGGTCGAGGCCGGTCATCTCGCCGACGCGGTAGCGGAAGCCGTTCCAGTGGCTCTGCGCCAGGTAGTCGGTGGCGTGCACGTGCACGTCGATGCTGCCGGCGGCGATCTCGTGCAGGTGCGGCTTCCAGAAGTGCGTGCGGGCCTTCTCGATGAGCGTCACGTGCGCCAGGCCCTTGCGGCCGAGCGTGCGGCCCAGCCGCGTGGCGAGCTCCAGGCCGCCGGCGCCGCCGCCGACGATGACGAGGCGGTGAGGCGTGCCGCCGTTCATGCCGCTCATGCCGCGCCGCCGGGGCGGACGGCGTGGCGGGGGCGGCGTGCGTTCGTGCGCACCCCAAGACAGAACTGACGCGGCATGATGTTCATGGCGCTCAAGTCTGGCAGCTTCCGTCCGATTGGGAAGGTCCGGACGTCGATCCGGCCCGGCGCGCGGCGCCGAGGCAACACCGGCCCCTCGCCGCTCACCCCCCCCATGCCGTCCTCTCCGCAGGCCCCCTCCCGCGCCGGCCACCCGCCGGGCGGGCTCATCGGACGCTGGCTGGACTGGATCGAGCCCTACCGCGTCGACGAGTCGCTGGCCGGCCGCTTCCGCGCGCGGCAGGTGCAGGCCGTGCAGCGGCTCACGCGCGTGGCGATGGGGGCCAACCTCGTCAACGCGCTGGCCGTGCTGCTGGCCCTGAACCCGCGCCTGAAACGCCATGACCTGCTGGCCTGGGCCGTGGTGGTGGCGCTGATGTCGGCCCAGGGGCTGGCCGGCTGGTGGCGGGCCCATCGCCGGGGGCCGCGCCCGAGTGCCTCGCGGCGCGCCTTGCGGCGCCTGACGCTGCACAGCACGCTGCTGGCCGTGGCCTGGGCGGCGCTGCCGCTGCTGGTGCTGCCCGGCGGCGAGCCCGAGCACCAGCTGCTGGCCTCGGTGGTGACGGCCGGCATGATGTGCGGCGGCGGCTTCCTGCTCGCCACCGTGCCCTCGGCGGGCCTGGCCTACGTGGCCGTGCTGGGCCTGGGCGGCGCGCTCGCGCTGGGGCTGTCGGGCCTGCAGCTGGCGCCGCTCGTGGCCCTGCTGCTGCTGAGCTACACCGCCGTCGTGATGGCCACCGTGTGGGCCACGGCGCGCCTCTTCGGCGCCCGGCTCGTGGCCGAGGCCGACGCCGGCCGCCAGGGCGAGATCGTCGGCCTCTTGCTGCGCGACTTTGCCGAGAACGCCGCCGACGTGCTGTGGGAGACCGACGTGCATGGCCGGCTGCGCGCGGTGTCCGACCGCCTCGCGGCGCTGCTGGGCCAGCCCGTGGCGGCGCTGCAGGCGCGCGAGCTGCTGCCGCTGCTGGACGGCATCACGCCCGCCGACGACGAGCCCCGGCACCACCTGGCCGAGCTGCACGGCCGCCTGCACGACGGCGCGCCCTTCCGCGACCAGCTGCTGGCCGTGCAGGTGGGTGGCGAGCCGCGCTGGTGGCAGCTCAGCGCCAAGCCGCTCACCGACGAGGGCGGCCGCGCCACCGGCTGGCGCGGCGTCATCACCGACGTGACGGCCGCCCACCGCGCCAGCCGCCAGCTGCGCTGGCTGGCCCACAACGACACCCTCACCGGCCTGCGCAACCGCCACCAGTTCCGCCAGGAGCTGGCCGAGCTGCTGCAGGGGCGCGACGGCTGGCCGCCCAACACGGCGCTGATGGTGCTGGACCTCGACCACTTCAAGAACGTCAACGACACGCTGGGCCATGCCGTCGGCGACGAACTGCTGCGCGAGGTCGGCGGCCGGCTGATGGGCACCGTGCGCCGCGCCGACACCGTGGCTCGCATGGGCGGCGACGAGTTCGCGGTGCTGCTGCGCCAGGTGGCCGACCGTCGCGAGGTGCAGGCCCTGGCCCAGCGCCTGGTGGAGACGCTGTCGCGGCCCTACGCCACCCGCCAGGCGCAGCTGGTGGTGGGCTGCAGCATCGGCATCGCCATGGCCGACGAGGCCGCGGCCGACCCCGAGGCGCTGCTGCGCCACGCCGACCAGGCCCTGTACGCGGCCAAGGCCGAGGGCCGCGGCACGCTGCGCTTCTTCTCGGCCGACATGGCGCTGTCCGCCCAGCGCCGCCAGCAGCTGGAGCAGGCGCTGCGCACCGCGCTGGCCCGGGCCGAGCTGAGCCTGGCCTACCAGCCGCTGCTGGCGTTGGACGGCGACCGCGTCGTCGGCTTCGAGGCGCTGCTGCGCTGGCAGCACCCGGTGCTGGGCGCGGTGTCGCCGGCGGAGTTCGTGCCGGTGGCCGAGGACTGCGGCCTCATGCCCGAGATCGGCCGCTGGGTGCTGCGCCAGGCCTGCGCCGAGGCGGCGCGCTGGCCGGCGGCGCTGACGCTGTCGGTCAACGTCTCGCCGGTGCAGGTGATGGCCAGCGATCTGCCCGCCGTCGTGTGCGAGGCCACGCTGGCGGCTGGGCTGCCGCCGTCGCGGCTGGAGCTGGAGATCACCGAGTCGGCCTTCCTGCAGGAGGGCTCGGGCACCGTGGAGAGCATCCGCGCGCTGCACGCGGCCGGCGTGCGGCTGGCGCTGGACGACTTCGGCACCGGCTACTCGGCGCTGGCGTACCTGCGACGCTACCCTTTCGACACGTTGAAGATCGACCGCAGCTTCGTACGCGACATGCTCGCCCGCAGCGACGCCGACGCCATCGTCGGCATGATCGTCGGCCTCGGGCGCTCGCTGAAGCTGCGCACCGTGGCCGAGGGCGTGGAGGAGCCGGCGCAGGCCGAGGCGCTGCGCCGCCACGGCTGCGGTGCGATCCAGGGCTACCTGGTGGCACGGCCGATGCCACCGGCCGAGGTGCCGGCCTTCCTGGCCGGCCGCCAAGTGGCATGACGCCGGCGCTGGACCCGGCCGCGTGCCTGGCCACCGCCTGGCAGGCCACGCCCGACCTGCCGCTGCGCGCGCTGATCGCGCTGGGCCTGGTGGCGCTGGCAGGCTGGGCCGGCGGTCTGCGGGCGTTTCCGGGCCAGCGCGCGCTGGTGGCGCTGGCGCTGGTGATGGCGGCCTGGATCGGCCTGAGCGTCAGCGAGCATGCGGCGGTGGCGCCCGCCTGCAAGGCCACCTTCGGCCTGGCGAGCTGGGCCGTGATCGCGGCGCAGCCGCTGCTGTACGCGCTCTTCGTGCACCAGCACCGCCACGGCGAGCTGCAGCACGGCGCTTGGCGCAGCCGCTTGCTGCTGGCGCTGCCCAGCGCGGTGCTGGTGATGCTGGCACTGGCCAACGGCTGGCACGGCCTCTTCTACGGCGACGACAGCACCCTGAGCGAACCCATCGCCGGCCTGCCGCGCCTGCTGTACGACTACGAGCCGCTGTTCGTGGTGATGATCGCCGTCAACTACGCGTGGATGGCGCTGGCCACCTGGACCGTCTGGCAGGGCTACGCCGAGGCGCAGGGCGCCCAGCGCCGCCACTGGGCCGGCTTCATGCTGATGTCGCTGCTGCCGCTGGCCGCCAACATGGCCTACCTGGGCTTCGGCGTGCGGCTGATGGGCGTGGACCCCACCTCGGTGGCCTTTGCGGCGATGGTGCTGGGCTTTGCCTGGCTCATCCGCCGCGAGCGGCTGTTCGAGGCCGCGCCGCTGGCGCGCCGGCTGCTCTTCGAGGAGCTGCCCGACCCGGTGCTGGTGCTCGATGCCGAAGGCCGCGTCACCGAGGCCAATGCCGCGGCCCTGCGGCTGCAGCCGGCGCCGCCGCTGGACCGGCCGCTGCCCGACTGGCCGCGCTTCGGCGCCGCGCTCGCCGCCACGCGTGACGAGGCCGTGGCGCTGCTGGAACTGGCCGACCCACCGGCCTGGTACGAGCTGCAGCGGCGCGAGCTGCGTCTGCACGGGCGCCAGGTCGGCGCGCTGCTGCAGCTGCACGACGTGAGCGAGCGCCACCTCGCGCACACCGAGACGCAGCGCACGCTGGCGGCGCGCGAGGCCGACCTCGACAAGGCCACCGCGCTGCAGGCGCTGCTGCGCGAGCAGGCCATGCACGACCCGCTCACCGGCTTGCTGAACCGCCGCGCACTGGCCGAGCGCCATGGCCACGAGACAGCCGCGCCCGATGCCCCGCTGTCGCTGGTGCTGCTGGACCTGGACCACTTCAAGCGCATCAACGACAGCCATGGCCACGCCACCGGCGACGCTGTGCTGCGCGACTTTGCCGCGGCGCTGCGCAGCGGCCTGCGCGCGGGCGACACGCTCTTTCGCGTCGGCGGCGAGGAGTTCGCGCTGCTGCTGCCGGGCGCCACGCCGGCCCAGGCCACGGCCCGCGTGCAGGCGCTGCGCGAGATCGTCGCGCGCTGGCGGCTGGCGCAGCTGCCGGAGCCGGTGACGTTCTCGGCCGGCATCGCTGGGCACGGGCCGGCCACGGCCACGCTCGAGGCGCTGCTGGCCGCCGCCGACGACGCGCTCTACGCGGCCAAGCGCGGCGGGCGCAACCGCACCGAGATCAAGGCGTGAGGGCCTGCGCCGCGATGACCTCGGCGCGCACCGCTTCGGTCAGCTCGGCCTTCAGCGCCGCGAACGCCGGCGTCGTCTTCACCGAGTAGTGCCGCGGGTGCGGCAGCTCGACCGGGCGGTCGAGCTTGATGCGGCCCGGCCGCGCGCTCATCACCACCACGCGGCTGCCCATGAACACGGCCTCGTCGATGTCGTGGGTGACGAAGAGCACCGTCTTCTGCTGCCGCTCCCAGATGCCCAGCAGCAGCTCCTGCATCAGTTCGCGCGTCTGGTGGTCGAGCGCGCCGAAGGGCTCGTCCATCAGCAGCATGCGCGGGTCGTTGGCCAGCGCACGCGCGATGGCCGTTCGCTGCTGCATGCCGCCCGACAGCTGCTTGGGGAAGTGCCGCTCGAAGCCCCTCAAGCCCACCTGCTCGATGAAGCCCTGGGCCAGCTCGAGCTGCTGCGCGCGCGGCAACCCACGCTCGCGCAGGCCGAAGCAGACGTTGTCGAGCACGTTCAGCCACGGGAACAGCGTGTAGCTCTGGAACACCATGCCGCGGTCGGCGCCCGGGCCCTGCACACGCTCGCCGTCGAGCAGCACCTCGCCGGCGGTGGGCTGGTCCAGGCCCGCCACGATGCGCAGCAGCGTGCTCTTGCCGCAGCCGCTGGGGCCGAGGATGGTGATGAAGGCGTTCTCGGCCACGTCCAGGCTGGTGGCCTGCAGCGCGAGCGTAGTGTCAAAGCGGCGCTCGACGCCGCGGATGCTGAGGATGGGCTTCATCGGCCGAGCTGCGCCCATGGAAACAGGCGCCGGTTGGCGGCCTTGAAGGCGAAGTCGCTCACCAGCCCGATGAGGCCGATGACGATGATGCCGAAGATGATCTGGTCGGTGGCCAGCAGCGCCTGGCTGTCGGTGATCATGTGGCCGATGCCGCTGCTGGCGCCGATGAGCTCGGCCACGATCACGTAGGTCCAGGCCCAGCCCAGCACCATGCGCAGCGTCTCGGCGATCTCGGGCGCGGCGCCGGGGATCAGCACGCGGCGGATCAGCGACGCGTCCTTCACGCCCAGCGTGTAGGCGGCCTCGACCAGATCGCGCCGCGTGTTGCCCACCGTCACCGCGATCATCAGCACCAGCTGGAAGAAGCTGCCGATGAAGATGACGGCCAGCTTCTGCGCCTCGCCGATGCCCACCCACAGGATGAGCAGCGGGATGAAGGCACTCGCCGGCAGGTAGCGCGCAAAGCTGACGAAGGGCTCGAAGAAGGCCTCGATGGGCTTGTAGGCGCCCATCAGCACGCCCAGCGGCAAGGCCAGCGCCGCGGCGATGACGAAGCCGCCCACCACGCGCCACACCGTCATGCCGATGTCGTGCGCAAAGCCCATCTCGGTGAGCAGCACCCAGCCGCTCTTCAGCATCTGCACCGGATCGGCGAGAAAGATCTTCGGCACCAGGCCGCCGAAGGTGACGGCGGCCCAGACGGCCACGAAGACGACGAAGAAGCTGACGCCCAGCGCAACGCGTGCGCCGGGCGACACCGGCACGAGCGGCTTCACAGGAAGGGGGTCACTTGATGAAGCGCGTGTCGGCGAGCTTCGTCAGGTCGGGCACCTGCCTGATGATGCCAGCGGCCAGCAGCAGATCGGCCGCCTCCTTGCTGAACTGCGCGTGCTCGCCGGCAAAGAACTTCTGGTTCGCGGCCTTGTCCTGCCAGCGCAGGAAGGCCTGGCTCTTCTCGAAGGCCTCGCCGGTCTGCTTGACGTCGGCGCCCATGATCTCGAAGCTCTTCTTGGGGTCGGCCTTGATCATGGCCAGCGCGTCGAAGTAGGCGTTGGCCAGGCCCTGCGCCGCGGCGGCGTTGTCGGCCAGGAACTTGGGCGTGCAGCCGAAGGTGTCCATCACCATCGGGTAGTCCAGCGTCGTGGCGATGATCTTGCCGGCCTCGGGCTTGGCGCGCACCGCGCTCAGGAAGGGCTCGTAGGTCATGGCCGCGTCGAGGTTGGCGGTGCCGGCGATCATGGCGTTGGCCGCGGCCTGCGGCTCGAGGTTGACGATGTTCACGTCCTTCAGCGTCATGCCGTTCTTGGCCAGCATCCAGGCCAGCGTGAAGTAGGGCGCCGTACCGGGCGCGCTGGCGGCCACGGTCTTGCCCTTGAGCTCCTTGATGCTGTTGATGCCGGGCTTGACCACCATGCCGTCGGCGCCGAAGCTCTTGTCGAGCTGGAAGATCTGCGTCGTGGCCACGCCGTTGGCGTTCCAGACGATCCAGGTCTCCACCGTCGTGGCGGCGCACTGGATGTCGCCGCTGGCGATGGCCAGGTGGCGGTCCTTCTGCGGGATCTTCTTGATCGTCACGTCCAGGCCGTGCTTCTTGAAGAGGCCCGCCTCCTTGGCCAGCGTCAGCGGCGCAAAGCCGGTCCAGCCGGAGATGCCGATGGACACCGCCGTCTGGGCCGCCGCGCCAAAGCTGGCGAACGTGGCAACGAGGCTGGCGGCAACGGCGAGCAGGGACTTCTTCATGGACGATCCTCCGGGTTGGGTGGGAACAGGAATTTCAGCATGCCCTCGACACGGCCGGCCCAGCTGAGCTCGTCGTGGCGGCCTTCGGGGTCTTCGACGTAAGCGATCTTCGTGCCGCCCCAGCCGCGGGAGCGCAGCGCGTCGCGCAGCGCACGGCTCTCGGCGAAGACGCCCTCGCCTTCGTGCGCGCCCATGTCCAGCCACAGCCGCGGCAGCGGCGCGGGTGCCGGCGTGGCCAGCACGTCGCGGCGCGGCAGGAAGTCGTCCCACCACATCGACGGCGAGACGACGAGCGCGGCGCCCACGCGGTCGCTGCGGTGCAGCGCGATCCACAACGAGGCGACGCCGCCCAGCGACGAACCGCCGACTGCTGTGTGCACCGCCTCGGGCCGCGTGCGGAAGCGCCGGTCGATCTGCGGCTTGAGCTCCTCGAGCAGCCAGGCCGTGTAGGCCGGCAGGCCGCCACCGCCGTGGCGGCGGTCGGCCGTGGGCGTGAGCTCGCGCACCCGATCGCGGCCGCTGGGCACGCCCACGGCGATGAAGGGCGCGATGGCTCGCGCCTCGACCAGGGCCTGTGCGGCCTCGTCGATGCCCCACTCGGCGCCGGCGCTGCGCGCATCGAACATGTTCTGGCCGTCGTGCAGGTAGAGCACGGGGTAGCGGCGCGCGGTGTCGCGCTCGTAGCCGGGCGGCAGCCACACCCACACGGGGCGGGCGAGCGGGTGGCTCGTGCCGGACGCACCGACCTCGGGCTCGACCGTGACCAGCGTGCCGGTGATGCGGCTGGCTGCCGGCGTGGCCTCGCTGCCGAAGACACGCGCCACCAAGGGGGCTGCGCTGGTGAGCAGCGCCGCGTGGTTGGGACCAGGCTCCCAGCCCTCGTCGGGCCCCTGGCCCGCGCGCACGACACGGAACTTGTGCGGCACCGGCTGACCGCCGGCCGGGCGACGCGGGAAGACCACGCTCAGAGCCCAGCGGCCATCGGCTTGCGGCTGCAGCGGCAGGCCCTGCGCCCACGACAGCGGCGCGAAACCGCCGCGCAGCTCGACGCGGTCGCGCGCGGGGTCGAAGCGGCCCGCGGCGGCTTCGGCGCGCAGGTCGGCCTCGAAGCGCAGCGTCAGCGGCTGCGCCACGGCGACCAGGGCCAGCAGGCCCAGGGCGCACGCCAGCAGCGCGGCCCGCCCCGACGCCCGAGCACGCATCAGGCCGGCACCCACAGCGCCGGCAGGTCCGGCAGGTTGCGGAACACCGCGCCCAGCGCGCCGCCGCGCACCAGCGCGGTGGCGGCCTCGATGTCGGGCGCAAGGTAGCGGTCCTGCATCATCGAGGGGCACTGCGCGCGCAAGAGGCCGTGCACCTGCTCCAGCGCCGGCGAGCTCTGCAAGGGGCGCAGGAAGTCCACGCCCTGCGCCGCGGCCAGCAGCTCGATGCCGAGGATGTGCGCCACGTTGTCGATCATCGGCTGCAGCCGCCGCGCCGCGAAGGTGGCCATCGAGACATGGTCTTCCTGGTTGGCGCTGGTGGGCAGGCTGTCGACGCTGGCCGGGTGCGCGAGGCTCTTGTTCTCGCTGGCCAGGCTGGCCGCGGTGACGTGCGCGATCATGAAGCCGCTGTTGAGCCCGGCGTTGGGCGTCAGGAAGGGCGGCAGGCGCGAGACGCCGCTGTCGATGAGCATGGCGATGCGCCGCTCGGCGATGGCACCCACCTCGGCGATGGCGTTGGCCATGGCGTCGGCGGCCAGCGCCACGGGCTCGGCGTGGAAGTTGCCGCCGGAGACCATGGCGCCATCTTCCGCAAAGACCAATGGGTTGTCGGTGACGGCGTTGGCCTCGCGCAGCAGCACCAGCGCGGCATGGCGCAGTTGGTCCAGGCAAGCGCCCACCACCTGCGGCTGGCAGCGCAGGCAGTACGGGTCCTGCACGCGGTCGTCGCCCTCTTCGTGGCTCTTGCGGATGGCGCTGCCGGCCAGCAGCGCGCGGTAGTAGCGAGCCACGTCGATCTGCCCCGGTTGCCCGCGCAGAGCGTGGATGCGCGGGTCGAACGGGCCGTCGCTGCCGCGCGCCGCGTCCACCGTCAGCGCGCCCACCACCAGCGCGCTCTCCAGCACCGGCTCGAAGCTGAAGAGCGCGTGCAGCGCCAGCGCCGTGCTGGTCTGCGTGCCGTTGATCAGCGCCAGGCCTTCCTTGGCCGCCAGCTGCAGCGGCGCGATGCCGCAGCGCGCCAGGCCTTCGGCGGCGGGCTCGCGGCTGCCGTCGGCGCGCAGGAAGAAGCCCTCGCCCATCAGTGCCAGCGTCATGTGCGACAGCGGGGCCAGGTCGCCGCTGGCGCCGACGCTGCCCTGGCTGGGCACATAGGGCACGAGGCCGGCGTTGTGCACCGCCAGCAGGCTGTCGATCACCACCGGCCGCACGCCGCTGTGCCCCCGCCCCAGGCTCGCTGCCTTCAGCGCCAGCATCAGCCGCACCACCGCGGGCGCGAGCGGCTCGCCCACGCCCACGCTGTGGCTGCGGATCAGGTTCCACTGCAGCGTGGCGAGGTCTTCGCTGCTGATGCGCGTGGAGGCCAGCTTGCCGAAGCCGGTGTTGACGCCATACACCGGCGCATCGCCCGCCGCCGCGGCTTGCACCACGGCCGCGCTGGCGCGGATGCCGGGCAGCGCCTGCGGGTCCAGCAGCAGGGGCTGCAATCCCGAATGGATGGCCTGCAGTTCGTCGAGCGTCAGTTCCCCGGGGCGCAGCAACATCGCGGTCCGCCCTTCACTTCACCATCGGCAGGTTCAGGCCCTGCTCGCGCGCGCACTGCACGGCGGTTTCGTAGCCGGCATCGGCGTGGCGCATCACGCCGGTGGCGGGGTCGTTCCAGAGCACGCGCTCGATGCGCTTCGCCGCCGCCTCGGTGCCGTCACAGACGATGACCACGCCGCTGTGTTGCGAGTAGCCCATGCCGACGCCGCCGCCGTGGTGCAGGCTCACCCAGGTGGCGCCACCGGCGGTGTTGAGCAGCGCGTTCAACAGCGGCCAGTCACTGACCGCATCGGACCCGTCCTTCATGGCCTCGGTCTCGCGGTTGGGGCTGGCGACGCGGCCGCTGTCCAGATGGTCGCGCCCGATGACGATGGGCGCCTTCAGCTCGCCGCTCTTCACCATCTGATTGAAGGCCAGCCCCGCGCGATGGCGCTCGCCCAGGCCGATCCAGCAGATGCGCGCCGGCAGGCCCTGGAAGGCGATGCGCTCGCCGGCCATGTCGAGCCAGCGGTGCAGGTGCGCGTCCTCCGGGAACAGCTCCTTCATCTTGGCGTCGGTCTTGCGGATGTCTTCCGGGTCGCCACTGAGCGCCACCCAGCGGAACGGCCCCTTGCCGCGGCAGAAGAGGGGTCGCACGTAGGCCGGCACAAAGCCGGGGAAGTCGAACGCGTTC
>JAIXTY010000014.1 GCA_027483705.1 Rubrivivax sp.
CTTTCTCGGCCAAGGCGGGCTTCAGAGCCTGGTACAGCGCCGTCACGCCGTCGTCGTTGAAGCGGCTGGCCATGGTGCCGAACACCGGCATCTGGTCGGGCTTGATGTCCCAAGCCTCGCGGTTGCGCTGCACCTGCTTGGCGACGTCGCGCAGCGCGTCGAGCGCACCCTTGCGGTCGAACTTGTTGATGGCCACAAACTCGGCGAAGTCGAGCATGTCGATCTTCTCGAGCTGGCTGGCGGCGCCGAACTCCGGCGTCATCACGTACATCGGCACGTCGACCAGCGGCACGATGGCGGCGTCGCCCTGGCCGATGCCCGAGGTCTCGACGACGATCAGGTCGAAGCCCGCCGCCCGGCAGGCCGTCAGCACGTCGGGCAGGGCCTGGCTGATCTCGCTGCCGAAGTCGCGCGTGGCCAGGCTGCGCATGAAGACGCGCGGCCCACGCTGCCACGGCGAGATGGCGTTCATGCGGATGCGGTCGCCGAGCAGCGCGCCGCCGCTCTTGCGCCGGCTGGGGTCGATGCTGACGACGGCGATGCGCAGCTGGTCGTCCTGGTCCAGCCGCAGGCGGCGGATCAGCTCGTCGGTGAGGCTGCTCTTGCCGGCGCCGCCGGTGCCGGTGATGCCCAGCACGGGCACCGGACGGGCCGCGGCCTGCGCGGCGGCGGCCATCGAGGCCTTCAGGCCCTCGGCGGCGCGCCCGTTCTCCAGCGCCGTGATGGCCTGGGCCAGCGCGCGCCAGGCCTCGGGCGTGTGGCCCTGCAGCGCGGCGGCGTCGGCCGGGGCGTGGGCCGAGAGGTCGCTGTCGCAGCGCATCAGCATCTCGCCGATCATCCCCTGCAGGCCCATGCGCTGGCCGTCCTCGGGGCTGTAGATGCGGGCCACGCCGCTGGCCTGCAGCTCGCGGATCTCGGCCGGCACGATGACACCGCCGCCGCCGCCGAACACCTGGATGTGCTCGCCGCCGCGCTGCCGCAGCAGCTCGACCATGTACTTGAAGTACTCGACGTGCCCGCCCTGGTAGCTGCTGATGGCGATGCCCTGCACGTCTTCCTGCAGCGCCGCGGTGACGACCTCGTCGACGCTGCGGTTGTGGCCGAGGTGGATGACCTCGGCGCCCATGCCCTGCAGCAGCCGCCGCATGATGTTGATGGCCGCGTCGTGGCCGTCGAACAGGCTCGCGGCGGTGACGAAGCGGACCTTGTTTGTCGGGCGGTAGGCGGCCAGCGCCCGGGATTCGGCGGAGAGGTCGGTCATGGTGCAGCCCCAGACGGTCTGTTGACGTTGACGTAAACGTCAATTCGCGATGATGCCATGGACACCCGCGGCATCCCTGCTAGCCTTGCCGCCCATGTTTCTGGCCATCGACACCGGCAACACCCGCCTGAAGTGGGCGCTCTTCGGCGCGCCGCGGCCCGGCACCGAGCCGCTGCACCAGGGTGCGGTGTTCCTGGAGACCATCGACGAGCTGGCCGACCGCCACTGGAAGACGCTGCCGCCGCCGCAGGCCATGCTGGGCTGCATCGTCGCCGGCGACCACGTGCGCCGCCGCGTCGAGGAGCAGATGGAGCTCTGGGACCTGGAGCCGCACTGGGTGGTGGCCAAGCCCGAGGAGGCCGGCCTCGTCAACGGCTACGACTACCCGGCCCGGCTGGGCGCCGACCGCTGGGTGGCGCTGGCCGGCGCGCGCTGGCACCTGCTGCAGCGCGGCCGGCCGCGGCCGGCGCTGGTGGTGATGGTGGGCACCTGCGTCACGGTGGACGCGCTCGACGCCTCGGGCCGCTTCCTGGGCGGGCTCATCCTGCCCGGCTTCGGCCTGATGCAGCGTGCGCTGGAGATGGGCACCGCGGGCCTGAAGGTGCCCACGGGCGAGGTCGTGGACTTCCCCACCAACACGTCCGACGCGCTGATGAGCGGCGGCAGCAACGCCATGGCCGGCGCCATCGAACGCCAGGCCCGCCGCCTGCGCGAGCGCACCGGCGCTGAACCGCTGCTGCTGATGACCGGCGGCGCGGCCCAGAAGCTCTCGGGCATCACCGACCTCGCCTTCGAGGTGGTGGACAGCCTGATCTTCGACGGCCTGCTGATGCTGCACCAGCACCGCACGGGCGGCTGAGCCACCAGGCCACCATCGCGGAGCCGGCTCCGCCGGTCCGCCGATGGGCGCCCCCTCGGGGGGCAGCGACCGCAGGGAGCGTGGGGGCCGGCTATAGCCAGCGCTGGATGAGCTCCTTGAGCTGCTCGCGCGAGTACGGCTTGGCGATGTGCGCGTCCATGCCGGCGTCCAGCGCCTTGGCGGCGTCGCTCTCGAAGGCGTAGGCCGTCAGCGCCACCACCGGCACGCGCGGCAGCGTCAGGCGCTGCTCGCGTTCGCGCAGGCGGCGCGTGGCCTCGTGGCCGTCCAGCACCGGCATGCCGATGTCCATCAGCACGAGGTCGATGCGGTGCTGCTCCAGCAGCTGCAGCGCCTGCGCGCCGTCGTGGGCCACCTTCACCTCGAGCCCGAAGCTGCGCAGCATCTCGGTGCCGATGAGGCGGTTGACCTCGTTGTCCTCGACCAGCAGCACCACGCCCTCGAGCAGGTCCCCGCCGTCGAGCCCTGCGAAGTCGCTGTCCACCGGCCGGGGCGGCACCTCGGGGGCCAGCGGCAGGAACAGCGTGAACCAGAACGTGGAGCCGGTGCCGACGCGGCTCGTGACCTCGATGCGGCCGCCCATGGCCTCGGTGATGCGCTGGCTGATCGACAGGCCCAGGCCCGTGCCGCCCGCCAGCCGCGAGCGCGAGCCGCCGAACTGCGTGAACGGCAGGAACACGCGGTCCAGCTCCTCGGCCGGGATGCCGACGCCGCTGTCCTGCACCTCGAAGCGCACGCGCACGGCGTGCGGCTCACGCGCCTGCAGCGCCAGGCGCAGGGCGATGCGCCCGCGTTCGGTGAACTTCACGGCGTTGGACAGCAGGTTCAGCAGCACCTGCTTCAGGCGCGGGCCGTCGGCGATGACGCCGTCGGGCACGTCGGCCTCGATCTCCAGCGCCAGCGTCAGGCCTTTGGTCTCGGCGCGCGCCCGGAACAGCGCCGCGGCCGACATCGCCACCGAGTGCAGCGAGGTCGGCGAGGTCGCCAGGTTCAGCTTGCCGGCCTCGATCTTGGAGTGATCGAGCACGTCGTTGAGGATCTCCATCAGCGACTCGCCCGACTGCGCCGCGGTGCGCACCAGGCGGCGCTGGCGCTGGTCGAGCGGGGTCTCCTTCAGCAGGTCCATGGCGCCGAGCACGCCGTTCATCGGGGTGCGGATCTCATGGCTCATGGTGGCCAGAAACTGGCTCTTGGCGGCGTCGGCGGCGCGGGCCTCCTCGACCGCGCGCTCCAGCGAGCGGCGCGACTCGTCGGCGGCCTGGCGGTCGCGCAGCGAGGCGATGTTGATCTCGCGGAACTCACGCGTGGCGCGCAGCATGGTGTAGCCGAACAGCAGCGTCAGCAATGCCATCGGCAACGAGAACACCCGCTCCACCAGCAGCGACACGCCCACCAGCGTCAGCACCTGGAAGGCCAGCAGGATGCGGAAGGCGCGCCCGGCCATGGCCATGAACAGCGCCGCGATGGCCACCGAGCCCGTCATGGCAATCACGTAGGTCGAGGCCAGCGGCCCCTGCAGCAGCGGGTAGATGAAGACCGTGGCCACGCCCCACATCAGGCCCACGGCCACGGCGTTGGCCTCGAGCTGGCGGGTGGCCGCGGTGATGGCCTCGGCCGAGTGCTCGGTGGTGGCGCTCCAGCGCGCCGTGATCTGCCAGCGCCAGACCGACACCGCGGTGCCCAGCAGCGCCACCAGTGCCGCGGCCCAGGGGCGGCCGACGTTGGTGCCCAGCCAGGCCATGAAGACCACCGCCGCCATCAGCAAGCCCACCGACCGCGCGGAATTGCGCAGCGCGACCTGCAGCATCTCGCGCTGGATCGCGATGTCGACGGCCTCGCGGCCCGGGTGCTCGCTCATGGGCTGCCGAGGATACCGTGCAGGCCCCGGCTCGGCCGTGACAGGCGCGGCCGTGGTGCCGGTGCCGAGCGTGGGCTGCGTCAAGAGTGGATGTAGCTCTCGAGCTGGGCGATGGTCTCTTCGCGGTCCGCGATGATGTCGTCCATGATGTCGCGGATGGAGATCATGCCCAGCACCGTGCTGCCGTCGACCACCGGCAGGTGGCGGATCTTCTTCTCGCTGAGCAGCGCCATGCAGACCTGCGTGCTGGTGTGCGGCGAGACGGTGTAGACCTGCCGCGTCATGATGTCGGCCACCGTGGTGGTGCGCGAGTTGCGGCCCTGCAGCGCGACCTTGCGCGTGTAGTCGCGCTCGCTGACGACGCCGGCCAGGCGCGGGCCGTCCATCACCACCAGCGCGCCGACGTCGTGGTGCGCCAGCACCTCCAGCGCGGCGTAGACCGAGTCGTCGGGGCGCACGTGCCACAACGTGCCGTCGCGGGACTTCAGCAGTTCGGACACCGACTTCATGGTCACCTCCGGTGAAGCACCGGGGCAAGCCTAGTCCGCACCCCGGTCCGCCGCAAGGGGGTGGGCCCCCTGCCAAGCCCCCGGCAGTGCCGGTGGTGGCCGGCGATGTCAAGATGCACCCCGCCCCTTCCCCACCCCTTCGACACCGACACCCCCTACGATGAACCGCCCTCGCCTGCCCGCCGTCACGCGCCGCCGGGGCCTGGCGCTGCTGCTGGCCGTGGCGGGCGTCGTCGGCCTGCTGGCCGGCTGCGCCACGCTCGACGAGAAGCAGCGCGAATGGATCTTCCAGCCCGGCACGCGCAGCTGGGGCGGCGCGGCAGCAGAAGGTCTGCAGGACGTGTGGATCGATCACCGCCCGGCCGGCGCCGCCGAGCCCGTGCGCCTGCACGGCCTGTGGCTGCCGCAGCGCGATGCGCGGGCCCCCGTGCTGCTGTACCTGCACGGCGCGCGCTGGGACGTGCGCAGCAGCGCCAACCGCATGCGCCGCATGCACGACCTGGGCTTTGCGGTGCTGGGCATCGACTACCGCGGCTTCGGCCAGAGCAGCCCGCAGCTGCCCGGCGAGGCCGAGGCCACCGAAGACGCCCTGGCCGCCTGGCGCTGGCTGGGCGAGCGCCACCCCGGCGTGCCGCGCTACGTGTTCGGCCACTCGCTGGGCGGCGCCATCGCCGTCAACCTGGCGGCGCAGGTGCCCGACGAGCGCGGCCTCATCGTCGAGGGCAGCTTCCCGTCCATCCGCGAGGTCGTGGCCACCTTCAAGTGGGGCTGGCTGCCGGTGGGGCCGCTGATCACGCAGCGCTTCGAGGCCGGCGAGCGCATCGGCCGCGTCGGCGCCCCAGTGCTGGTGGTGCACGGCAGCGAAGACCGGCTGATCCCGCCTGAGCTGGGCCGGCGCCTCTTCGAGCGCGCGGCCGATCCCAAGCGCTTCGTGCTGGTGGAGGGCGGCTCGCACCACAACACCAATTCGCTGGGGCGCGAGCAGTACCGCGAGGCGGTGGCGGCGCTGTTCGGGCTGAAGCCGCCGGCGGCGGCCGACTGAATCAGGCCGAGTCCTGCTTGAGGCGGAAGCGCTGCAGCTTGCCGGTTTCGGTGCGCGGCAGGCTGGCGCGGAACACCACCTCGCGCGGGTACTTGTAGGGCGCAATCGTCTGCTTGACGAAGTCCTGCAGCGCGGTGGTCACGGCCGCGTCACCCCCGTGGCCGGGCTTCAGCACCACGCAGGCCTTGACGATCATGCCGCGGGCGTCGTCGGGC
>JAIXTY010000079.1 GCA_027483705.1 Rubrivivax sp.
CCGTGGCGTTGCGCAGCGAGAAGCCCTTGTCGGCACTGCCGGTGCCGATGGACAGCGTGTCGCCGTGCGGGAACACCCAGCCGTAGAAGTCGGGCGACAGTTCGCCGCGGTAGACGACGTCGCAGCGGCTCGGGTCGTAGCCGGCTGGCGGCTCGTCGGGGCGGGCGACGATCTCGTGGTAGGCGAACACGTAGTGCGTGCGCTCGGCCCCCGGCACGCTCTGGCGGGCCACCTCGCTCTTCGCGCCGTCGGCGCCGATCACGCAGCGCGCGCGCACCTGCGCCCGCGCCGGCGGCTGTGCGCCGCGCTCGCTGCCCGGCCGGGCGTCGGTCTCGAAGTGCACGACGGCGGTGCCATCGGTGTCGCGGCCGAGCTCGGTGAAACGGCCGCGCCGGCGCACGGCACCGGCCGAGGCCGCGCGCTCGCGCAGCCACTCGTCGAAGACGTCGCGGTCGACCATGCCGACGAAGCCGCCTTCGATCGGGATGTCCACGCGCTGGTCGGACGGCGACACCATGCGCGCGCAGCGGGCCTTGGCCACCAGCAGGTGATCGGGGATGTCGAAGTCCTTGATCAGCCGCGGCGGGATCGCGCCACCGCAGGGCTTGGTGCGGCCTGCACGGTCCAGCAGCAGCACGCTCAGGCCCTGGCGGGCCAGGTCGTGGGCCGCCGTGGCACCGGCCGGGCCGCCGCCGACGACAACCGCGTCATAGGTGTACGAAGCGTTCATGCGGTTTCTCCTGCGCGCGAGGTGGCGCGGGGGTTCGGGTCGATTGGGTCGATTGGGTCGATCGGGTCGATCGGGGCATCGGCGCCGGTGCCGGCACGGGCCGGCAGCGCGATGCGCAGCGCCAACGCGGCCGCGGCGACGAAGAGAACGGCTTCCAGCGCGAAGACCAGCGCATAGGCGCCGACCTGCGAGCCCAGCACCCAGCGCACCAGGTCGCTGGCCGCCGTGCCCGCGACGCCGCCCAGGGCGAAGCTCACTGCCTGCGCCGCGCCCCACAGGCCCATGCGGGTGCCTTCGCGCGAGGCGCGGCCGTGGCCGGCCAGAGCCATCATCGAGCCGATCGCGGCAATCGAGAACGCGCCGTTGGCCACGCCGAGCGCAAAGACGTTGGCGTTGAGCGGCCAGCCCGGCCCGAGCGCGGCGCCCACGACGAGCCCGGCCAGTGCCAGCGCCGAAGCCAGGCAGCCACCGACGATCCACTGCCGCAGCGAGCCCAGCCCCACGCCGGCGATGCGGCGCCCGGCCATCGCGGCCAGCAGCATGCCGGCCAGCGTGCCGCCGTGCTGCAGCCCCGACAACTGGGTGCTCTCACCCGGCGTGAAGCCGAAGCGCACGCCCGCGAAGGGCTCCAGGATGAGATCCTGCGCGCTGTAGGCCAGCATCGAGACGAAGACGAAGATCGTGAACCGGCGCGCGTCGGGCTCGGCCCAGACCTCGCGCAGAGCGGCGCGGAAGTCGGGCCGGTCGGTGCTGGGCTCGGTCACGCGCGCGGCGCGCCGCTCGATGCCGGCAATGGCCACCAGCGCCAGGGCCAGTGCCAGCGCCGACACGACGCCGGACACCAGCACCAGCCGCGCCGGGTTGAACGGGTCCAGGAAGCGGCCGGACAGCCCGGCGCTGCCGGCCAGGCCCACGATCATCATCACCCACACCAGCGTCGCCGCGCCGGCGCGGCGGGCCTCGGGCACGCGCGTGGCCAGCAGCACCAGCACCGAGGTGCCGGTGGCCGACACCCCCAGCCCGACGAGCACGAAGCTCGCCGCGGCCAGCGCCAGGCCCGCTGCGGGAGACGTGGCCGCCCAGGCGGTGCCGACGGCGGCGCCGAACCCGCCCAGCGCCAGCACGACCATGCCGCCCACGATCCAGGGCGTTCGCAGGCCGCCGCGGTCGGAGCCGAAGCCCATGCGCGGGCGCGTGAGCTGCACCGCGTAGTGCAGTGCCACCATCAGGCCGGGCACCAGGGCGGCCAGCTGGAGCTCGACCACCATCACGCGGTTGAGCGTCGACGTGGTGAGCACGACGATGGCGCCCAGCGCCAGCTGCACCAGGCCCATGCGGAAGATCGAGAACCAGCTCATCAGAGCACTCCTGCCGGCCGGCGCGGGCCGCTCACGCCAGCCCCCGCAGCGCAAACGCACTGATGAGCATGCCGGCGACGTACAACGTGACGCCCAGGCCACTGAACCAGACCGCCCGCTCCACC
The DNA here is from genome assembly GCA_027483705.1 of Rubrivivax sp. GTDB lineage: Bacteria > Pseudomonadota > Gammaproteobacteria > Burkholderiales > Burkholderiaceae_C > Rubrivivax. The sequence continues at coordinate 2,214 of JAIXTY010000079.1, forward strand.
GGCGCGGCGACGAAGCGCCGGGCCATCAGCAGCTGCGCGGCCACCAGGCCGCCGATGGCGACGGCATGCCAGGGGCGGCCCCAGTCGAGCAGCAGCGCGATCACCAGGCCCTGCGACAGCACCATGGTGCCGGCTGCGGCGATGGCGGCCCGGCGCGGGCCCAGCTGAACCGGCAGCGACGCAATGCCCATCTGCCGGTCGCCCTGGATGGACTTGAAGTCGTTCAGCGTCATGATCCCGTGTGCGCCGGCGCTGTACAGCGCGGCGAGGATCAGCGAACGCAGGTCGGGCATCTGCCCACCGGCCATCACGGCCGCGCCGGTGACCCAGGCCAGGCCCTCGTAGCACACGCCGCAGGCGGCGTTGCCCCACCAGCCATTGCGCTTCAGGCGCAGCGGCGGCGCGCTGTAGGCCCAGGCCAGCAGCAGCCCCACGACCGCGGCGCCGAAGCCCCAGGGGCCGAGCGCCATCGACAGCAGCAGCGACAGCAGCGTCCACAGCACGGCGACGTACAGCCCCCAACGACCGGGCATGCGGCCCGAGGGGATGGGGCGATGCGGCTCGTTGATGGCGTCGACGTGGCGATCGAACCAGTCGTTGACGGCCTGGCTGGTGGCGCACACGGCGGGGCCGGCCAGCAGCACACCGGCGGCGATGAGGCCCAGGCGGCCGTCGAGCGACTGCCCGGAGGCGACGACGCCGCACCCGAACGCCCACATCGGCGGGAACCAGGTGATCGGCTTCAGCAGTTCGGCAACCGCCGAGGGCGCGGGCAAGGCCATGGCGGCATGGTGCGCCCTGGGCCTGGAATCGTCAATCCGAATTTACAGTAGGTGCGTCAATTCGGATTGACTTCGGGAGGTCACACAGCGTCCGACACGGCGGCGCTAGTCGTCACCGTCGCCCAGGCCTTCGGGGCCGCCGAGGTCGTAGCGGCGCAGCTTGACGTACAGGCTCTGTCGCGAAAGACCGAGGAACTGCGCCGCCAGCGCGCGGTTGTTGTTGGTCATCTGCAGCGCCGTCTCGATGCACAGCTGCTCGATCACCTCGGCCGTCTCGGCGACGATGTCCTTCATCGGGACGCGGCCGACGAGCTCGGTCAGTTCGGTCGGCGAGCGGCCCAGCGGCGTGGCGGTGCGCTCGCTGCCCTCGATGCGGCGCTCGATGTCGCGGATGGCGAAGGCCAGCGCCGGCGTCGGCCCGGCGTCCAGCCGCGTGGCCGACACCTCGACCTCGTGTTCGACGCCGACCTCGCCGCGCAGAACCGTCGGGAAGGCGGCCACGACCGGGCTGTTGCGCAGGTTGGTCAGCAGCACGTTCAGCTCGACGCCGGTGCGGCCGAGCCAGCGGTCCAGCAGCTCGCCGCGGGCGGCGTCGGGGCTGGCCAGCTGCGCCAGCGCGGCGAACGCGGCGTTGGCCCGCAGCACGCGCCCCTGCGCATCGGTGAAGGCCAGCGCCTCGGCCGTCTGGCGCTCGTAGGCCTCCAGCAGGTGGGCATGGGTGTCGGGTGGCGTCGGCAGTCCGGCCCGGGCCGTTCGGCGCCCGGCGGCCGGCGCGGCCGAGGTCGGGCGCACCCGCACCAGCAACTGCGCCGTCTGCTGCTGGCGGAACACCGCCACGGACACCTCGAACTCGGCCTCGGCCGGCGCGGTGGCACCGGGCGCCAGGCGGGCACGCGCGCGGTCCAGCGTGGTGTCGAGCGCGCCGCTGCGCGTGGCGGTCAGCAGCTGCTGCAGGCGCGGCTGTGCGCCGGTGTCGAACAGGGACAGCAGCGCGGCGCCGCCCAGCCGGCCCGGACCGCGCCCGAACAGGCCCTCGGCCGCCGGGTTGGCCTCGAGCACCTTCAGGCTCAGGCCGTCGGCGATGAGCACCGCCTCGGCGGCGGTCTGGAACAGCGTGCGGTAGCGCGTCTCGGCTTCGCGGAAGCGCCAGTAGTCACGCTCCATGGCCTGCTGCGCGTCGACGAGGCGTCGTTGCAGCTGGGCCGTGGCGCGCAGGTCGCGGCCCAGGGCCAGCAGCGCGGGCTTGCGCGCGGCGGCGTTGTCGGCCAGCGACAAGGCGGTGTAGCTGACGGGCACGTCGTCGCGCCCAGCCACGGCATGGTTGACCTGGCGCCAGCGGGTCGGCGCGCCCGAGCGGGCGTCGGCCAGCAGCGCATCGATCTTGTCGCGGCCTTCAGCCGTGACGAGCTCGCGCCACGGGCGCCCGCGCCATCCGGCGCCGAGCAGGGCCGCGAGTTGCTCGTCGGGTACGTGCACATCCAGCACCTGGCCCTCGCGGTCGAGCACGAGGACGAGGTCGCTGGCGGTGCCAAGCAGCCGGTTGGCCGCCCGCGCGTCGATGTCGGCAATGAGGTCCTGCTGCCGGGCCGTCGGGCGCTTCATGCGGGGCGCTCCGCATGACGACGGCGGTGTCGGGCCGGGATCAAAGGGTCTTCTCGTGCGGGCGTGGTGTGGTCAGGTGGTGCGCGCAGCCCCGGACAGCTCCTGCACGCGGCGAGCCACGAGTGATTCGGCCAGAGCGGGCGCATGGCGCCCGTCGGTCGTGGCATCGGCACCGACTTCGCCGGCCCACTCGGGATGAATCGAAAACAGCGGCCCGCCCACGAGGACGATCAGGGAGGGATTGCGTGAAGCCAGCCGCACAGCCGTGATGGTATCGCGCAGCCAGGGCAGGCCGAGTTCGCTGCCGATCGAGAAGCCGACGGCATCGAACCAGTCACGGCGAACCCAGGCCACGGCCTCGATGCCGACCCCGGCGACGCCGCCGAGGACGTCCCAGCCTTCGCGCCGGAAGAACTCGGCCACCATCGACAGGCCGAACATGTGCTGCTCAGTGTCGGGTTGGGTCAGCAGCACGCGGCGGCCGTTGAACGGGTGCTCCACCCCGCGTCCGAAGTCCGGGCTCAGCTGGCGCATCAGCCGCTGCAGCCGGCCCAGGCTGACCGTGGCCGTGGCGAAGTCGACCCGATCCTGCTCCCAGAGCACGCCGATCTCGCGAGCGGCCAGGGCGAGCAGATCGATGTAGAGACTGCCGACGGACACCCCGCGCTGGCGCAGGGCACCGATCACGCCATCGGTGCGGTCGTCGTCCTCGTTGACGAGGGCCTGGACGAACGACTCGACATCAGCCGGGCTGGGCGCCGCGCCCTCGGCAACCGCGGGCGCGGGCTCGCGGTGCTGGCGTACCAGGCGCGGGATGACGTCGTTCTCCAGCGTGTGGGTCAGGCGCGAGACGCGCAGGCGGACGGTGCTCAAGTCGGCGTCCACACCCGAAGGGTGCGCTCCGTCCGGGGGCGCCGGCCAGGCCACGGGCTCCGGCGCGCAGGGATCGACGCCTGGGGACCGTGCCGACGGTTTGGGGCGCATAGCTGGTACCTCCTGACCCCCGCGCGTGCCACCCCGAGGGGCGACGGCTGCGAACCCCGACGCGGATCACCAACCCTCCCCGACCGCGTGCGCACACCCGGCGGGGCCTTGGCCGGCCCGAAGACCGCGTCGCGGGCCCGACGGCTTTGCCGTGCAAGACCACATGACGGCTTGTACACCGGCACACCCACGCGGTCAAAGAAGCGGATCAAGTTTTTCTGCGGCCGCCGGCGGCCGGCCGCGGCAAGACGGGAGGTCATCGAACGTCATCTCCAGGCGCCGCCGTCTGCGAGCGGTCGCGGTCTGCTGGGGAACTCCGGTCGATGACTGCTTTCGGATCCGGAGAGTGTCAAGCTTAGTTTACGTCTATCTCGATTGACATTCTACGGTTGAACACCTAGGCTGCATTCAACGACCGCACCAACGGGTCCCCGACCCCGCCACCGAGCCGACGATGCCCACTTCCCCGCGAGCCGCCGCCCACCGGACCCCGCTGTACACCCCGGAGCAGCGCCGCCGGCGTGACGCATCGAGCTGGACGCTCGTGCAGGGCGTTCTGGCGCCGCTGCAGTTCCTGGTCTTCGCCACGAGCGTGGTGCTGGTGCTGCGCTACCTGGCCACCGGCGCCGGCTACGAGCTGGCCACGGCCTCGGTGGTGCTGAAGACGCTGCTGCTCTACACCATCATGGTCACGGGCTGCATCTGGGAGAAGGTGGTCTTCGGCGTGTACCTGTTCGCCGAGCCGTTCTTCTGGGAAGACGTGTTCAGCATGCTGGTGCTGGCGCTGCACACGGCCTACCTGGCCGCGCTGTTCGGTGGCTGGCTCGGCCCGCAGGGCCTGATGGTGCTGGCGCTCGCCGCCTACGCGGCCTACCTGATCAACGCCACGCAATTCGTGCTGAAGCTGCGTGCGGCGCGGCTGGCCGCGCGCGATGCCGACGCGGCCGAGCAGGGAGTGCCCGCATGAACACCGTCATCCCGCTGCACCCGCAGTCGGCCGGCTGCAGCACCGCCCCTGTCATCCGCGAGCGCGGCCAGCACGAGGTCTTCTGCGGCCTCACCGGCATCGTCTGGCTGCACCGCAAGATCCAGGACGCGTTCTTCCTGGTCGTGGGATCGCGCACCTGCGCGCACCTGATCCAAAGCGCCGCCGGCGTGATGATCTTCGCCGAGCCGCGCTTTGCCACGGCCATCCTCGACGAGCGCGACCTCGCCGGACTGGCCGACGCCAACGACGAGCTCGACCGCGTGGTCACCCGGCTGCTGGAACGGCGCCCCGACATCAAGACACTGTTCCTCGTGGGCAGCTGCCCGAGCGAGGTCATCAAGCTCGATCTCTCGCGCGCGGCCGAACGCCTGAGCACCCAGTTCCTGCCACGCGTGCGGGTGCTCAACTACAGCGGCAGCGGCATCGAGACCACCTTCACCCAGGGCGAAGACGCCTGCCTGGCGTCGCTGGTGCCGGTGATGAAGGCCTCGCCCGAGCCGCAGCTGCTGGTGGTGGGCGCGCTGCCCGACATCGTCGAGGACCAATTCGCCCGGCTGCTGGGCCGCCTGGGACTGCCGGCCGGCACGACCATCGGCTTCCTGCCGGCCCGGCGCAGCGACGCGCTGCCGGCTGTCGGCCCAGGCACGCTCTTCCTGCTGGCCCAGCCCTTCCTCGGTGACACGGCCCGGGCGCTCGAGGCCCGCGGCGCCACGCGCATCGCGGCCCCGTTCCCGATCGGCGTCGAGGGGACCACGGCCTGGTTGACGGCCGCTGCGGCCGCCTTCGGCGTGGGCGCCGAGGTCGTCGAGCGCGTCACGGCGAGTGCGCGCGAGCGTGCCGCCGTGGCGCTGGGCCGGCTGCGCGAGGCGCTGGGCGGCCAGCGGATGTTCTTCTTCCCGGACTCGCAGCTCGAGATCCCGATCGCGCGCTTCCTGTCGCGCGAGCTCGGTGCCGAGCTCGTGGAGGTCGGCACCCCGTTCCTGCACCGCGAGCTGATGGCCGAGGAGCTGGCCCTGCTGCCGGCCGGCACGCGCCTGTCCGAAGGCCAGGACGTCGAGCAGCAGCTCGACCGCTGCCGCGCCGACCGCCCCGACATCACCGTCTGTGGCCTGGGCCTGGCCAACCCGCTGGAAGCCGAGGGCCTGACCACCAAGTGGGCCATCGAGCTCGTCTTCACGCCCATCCACGGCTACGAGCAGGCGGCCGACCTGGCCGAGCTGTTCGCCCGCCCGCTGCGCCGCAAGGCGCTGCTGGCGCCGTCCACCCCGGCGCGTGCGGCGGCCTGAGCGGCGAAGGACGCACCATGCAACTGACCCTCTGGACCTACGAAGGCCCGCCGCACGTCGGCGCCATGCGCGTGGCCACCGCGCTGACCGACGTGCACTACGTGCTGCACGCGCCGCAGGGCGACACCTACGCCGACCTGCTGTTCACGATGATCGAGCGGCGCGACCGCCGCCCGCCCGTCACCTACACCACCTTCCAGGCGCGCGACCTGGGCGGCGACACCGCCGAGCTGTTCAAGACCGCCACGCGCGAGGCCTACGAGCGCTTCCAGCCGAAGGCGATGCTGGTCGGCGCGAGCTGCACCGCCGAGCTGATCCAGGACGACCCGGGCGGCCTGGCGCAGGGCCTGAAGCTGCCGGTGCCGGTGGTGCCGCTGGAGCTGCCGGCCTACCAGCGCAAGGAGAACTGGGGCGCGTCCGAGACCCTGTACCAGCTGGTGCGTGCGCTGGCGCCGCGCCGCGAGGCCGTGCCGCGCCGGCCCGTGCGCGAGCGCAAGTGCTGCAACCTGCTGGGCCCGACGGCGCTGGGTTTCCGCCACCGCGACGACGTGGCCGAGATCACCCGTCTGCTGGGGCAGATCGGCGTCGACGTGCACGTGGTGGCCCCGCTAGACGCCAGCGCAGCCGACATCGGCCGGCTGCACGAGGCCGACTTCAACGTCGTGCTCTACCCCGAGATCGCCAGCCAGGCCGCCAGCTACCTGCAGCGCGCCTTCGGCCAGCCGTTCACGAAGACCGTGCCCATCGGCGTGGGCGCGACGCGGCAGTTCATCGCCGAGGTGGCGCAGATCGCCGGCCTCGACGCCACGGCGCTGCTGGCCGGGCCGGGCTCGCGGGCCAGCTGGTACTCGCGCTCGGTGGACAGCACCTACCTCACCGGCAAGCGCGTGTTCGTGTTCGGCGACGCCACCCACGCCATCGCCGCGGCGCGCGTGGCGGCCGAGGAGCTGGGCTTCCAGGTCGTGGGCCTGGGCACCTACAGCCGCGAGTTCGCGCGTGACGTGCGCGAAGCCGCCGCGAAGTACGGCGTCGAGCCACTGATCAGCGACGACTACCTCGAGGTCGAGCAGAAGATCGCCGAGGCCCAGCCCGAGCTGGTGCTGGGCACGCAGATGGAGCGCCACATCGCCAAGCGGCTGAAGCTGCCCTGCGCGGTGATCAGCGCGCCGGTGCACGTGCAGGACTTCCCGGCGCGCTACTCGCCGCAGATGGGCTTCGAAGGCGCCGCGGTGCTGTTCGACACCTGGGTGCACCCGCTGATGATGGGGCTGGAGGAACACCTGCTGACGATGTTCCGCGAGGACTTCGAGTTCCACGAGGGCGCCGCAGCCTCGCACCTGTCGCACGCCGGCGCGCCGCGCGAGGCCGCGCCGGTGGCCAGCCAGGCCCCGGTGGTCGAGCCTACGCCGGCCCCGGCCGCCAACGAGCCCCTGCCCGCGCTGCAGGCGGTGCCGAGCCCGGCGATGGCGGCCACGGCCGCCCTGGCCGCCACGTGGGCGCCCGACGCGCAGAAGGAGCTGCAGAAGGTGCCCTTCTTCGTGCGCGGCAAGGCCCGCCGCAACACCGAACGCTTCGCCGTCGAGCGGGGCCTGGCCCTCATCACCGTCGAGACGCTGTACGACGCCAAGGCCCACTTCGGGCGCTGAACACACGCGAATCGCATGAAGCCTGCCGTCACCGCTCCGCTGCGCTTCGTCCTGGTGACGATGGATCCGCACCTGCAAGGCGCGGCCGAGCGCGCGCGCGCCACGCTGCGCCAGCAGCTGCCGGGCCTGCGGTTCACGATGCACGCCGCCTCCGAATGGGCCAGCGACGCCCAGGCGCTGCAGCGCTGCAAGGACGACATCGCGCAGGCCGACATCGTCGTCGTGACCATGCTCTTCATGGAGGAGCACTTCAAGCCCATCCTCGACGAGCTCGCGGCGCGCCGCGATCACTGCGACGCGATGGTCTGCGCCATGAGCGCCGGCGAGGTGGCCCGGCTCACGCGCATGGGCAAGTTCGACATGGCCAAGCCGGCCAGCGGCGTGCTGGCCCTGCTGAAGAAGCTGCGCGGCAAGAGCGGCGCCGAGGCGGCCAAGGACGGCCAGTCGCCCAGCGCCAGCAGCGGCGAACGGCAGATGAAGATGCTGCGCCGGCTGCCGCAGCTGCTGAAGTTCATCCCCGGTACGGCGCAGGACGTGCGGGCGTACTTCCTGACGCTGCAGTACTGGCTCGGCGGCTCGCAGGACAACGTCGTCAACATGGTCCGTTTCCTGGTGGACCGCTACGCCGGCAGCAGCGGCCTCGGCAACGCCGATGCCGCCCGCGCCAGCCTGCGCGGCAAGACCGCGGCCGACGGCCCGGTCGAGTACCCGGAGGTCGGCGTCTACCATCCGCGCCTGCCGGGGCGCCTGTCGGGCGACGCCGCTGCACTGCCGCAGCTGGTGCCGGCCGAGCGCGCCCGCGGCCGCGTCGGCCTGCTGCTGCTGCGCAGCTACCTGCTGGCCGGCAACGCACGGCACTACGACGGCGTGATCGCGGCACTCGAGGTGCAGGGCCTGCAGGTGGTGCCGGCGTTTGCGTCGGGCCTGGACTCGCGCCCGGCCATCGAGCGCTTTTTCATGCAGGACGGACGCGCCACGGTGGACGCGGTGCTGTCGCTGACCGGCTTCTCGCTGGTGGGCGGGCCGGCCTACAACGACTCGCGCGCCGCCGAGGAGATCCTGACGCGGCTGGACGTGCCCTACCTCGCCGCGCACTCGGTGGAGTTCCAGAGCCTGCCCGAGTGGGGCGGCTCTGCGCGTGGCCTGCTGCCGGTGGAAACGACGATCATGGTCGCCATCCCCGAGCTCGACGGCGCCACCGGCCCGGGCGTCTACGGCGGCCGCGGCGGCGCGGCCGGCAGCACCTGCAGCGGCTGCGAGAAGGCCTGCCACTTCGAGCAGGCCGACACCGACATGCAGACCTGCAGCGAGCGCACCGCGATGCTGGCCGCCCGCGTCGCCAAGCTGGTGGCCCTGCGCCGCACGCCGCGCAGCGAGCGCCGCGTGGCGATGGTGGTGTTCAACTTCCCGCCCAATGCCGGCAACCTGGGCACCGCGGCCTACCTGTCGGTCTTCGAAAGTGCCTTCGAGACGCTCAAGGGCCTGCAGCGCGAGGGCTACACCGTCGAGATGCCCGCCAGCCCCGACGAGCTGCGTGTGCGCCTGCTGCAGGGCAACCGCGAGCGCTTCGGTGCCGACGCCAACGTGCTGGCGCAGATTCCGGCGGCCGACCACGTCAAGCGCGAGCGCTGGCTCAAGGAGATCGAGGCCGCCTGGGGCCCGGCACCGGGCCGCCAGCTCAGCGACGGGCGGTCGCTGTTCGTGCTCGGCGTCCAGCTCGGCAACGTCGTGCTCACCGTGCAGCCCGGCATGGGCTACGAAGGCGATCCGATGCGGCTGCTGTTCGAGCGCGGCTTCGCGCCGACACACGCCTTCAGCGCCTTCTACCGCTGGCTGCGCGAGGACTTCAAGGCCGACGCCGTGCTGCACTTCGGCACCCACGGCTCGCTGGAGTTCATGCCCGGCAAGCAGAGCGGCATGACCGGCAGCTGCTGGCCCGACCGCCTGATCCGCGACCTGCCGAACTTCTACCTGTACGCCAGCAACAACCCCAGCGAAGGGGCGATCGCCAAGCGCCGCGCCGCAGCCACGCTGGTGAGCTACCTGACGCCGCCCGTGTCGGAGGCCGGCCTGTACCGCGGCCTGCTCGACCTGAAGAGCTCGCTGCAGAGCTGGCGCGGGCTGGACCCGGGCGCCGACCAGCAGACGCTGGCCACGCTGATCCAGGCGCAGGCCGCGGCGCTCGAACTCGCCACGGCCGAACCGCCCTGGACGCTGGCCGAGGCCGAGTCACAGGTCCGGCGCCTCACCGACCAGGTGCTCGAGCTCGAGTACACGCTCATCCCGCACGGCCTGCATGTCGTCGGCAAGCCGCCGGGCGCCGCGGAGCGCGCCAGCCTGCTGTGGGCCATCGTCGAGGCCGACAACCGCGCTGGCCTCAGCCGCGACTGCGTCGAGGCCCTCACGCGTGGCCTGACGCCCGAGCAGGCGTTGGCCCAGGCCGGCCGCCCGGCCAACGCCGATGCCGTGGCGGCCCTGTCCACGCTGGCGCACCAGAACCGCCTGATGGCCGAGGACCACGAGATTCCCGGCCTCGTGCGAGCCCTCGACGGCCGCTTCGTGCCGCCCGCGCCGGGTGGCGACGTGATGCGCAACCCCGATGTGCTGCCCACCGGCCGCAACCTGCACGGCTTCGACCCGTTCCGCATTCCCAGCGCCTGGGCCGTGCGCGATGCGACGCGCCAGGCCGAGAAGCTGCTGGAGCGCCACGCCGCCGACGGCCACGGCCTGCCCGAGACCGTGGCGCTGGTGCTGTGGGGCACCGACAACCTCAAGAGCGAAGGTGCACCGCTGGCACAGGCCCTGGCGCTGATGGGCGCCGCGCCGCGCTTCGACAGCTACGGCCGCCTGGCGGGTGCGACGCTGATCCCTCTGGAGCAGCTGGGCCGCCCGCGCATCGACGTGGTGATGACGCTGTCGGGCATCTTCCGCGACCTGCTGCCGCTGCAGATCCGCATGCTCGCCGAGGCCGCCTGGCAGTGCGCCAGCGCCGACGAGCCCGAATCGCAGAACTTCATCCGCAAGCACGCGCTGGCCTGGCAGCGCGAGCACGGCGGCGACCTCGAGACCGCCGCGCTTCGTGTCTTTGGCAATGCCGACGGCGCCTACGGCAGCAACGTCAACCTGCTGGTCGACAGCAGCACCTGGCAGGACGAGGACGAGCTCGCCGAGGCCTACACCCGGCGCAAGGGCTTCGCCTACGGCCGCGCCGGCCAGCCGGTGGCCCAGGCCGCGCTGCTGAACCACGTGCTCGCCGACGTGTCGCTGACCTACCAGAACCTGGACTCGATCGAGCTCGGTGTCACCACCATCGACACCTACTTCGACACCCTCGGCGGCATCAGTCGCGCGGTCAAGCGCGCCAAGGTCGCGGGCGGCGCCACCGGGGCGGCGGCCGAGGTGCCGGTCTACATCTCCGACCAGACACGCAGCGCCGAGAGCGGCACGGTGCGCACCCTGTCGGAGCAGGTGGCGCTGGAGACACGCACCCGCATGCTCAACCCGAAGTGGTACGAGGGCATGCTGGAGCACGGCTACGAGGGCGTGCGCCAGATCGAGGTGAGCATCACCAACACCTTTGCGTGGAGCGCCACCACCGGGCAGGTCGCCCCCTGGGTGTACCAGCACCTGACCGAGACCTTCGTGCTCGACCCGGCGATGCGCGAGCGCCTCGCCCAGCTCAATCCCACCGCCAGTGCCAAGGTGGCCAGCAGGCTTCTCGAAGCCTGCGACCGCCAGTACTGGCAGCCCGACGCCGCCACGCTGGAGGCGCTCCGTCGCGCTGGCGAGGAACTCGAAGACCGCCTCGAAGGGGTGTTCGAGGGCTCCTTCGTCGCCAGTCCTCTCAGCAGTCACCAGAAGGCAGCCGCATGAACGTCACCGAGATTCCCGTCACCCAGATCGCCCGCGGCGCGCGCCCGGCCGCCGACCCTCGCGAAGATGGCGAGGGCAGCGTGCAGGTGCAGCAGGACGGCGAGGTCAAGATCGGCACCGCCAAGGTCTTTGCCATCTACGGCAAGGGCGGCATCGGCAAGAGCACCACCAGCTCCAACCTGAGCGCCGCCTTCAGCAAGATGGGCAAGCGCGTGCTGCAGATCGGCTGCGATCCCAAGCACGACAGCACCTTCACGCTGACGAAGAAGATGCTGCCCACCGTGATCGACATCCTCGAGACGGTGAACTTCCACGCTGAAGAACTGCGCCCGGAAGACTTCGTCTTCGAAG
>JAIXTY010000264.1 GCA_027483705.1 Rubrivivax sp.
GGTGGCGTACAGCGCGGTCGGGATGCCGTGGCGCTGCATGAAGTCCTTCGCGAAGCTCTTGGAGCTTTCGAGCTGCGCCGCCGCCTGCGTGGGGCCGAAGATGCGCAGCCCGCGCGCGCGGAAGATGTCCACCACGCCGGCGGCCAGCGGGGCCTCGGGGCCCACCACGGTGAGCGCCACCTTCTCGGCGGCGGCAAAGTCGGCCAGCGCAGCGATGTCGGTCACGCCGTTGAAGGGCAAATTCTTCAGCACCGGGTCGGCCGCGGTGCCGCCGTTGCCGGGGGCCACGAACACCGTCTGCACACGGGCGCCCTGCGCCAGCTTCCAGGCCAGCGCGTGCTCGCGCCCGCCGCTGCCGATGACGAGAACCTTCATTCGCTGAGGATCGCGTTGTGGAACACGTCCTGCACGTCGTCCAGGTCCTCGATCACGTCGAGCAGCTTCTGCATGCGGGCAGCGTCGTCGCCGGTCACCTCCACCGGGTTCTCGGCGCGCCAGGTCACCTCGGCCACCTCGGGCTTCAGGCCCGCGGCTTCGAGCGCGGCCTTCACGGCCTCGAAGTCGGCGGGAGCCGAGAGCACCTCGATGGCGCCGTCGTCGTCGGTGATCACGTCTTCGGCGCCGGCTTCCAGCGCCACCTCCATGACCTTGTCCTCGCTCGTGCCGGGCGCGAACACCAGCTGCCCGCAGTGCTTGAACTGAAAGGCCACCGAGCCCTCCGTGCCCATGTTGCCGCCGTACTTGCTGAAGGCGTGCCGAACTTCGGCCACCGTGCGCACGCGGTTGTCCGTCATGCAGTCCACGATGATGGCCGCGCCGCCGATGCCGTAGCCCTCGTAGCGGATCTCCTCGTAGCTCACGCCCTCGAGGTTGCCGGTGGCCTTGTCGATGTTGCGCTTGACGGTGTCCACCGGCAGGTTCACGGCCTTGGCCTTCTCGATGGCCAGGCGCAGGCGCGGGTTGGCCGAAGGGTCACCGCCGCCGAGGCGCGCCGCGACCATGATTTCACGAATGACGCGGGTCCAGGCCTTGCCGCGTTTCTCGTCCTGGCGGCCCTTGCGGTGCTGGATGTTCGCCCACTTGGAATGACCGGCCATGGGTGCTGCTTCTTGGAAAACGGTTGCGGGAAACTTGATTTTAAGGGCGTGGAAGATTGCTCAAGTTTCAGCTCCGCGGGACCGAAGTTACGAGGCATCACCCCGGCCCGAGCGGCCTGCCTTGCGGAGTTCAACACACCATGAACCAGCTCTCGATCTCCAGGCGCTTGCTGATGGCCTTCGGCGCCGTCACCTTCGTCTTCCTGTGCGTCGGCGCCATGTCGCTGTTCAGCAGCTTCCGGCTGGCCGAGGCCGACCACTGGAACCAGCACACCTTCAAGGTGCTGTCCAAGGGAGAAGGCATGCTGCTGTCGATGGTCAACATGGAAACCGGCGCCCGCGGCTACCTGCTGGCCGGCGACGAGAAGTTCCTCGAGCCCTGGAACGGCGGCAAGGCCGAGTTCGAGAAGTACTGGGGCGAGGCCAAGACGCTGACCGCCGACAACCCCGAGCAGCAGAAGCGCCTCGACGAGATGAAGGCGAGCCACCAGGGCTTCATCGCCGTCGCCGCCAACCTGATCGAGCAACGGCGCACGCTGGCCGCCCATCCGGCGGCCTCGACCGACGGGCTGGTGGCCGAGTTCCAGAAAGGCAAGGACAAGACCGCGATGGACGCCTTCCGCGCCCAGGACAAGGCCTTCATGGACGCCGAGTCCGGCCTGCTGGTGACGCGCGGCAGCGCCTCCGATCAACTGCGCAGCCTCAACCGCAGCGTCATCTTCTTCGGCTCGCTGCTGGCCGTGGCGATGGCTGTCGTCCTCGGCCTGTGGGTCACGCGCAGCATCCTGCGCGAGCTCGGCGGCGAGCCGCGCCAGGCCGCCGGCATCGCCCGCGAGATCGCGGGCGGCAACCTGCTGGTCGACGTGCCGGTGCGCGGTGGAGACAGCACGAGTCTGCTGAGCGCGATGCGCGACATGCGGGACAACCTCGCGCGCCTGGTGGCCGAAGTGCGTGGCGGCAGCGAGAGCGTGGCCACGGCCAGCGCGCAGATCGCCCAGGGCAACCAGGATCTCTCCAGCCGCACCGAGCAGCAGGCGTCATCGCTGCAGCAGACGGCGGCCTCGATGGAGGAACTCGGCACCACCGTCAAGCAGAACGCCGACAACGCCCGCCAGGCCAACCAGCTGGCCGAAGGCGCCAGCGACGTGGCCACGAAGGGTGGCCAGGTGGTCTCGCAGGTGGTCGACACGATGCGCGGCATCCAGGCCAGCTCGCAGAAGATCGCCGACATCATCGGCGTCATTGACGGCATCGCGTTCCAGACCAACATCCTGGCGCTGAACGCGGCCGTCGAGGCGGCCCGCGCTGGCGAGCAGGGCCGCGGCTTCGCGGTCGTGGCCGGCGAGGTGCGCACGCTGGCGCAGCGCAGCGCCGAGGCGGCGCGCGAGATCAAGCGCCTGATCACCGACAGCGTCGAGCGCGTGGAGCAGGGCAACTCGCTGGTCAACCAGGCCGGCGCCACGATGGACGAGGTGGTCGGGGCCATTCGCCGCGTCACCGACATCATGAGCGAGATCAGCGCCGCCAGCGGCGAACAGAGCCAGGGCGTGAGCCAGGTCGCGCAGGCCGTGGGGCAGATGGACCAGGCCACGCAGCAGAACGCGGCGCTGGTGGAAGAGTCCGCCGCGGCCGCCGACAGCCTGCGCCTGCAGGCCCAGGGGCTGGTGCAGGCGGTGGCCGTGTTCCGCATCGATGGCGCTGCAGCGGCCTCGGCCGGCCGCGCGCCGGCCATGGCCGTGACGCCGGCTGCGCCGAGGCACGTGGTCGCGAAGCCTGTGATGAAGGCCGCGCCTGCTGCCAAGCCAGCCGCCTCGAAGCCTGCCCCGGCCTCGACCACGCCGGCTGCCGACGTCGAGTGGGCCGCGTTCTGAACCGCGGGACCTGATCCCCAGCTTGCAGGGCCCGCCCTCGGCGGGCCCGGGGGTAAGCTGCAGCGAGCGGCCATCGGGCCGCAGCCGTCTGCCGCCTGCCCGCCATGACCTTCGACATCTGGATCGACCAAGCCTGGACCCGCCACGCCGACGAGCCCGCCGCAGTGGCGGCCGAGCTTGAGTCACCCGCGGCCCCACCCGATGACGCTGCCGTATCGGCGCTGCTGCGCTTGTCGCACCACGTGCACGGCGCCCACCTCGGGCATGTCGTCGAGGGCCGCGCGCAGCTGGCGCGCCTGGTGGCGCTGCCCGCCGCGGGCGACGGCGCGCGCGCCGAGGTCGCGGTGTTCGACGCGAGCCTGGCCCTCACCGGTGGCGACGAGGCCCTGCTGGCGCCGCTGACGGCCAGCCCGCGCGCCCGCGTCCAGGCGCTGGCGGCCAGCAACGTCTGCGAGCGCGACGCGGCGCGCGCCGCCACGCTGCTGGCCCAGGCCGTGGCCACGGTCGAGGCCGCCGCCCTGGCCGACGCCGACCCCGCCGTGCGCGCGCTGGCCGCGGCGGGCCACAACATCGCCGCGGCGCTGGAAGAGCAGCCCGCGCTGAACGATAGCGAACGCGCTCTGATGCTGCGCGCCGCCACCCTGAGCCTGGCCTTCTGGCGCCGCGCCGGCACCTGGCTGCATGAAGAACGGGCGCACTACCGGCTCGCCCATTCGCACCTCAAGGCCGGCGATGTGGCCACGGCGCGCCGGCACGCCGAGGCCTGCCTGGCGGTGGTCGCTGCAAACGGCGACGAGGCGCTCGAGGCCTTCTACGGCCACGAGGTGCTGGGCCGAGTGGAGGCCGCTGCCGGTGACCGGCCTGCCCATGCCCGGGCCCTGGAGGTCGCCCGCGCGGCCTTTGGCCGCCTGAGCCCTGAAGACCAGTCGTGGTGCCGGGCCAGCCTCGATGGGCTGGCCGCCGCCCTGCCCTAGACTGCGCGGCGTCGCGCGGCACCCGCGCCGCGCCGGAGCCTCGCGATGCCCGACCCGATCCTGCTTGCCCGCCGCGGCGATGTCGAATGCCACCTGCTGCCGGCCCTGGCCAACCGCCACGGCCTCATCACCGGCGCCACCGGCACCGGCAAGACCATCACACTGCAGACGCTGGCCGAGAACTTCAGCAAGATCGGCGTGCCGGTCTTCATGGCCGACGTGAAGGGCGATCTCACCGGCATCACGCAGCGCGGCGCGCTGCCGCCCAAGGTGAAGGGCATCCTCGCAGAGCGCGGCCTGGCCGAGCCCGAGCCGTTCCAGTGCCCGTCCACTTTGTGGGACGTCTTCGGCGAGAGCGGCCACCCGGTTCGCGCCACCGTGTCGGACATGGGCCCGCTGCTGTTGGCGCGCATGCTGGCCCTCAACGAGACGCAGGCCGGCGTGCTGAACCTCGTGTTCAAGATCGCCGACGACGCCGGCATGGCGCTGCTCGACATGAAGGACCTGCGCGCGATGCTGCAGTTCGTGGGCGACAACGCGAAGGACTTCACCACCGAGTACGGCAACATCAGCGCCGCCAGCGTGGGCGCCATCCAGCGCGGCCTGCTGCAGATCGAGGAACAGGGCGGCGACAAGTTCTTCGGCGAGCCCATGCTCGACATCGCCGACTTCATGCAGACGGTCGAAGGCCACGGCGTCGTCAACATCCTGGCGGCCGACAAGCTGATGAACGCACCGCGGCTGTACGCGACGTTCCTGCTGTGGATGCTCTCCGAGCTGTTCGAGACGCTGCCCGAGGTGGGCGACCTCGACAAGCCCAAGCTCGTGTTCTTCTTCGACGA
>JAIXTY010000028.1 GCA_027483705.1 Rubrivivax sp.
CGGCGGCCGGCGCGGCAGGCACCGCGGCGCCCGCGGGCGGCGTGGTTTGCGACAGGGCCGGCGCGGTCGAGGCCAACAGCAGGCCACCCGCCACGCCGTGGCGGAGGTTCAGGGTCTTCGAGGGCATCGGCCGATTGTGGTCTTGACGACCCAGGCCGCCGGCGCGTGGGGGCGGATTTGCGTTTCTTCACGCGGCGGGCGTGGCCGGCTGGGGCGGCGCCTTGCGGCGGTCAGGTCCAGGGTGTGGGCGTGCCGGGGGCATCAAACTGCCAATACTTGGCCCCCGAGACCCAAGTCAGATGGACTGCGAGTAAGACTCAAGACCTGACCCCGAGGCCCGACCCCGAGGCCCAAGAGGCCCAAGGCCCCGGACTGGACTGGCCAGCTACAGCTTCCACAAGTTGGGGTGTGAACGATCTCGGCGCCACAACTTGAACCGCATCCATCGCTCTCGAAGAAGGTAAGCCCCACCTCGCCGATACTCGCGTCGCAAAAACGAAACGATGGCCAAATATCGATAGGCTAAGGGGAACTCAGCATTCCCTGCAGCGATGAAGTAAGTCTCGGCAGCACCGATGTCCTTGGCCACTCCATGGCCGTAGAGGTACATCAAGCCGAGATAGACACCAGCCTCTGGCTTGCCCTTCTCAAAAGCCTTCAACAAGTGTTCTTTGGCTAGGCCGAGGTTCTTGGGTGTTGCTCCCCATCCGCTGAAGTGGACTCGCCCGAGTCCCAGGTGAGCCACCGGGTCGTCACACTCAAACACTGCTCTTCGATACCAGTTGAGTGCCTCGTCGATCTGGATATCGACACCTTGGCCACCCAGCTCGTACATCGCGCCAATTTGGGCAGTAACGCGCCACTGCCCCATCGTGTGAAGTCGCCTCAATAGCAAGACTAGCTCGCGATGGTCGCCCGCCTCGGCAGCACGCTCTGCTTGATCCCAAGTGGTCTGCGGCTCAGGGTGAATATCAGCGCTGCTCATCCTTAGTTCGTGCCATTTCCGATTTTGGGAGGAGGGGGCGGCGGAGGCTCGGCTGCCTTCTTGGCCGTCGGCGCCTGTGACTCCTTCTTGATCTCCTTGAGAACTCGCAATGTCCCCGAGACTCCTTGAGAGGGAATTGAGGGCGCCTTTGGCCCAGTGGCGCCAGTGTTGCTGAGAACCTTTGTCCCTGCTGCGATCGCAACGGCAATCTTGGGACCGTGCGCTTGGACGGCACCAGCTACAGCATTCTTGGCCGCGACAGCAGCAGCGCCAGCGACAGGTACAGCAGTCGCCGCAAGGGCCCCAGCATTCGGGCTTGCTGCGATTGCTACAGCCGGCAGAGTGAAATTGCGAGTAAGCGAACCTGCATTTGTAGCGCCTTCAAGCGTGTTGCCATGCTGCAGACTGGCGAACGTGGTCAATGTGAGGAATGACGGGGGCTCCGGAGCTCGCCCGTCAGGATCAACAAATCGATAGGGATTGTTATCCGCATAGACGTAGCGGTTGAAAAAGCTGCCGTTGCTCGCGTTGGTAACGACCGGATCAACGCTGAGGAGCCTCCCCGCAATCGGATCGTAGTACCGCTGCTGCATGTACACGAGCCCCGTATCCGCATCATTCACATGCCCCGTGAACCCGATGCCCGTCGGGTTGGTGCCGGCGGCGGTGGCGCCATAGGGCTCGTAGTGGGTGCGCTCGGTGACGAGGCCGCTGCTGTTGGTGCGCGCCAACGGGCTGCCGAGCACGTCGTGGTGCACGAAGGTGGTCTGGCCGGCGCGGGTGGCCTCGGCGATCAGCTTGTCGCCCAGGTACACATAGCGCGTGTCGCCGCGGCCGAGTCGCCATTGCTGGCGCAGCTTGCCGTCCAGCGTGTAGGCCGAGTGCGAGTGGGTGCCGTCGGCAAACCAGGTCAGGTTGCGACGGCCGTGTCCGTCGTACACGTAGCTGGCCTTGCCGATGGCCGTCTGCAGCCGGTTGCCCACGTCGAACACGAAACCCTGGCCGCCGCGCTGCGTGACGTTGCCGTTGGCGTCGTAGCCGATGCCCACGCTCTGGCTTCCCGTCAGGCTGACGAGCCGGTTGCCGGCGTCGTAGCCGTGTACCAGGCTTCGTGAGCCGACGGTGCTGCTGCGCAGGTTGTCCAGCGCGTCGTACTCGAAGCGGCCCTGGCCCCACCGCCCGTTGGCCTGGCGCAGGCGGTCCAGGCCGTCGTAGTCGGGCATGCTGCGGTGCTGGCCGAAGGTGTGGTCTTCGATCTGGCTGACGTTGCCGCCAGCGTCGTAGCGGTAGAGCTCCCGGCTCACGCCCACGTGCTCCCACAGCTCGGGCAGGCCGCGCAGGTTGTAGGTGATCTCGTGGCGCACACCGTTGGCCAGCGTGTAGCCGCTCACCTGCCCGTTGGGGTGGTAGCGCACGCCGCTGGCGTAGCCCGACACCTGCCGGGGGCGGCCGAACGCGTCGGGGTCGTAGCTGATGGTGCCCATCGGGTCGCTCAGGCTGGCCACGCTGCCGTGGCTGTCGGGCTGCCAGAAAAAGGTCCAGTTCCGGCTGGTGTCGCCCCAGGTGTAGCGCTCCTGCTTCAGGCTGCGGCGGTTCCAGTACTCGTATTCCCAGGTGATGGTGTTCTGCCCCGCGCGCGAGGCCACGAGCAGCCTGAGCAAGCCATCGGCCGTGTAGCTGCGCAGCACCTGGCCCTGCACGCCTTCCGGGCCGAACAACGTGCGGTCCAGCCGGTCGAGCAGGTCGTGGCGGAACGAGACGAACCGGTCAGCCGGCACGGCGTCCTGGTTGCAGGCCTGCGTGTCGGGCAGCGCCAGGCCGCTGGCGCGCCAGGCCACGTTGTTGGCCGCGTCATAGGCCTGCACGGTGGCGCCGGTCTCGGGCTCGAGGGTCTTGCACAGGCGCTGGTGGACGTCGTACACGTAGCGCCGCGTGGCGCTCACGGTGCCGCCGCCGGGCTGCGGGCCGCTGCGGGTGATGGCCAGGGCCTTGCCGAAGGCGTCGCGATCGATGACCACGCTCACGCCTTCGGGCGCCCAGATGCGGATCAGGTTGTCCTCGGTCGGCGTGTCCCAGGCCTGGAACTCGAAGGTCGTTGCGTGGCCGCGGCTGTTGGTCACCCGCTTCTGAAAGCGGTGCGGCAGGTACTCGGTCGTGGTGTGCAGCGGGCCGAGCTCGCTGTCGACGGTCTGCCGGACGACGCGGCCCAGGGCGTCGTACTCGGTCAAGGTGCCTGGCAGGCTCTGGTCGACGGCGGTGAAGCTGGCGGTGGGATGGCTGACGAAGACCTTGCGCCCGGCGCGGTCGTAGCGGGTCTCCACCACCGACATCGTGCCGGTCGGGTCGGCCGAGTCCCACTTCATCTCGACGCGCTTTCGCCACAGCGCGTCGAACAGCCGCACCACCTCGCGCTGGCCGGTGACGACGCGCTGGCGCCAGTGCCCGGCCGGCAGGCCCATGTTCGCGGCGGGCATGGCCTCGAAGCTCACCTCGGTCGGGTGGTAGCTGCCCCAGGGCTCGGCCGGGTAGTCCACGCGACGCAGGCGCCCTGCGGGGTCGTAGCCATAGCCGTGGGTGGTGCCCGCGGCATTGCGGCGCCAGTCGGGTGCGCCGAGGTTGTTGACCTTCTGGAACTCTTGCGTGCCGTCGGCCTGTGTCACGTACGAGGGCTGCCCGCGCATCCAGTCGCCGAACCAGGTGGTGCGGCCGCCTGCGGCCGTGGTGGCGTAGAGGCTGCCATCGGCAAAGTACTTCAGGCTCTCGGCGTGGCGGCCGAACACGCGGCGCTCCTTGGGCAGCGCCGTGACGAGGTCGTACTCGGTGCCCTCGGCCTCGAGGCCCTGCACCCACTGGGCCGCCACCTGCCCGATTCGCCACCAGCGGGTGTTGTCGTGGTAGACCGTCTGCTCGCTGCGGCTGTGGCCCAGCGTGCTCGATCGGGTCACGGTCAGGGGCCGGGCGAGCTCGTCGAACCCGGCCGCGCCGAGGGCCACTTCCCAGGTGAAGGCGGTGCCTGGGTGCTGCACCTGCTTGCGGTCGAGCGGGCGGAAGCGCATGCCCAGCCAGTCGGTGCGGTTCGGCTGGGTCGAAGCGCCGATCTGGTCGGGGAAGGGGTCGACGCCACCGACCGGCTGCCGGTAGCGGTGCTCGGTGACACGCAGCCACTGCGTCCCGTTCCAGCCTTCGCGGGTGGTGAGGAGCTGGCCTTCGTTCACGCGCCATCGGATGCCGTAGTCGTGCTCGGTCCTGCTGCCGTCGGGCTCGGTCACGAACACGGTCTTGCGGTCCGGGCACCCGGTGCAGGGCAACCAGCCCATGGCGCCGCTGTAGGCGTACTGCCAGGTCAGCGTCGGCAGGCCGGGTCCGGTGACGGTCTTGCTCATGAGCGTCTGCGAACTCGTCATCCGGGGCCACAGGGCGCCGACGGTCTGGCGGCCCAGGGGGTGGAAGAGGCAGCGCCGCTCGACGTAGGTTCGCAGGTGGTACGCGTACACCATGTGGTAGCGCGCTGTGGCCCCGGAGGGATGGGTGATGGTGCCCACCAGGTCGTCGGGCGGCACCGTGCCCGGGAAGTCGCAGTTGGCGCCTTCCCCCATGTCGGTCATGTTGCTGGTGGTGAGGTTCTCGAGCGCAAACTGCCAGCGCGTGCCGTCCGGCAGGCGGATCGTCTTGAGGTAGTCGCCCAGGCCGTACTCGTAGTGGACCGTGCGCGTACCGTCGCTGGCCCAGGCGATCTGCTGGCCGGCGTAGCCCACTGTGATGACGCGCCCGTCGCTGGCCTCGATGGCCAGCAGCCGCGTCGGGTTGGCGGGGTCGTAGCGGTAGACCACCTTGTTGTTGAAGCGGTCGCGCACCTCGGTGGCCATCAGGTAGACGTCGCTGCGCCCGGTGACGGCGCCCTGCTTGCTGACCATTGGCAATGTGCGGTACGCCATCCAGTCGAAGACGTAGCGCACGCCTTCGGGCGACACGGCCTCGAAGCCTTCGCCCGGCCCGTTCTGCACGCTCGGCAGGCATCGGATCTGCCACAGGTTACGCGTCACCAGGGGGTAGCTGGCGCCGTCCGAGGGGCTGGCCGTGAAGGCCGCGGAGCGCTTGAGCACCTCCTGCGGGCCCACGCCCGGCACGTCGAGGAACACGCCGTGGTGGAAGTCGTGCGCCACGAAGGTGACGGTGTAGTTGCGCTCGCCCTGCACCACGCGTGACTCCGGCGGCGGGGGCAACCAGTTCGAGCAGCGGCTCCACGGGTTGGTGCCGTCGTTCACCTGCCAGCCGCGCGCAGACGTGAAGCTGCCACCAATGCGGGGCGTGGCCAGGTCCCAGTCGCCGAAATCGCCCTTCACCGCCGCCGGGCGATCGGCATCGCGCCGGCGCCGCAGTTCAACCGTCAAGCCGTGGTGGCTGGGCAGGGCGAGATCGGCATGCTCGAACGACAGGGAGCCGCGGAAGAGGTTGATCTGGTCGCCGAACATCTGCGGCCCCAGCTCGGTCACGGCGTCCACGGCCACCGGCCAGCGGCCCTCGAGGTAGGCGGTGGGCACCGTGCCCGACAGTGCCGTCATGCTCGATACCTTGGCCGGCGCGGCCACGCCCTGTTGGGCGGGTGCGCGCGCCTGCGTCGGCGCCCGTTCGGGCGCCGGCGACGCCGCCGGCTGCTGCGCCAGCAGCGACAGCGGCAGCCAGGCGACCGCCAGTGCCAGACGTCTCGGGGCCGACCAGCCCCAGCGGCCCACGGCGCCGGCCGAAGCCCACGCCACCCAAAGCCCAGAGATCCAACCCGACATGCGTCCTCCCCTGTTTGGACCGGTGGCCGGCACACCTGATGCCGACGCCGGGCGCGATGCTGCGGTGCAACGCCAGGCTGACGGCATCCGGGCAGGCCCTAACGCCCGATCAGAGGGCCCTCGGGATCCGCCCGTCGGGGGGATTGGCGGCGGCCCGCGGCCGTGCCCAAGCCGCGGCATCGCGAGGCTCGCCAGGTGCAGGCCGCAGGCCACAATCGCACCGTCATGGCCGAGTCCACGCTGCCACCCAACCTGCCCCCCACCACGCTGCCCGCCCTGCGCGAGCGCCTGGCAGCCCTCGGCGCCGGCCCGCAGCACGAGGCCCGCGTGCTGCGCGACTGGCTGCTGTGCCGCGACCCCGCGGCGGCGCGGCGCAAGCCCGAGCACTTCCTGCCGCTGGCGCTGCGCCAGGGCTTCGAGGCGCTGCAGGCCAATCTCGCCCGGCTGGCGCAGCCCGCGGCGCAGCACGCTGGTGGCGACGGCGCCATCCGCCTGATCGTCGGCCTGCACGACGGCGCCACGGTCGAGAGCGTGCTGCTCGCGCCCACGCGCACGCCGGCGCTGTGCGTGAGCACGCAGGTCGGCTGCGCGGTGGGCTGCACCTTCTGCCAGACGGGCCGCGGCGGCCTGGAGCGCCAGCTCGGCAGCGCCGAGATCGTGGCCCAGGTGGTGCTGGCGCGGCGGCTGCGGCCGGTGAAGAAGGTCGTCTTCATGGGCATGGGTGAGCCGGCGCACAACCTCGACGCCGTGATCGAGGCCATCCAGTGCCTGGGCCAGGAAGGTGGCATCGGCCACAAGCAGCTGGTGTTCTCCACGGTCGGCGACCGCCGCGCCTTCGAGCTGCTGCCGCTGCAGCGCGTGAAGCCGGCGCTGGCGCTGAGCCTGCACACCACCAAGCCCGCGCTGCGCGAGCAGCTGCTGCCGCGCGCGCCGCGGCTGGCGCCCGCTGAACTGATCGAGGCCGCCGACGCCTACGCCCGCGCCACCGGCTACCCGGCGCAGGTGCAGTGGACGCTGATCGACGGCGTCAACGACGGCGACGACGAACTCGAGGCGCTGGCCGTGCTGATGGCCGGCCGCCACGCGATGCTCAACCTGATCCCGTTCAACGAGGTCGAGGGCAGCGGCTTCCGCCGCCCGCCCATCGAGCGCGCCGCGGCCATGGCGCGCTGGCTGCACCGCCGCGGCGTGCTGACCAAGCTGCGCACCTCCGACGGGCAGGACGTCGACGCCGGCTGCGGCCAGCTGCGCGCCCGCCACGACCGCGAGGCCACGCGCCCGGTGCGCGTGCTGCGGCGTGCGGCGGCCGACCGTTCGCCCGCCTGAGCCGCCATCCGCGCCGCCGCGCCGTCCGTTCGCCGCGGGCCGGTGCCGGCCGCCGACACGGCTGCGCACAATGCCCCGCATGAAGCCGAATCTCACTGCCCTCGTGGCCGCGGCCTGGCTCGTGGCCGCGGCGCCGCCGGCGCTGGCCGCACCGCCGCTGTCGCTCGAGCCCTGCCGCCTGCGCGGCGTCGAGCACGACGCGCTGTGCGGCGTGCTGCAGCGCCCGCTCAACCCGGCCGAGCCGCAGGGCAAGACCATCGAGGTGCACGTGGCCGTGCTGCCCGCGCTGGCGCGCAACAAGAAGCCCGACCCGGTGTTCCTGCTCGCCGGCGGCCCGGGCCAGAGCGCCATCGGCCTGGCCGCGTCGGCCGAGCGGCTGTTCGCGCGGCTGCTCAATCGCCGCGATGTCGTGCTGGTCGACCAGCGCGGCGTCGGCCGCAGCGCGCCGTTGGTCTGCGACGACGAGTCGCCCACGGCGCCGATCGCTGACCGGCTGGACATGGCGGGCATGTCGCGCCAGATCACGCGCTGCCTGGCCGCGCTGCAGGCGCTGCCGCACGGCGACCTGCGCCAGTACACGACCACGATCGCGATGCAGGACGTCGATGCGGTGCGCGCGGCGCTGGGCGCCGAGCGCGTCAACCTCGTCGGCGGCAGCTACGGCACGCGCGCCGGCCTGGAGTACGCCCGGCAGTTTCCACAACGCGTGCGCCGTCTGGTGCTGGACGGCGTGGCGCCGCCCGACATGGCGCTGCCGGCCACCTTCTCGCCCGACGGGCAGGTGGCACTCGACGCCGTGTTCGCCGCCTGCGAGGCCGATGCCGGCTGCCGCGCGCGCCATCCGCAGCTGCGCGAGCGCTGGCGGCTGCTGCTGGCGGCGCTGCCCAAGCCGCTGCCGGTGGTGCACCCGCTCACCGGCGCCGTCGAGACCGTCAACGTCACGCGCGACCTGCTGGCCATGCAGGTGCGCCAGCCGCTGTACGTGCCGGCGCTGGCCGCCGCGCTGCCGGCGGCGATGGACCGCGCCACGCAGGGCGACATCGGCCCGCTGCTGGCCCTGGGCATGGGCATGAGCGCGCGCCGCGAGACGCAGCTGGCGATGGGCATGCACTTCAGCGTCATCTGCGCCGAGGACATGCCCCGCATGGCCGGCACCGCAGAACGCCCGGGGCCGGACTTCGGCAGCCTGTTCGCGGACGTCTACACCCGCGTCTGCGCCGGCTGGCCGCGCGGCAGCGTGCCGCCGGCCTTCTACACGGTGCCCGCGCTGCCGGCGCCGGCGCTGCTGCTGTCGGGCGGCGCCGACCCGGTGACGCCACCGCGCCACGGCGCGCGCATCGCGCAGGCACTGGGGCCGTCGGCCCGCCATGTGGTGGTGCCGCAAGCCGGCCACGGCGTGATGGCGCTGCCCTGCGTGCGCGACGTGCTGTTCCGCTTCATCGACGCCGACACCGACGCTGCCGCGCAGCAGGTGGACACCGGCTGTGCGGCGGCGCTGCCGCGGCCGCCGGCCTTCGTGCCGCTGGCACCGGCCGCGGCGATGGGGGTGACGCGATGATCCGGGTGCAGGACCTGAGCAAGCGTTTCGTGCAGGGCGGCAGCGGGCTGCCGTTCCTCGGGCGCACCCCCGCGCGCACCGTGCAGGCCGTCGACGGCGTGTCGTTCACCGCCGCCGACGCCCGCATCACCGGCCTGCTGGGGCCCAACGGCGCCGGCAAGACGACGACGCTGCGCATGGTGTCGGCGCTGCTCGCGCCCGATGCCGGCCGCATCGAGGTCGACGGCATCGACGTCGCGCGCTCGCCCGGCGCGGCCCTGGCACGGCTGGGCGTGCTGTCCGATGCACGCGGGCTGTACCCGCGCCTGTCGGCGCGCGAGAACATCGTCTACTACGGCCGGCTGCACGGCATGAGCGCCGCCGCCGCCGACGCACGCGCGACGCGCCTGGCCCAGGTGCTGGACATGGTGCCGCTGCTGGACCGCCGCACCGAGGGCTTCAGCCAGGGCGAGCGCATGAAGACGGCGCTGGCGCGGGCGCTGGTGCACGACCCGCCGAACATCGTGCTCGACGAGCCCACCAACGGCCTGGACGTGCTGGCCACGCGCGCGCTGCGCGAGGCGCTGCGCCGGCTGCGCGACGACGAGGGCAAGTGCATCGTCTTCTCCACGCACATCATGCAGGAGGTCGAGCGGCTGTGCGACCACGTCGTCGTCGTGGCGCAGGGCCGCACGGTGGCCGACGGCACGGTGGCCGAGCTGTCGCGCCAGGCCGGGCAGACCGACTTCGAGGAGACCTTCGTGCGACTGGCCTTTGCCGACCCCGCCACCACGGCCCCCACCACCACGACTGGGAGCACCCGATGATCGCCGCCGCATGGACCGTGTTCCGCAAGGAGCTGACCGACGCGCTGCGCGACCGCCGCACGCTGCTGATGGTGCTGCTGTCCAGCGTCGCCATCGGGCCGCTGGTGCTGGTGCTGATCAGCACGCTGGTCTCGGGGCTGGAAAAGCGCGCCGAGGCGCGCGAGGTGGTCGCCATCGGCATGGACCACGCGCCGACGCTGCGCAACTACCTCGAGCGCCAGACCTTCACCGTGCGCGAGGCCCCGGCCGACCACGAGAAGCTGCTGCGCGACAGCAAACTCGGCGAGCCGGTGGTGGTGGTGCCGCCGGGCTTCGAGGCGGCGCTGGCGCGCGGCGAGCCGCCGCTGGTGGAGGTGGTGTCCAGCAGCGCCAACCAGCGCGCGCAGGCCGGCGTGCGCCGCGTGATGCAGCTGCTGCAGGGCTTCAACACCGAGCAGGCGACGCTGCGCCTGGTGCTGCGTGGCGTGAGCCCGGCGCTGCTGCAGCCGGTGGAGGTGGAGGAGCGCGACGTCGCCGACCGCAACGTGCGCGCGGCGCAGCTGGCCTCGATGGTGCCGTTCTTCGTGCTGATGGCGGTGCTGTACGGCTCGCTCAACGCGGCGCTGGACACGACGGCCGGCGAGCGCGAGCGCGGCTCGCTGGAGCCGCTGCTGATGAACCCGATGCCGCACGCGGCGCTGGTGCTGGGCAAGTGGGGCGCGGCCGCCGCGGTGGGCATGCTGATCGCGCTGCTGAGCTGCCTGAGCTTCCTGCCCGGGCAGTGGCTGATGCGCAGCGAGGCGCTGGCGGCGATGTTCCGCTTCGGCCCCTTCGAGGCGGCCGCGTTCATCGCGCTGCTGCTGCCGCTGGCCGGCGCGCTGGCCGCCCTGCTGATGGCCATCGCCATCCGCTGCAAGAGCTTCAAGGAGGCGCAGGCCGGCACCACGGTGGTGGTGCTCGCGGTGTCGCTGCTGCCGCTGGTGACGGTGTTCAACCAGGAGGGCATCTCGCCCTGGCACTACTGGGTGCCGGCGCTGTCGCAGACCACGCTGATGGGGCGTGTGCTCAAGGGCGAGCTGCCGGCCCCGCCCGAGGTGCTGGCCTCGGTGGGCTCCAGCGTGCTGCTGTGCGTACTGGCGCTCGGCATCGTGAGCCGGCTGCTGCGCGCGGCGGCGCTGAAGTAGCCCGCTGCGGGCGTCAGGCAGCCAGCCGCAGGCCCGTGGCCTGACGACTGCGGGCCAGGCTGACCTCGTCCTGCCAGGGCAGGTCGTGGATCAGCTCGTGCAGCGCGAGCAGGCGCTGCCCGTCCTGCAGGCAGCGGCCGTCGCCGTCGTGCAGCTCGACATTGGCCAGCACGACCATCGGGTCGTCCATCGCCACGACGTTGGTGCGCACCTCGCGCCACTCCCAGGCCACGCCGACGCGGCGGCCGTCGACATCGAGGCCCCAGACCGACTGCCCACGGTGCAGGCCCGGGACGTCGTCGTCGGCTTCGACCGAGGTGCCCAGGTGGCGGAAGCGCTCCGCCCACGAGCGCCAATCATCGACACCAGCGACGACCTTTGGCCACGTGACGACATGCCAGCTCGGAATCACCATCACAATCTCCCATCGCGTGCAATTGGACGGGTGAGAGTGTTCGCCCATCGGCGTTGTGCGCGCAAGCTATCAACTCTGTCAGGGTAGCCAGGGCGGATGCGCCACCAGGATCTTCTCGACATCGGCCAGGCCAGCGATCTGCGCAGCTTCGAATCGGGGCTCGTGCGGCTGGCGGGCGAGCTCGATTTCCCGCTCGTCAGCGCGGTGCTGATCGTCGAGCAGCCGGGCCACGACCCGCTGGCGGTGTCGGTGGGCAACACGCCGCAGGACTACCTCGCGTCGTTCAACAGCGCCCCCGACGCGCAGCGCGACCCGGTGCTGCAGCAGCTGAAGAAACTCGGCCGCCCCGTGATCTATGACCAGTCGACCTACGTGCGCGAGCGTGCGGCCGACCTCTGGGAGCACCAGGCGCACTTCGGCTACCGCACCGGCGTCGCTGTGGCCCTGCACCTGCCGAACCACCGCCACTTCGTGATGGGCGTGGACCGCCGCGACGCACTGCCCAACGACGACCGCGAGGTCACCCGGCTGATGGCCGACCTGCAGCTCGTGGCGGTGCATGCCCAGGACGCGGCGGTGCGGCTGCTCACGCGCGAGCAGCCGCAGCTCGACGAGACCATGACGCTGACGCCGCGCGAGCTCGAGGTGCTCAAGCTCACGATGGACGGCCTCACGGCCGCGGCCATCAGCGACCGCCTGGCGATCTCTACGCCGACGGTGAACTTCCACATGCGCAACCTGCGCGAGAAGCTGGGCGCCTCGAGCAAGCACCAGGCGGTGCTGCGCGCCCTCTCACTGGGCCTGTTGTAGCGCGCTGGCGGCCCGCGGGCCGCCACGCGATGTCGGTGCGGTGCTGGCGGTGGCTGCGACGGCGGCTTCCCGTTCGTGACCTATCAACGTTGATAGTTACGGAGCCGCAATCGGACTGTTGAAATCCTCACGAAACGCCACCACGGCGGACGTGCAACCAGGAGCTCAACATGCTGGAACTCATCCTCAGCTACTTCTTCGATCTCCCCCGCGGCGGCGGCGGTTGGGCCTGATTCAGAGGAGTCCGATCATGCTCGAACTCATCCTCAGCTACTTCTACGACCTGCCCCGCGGCGGTGGCGGCTGGGCCTGACGGCCCGGCTCCGGTAGCGGCCCGCCAGGCGCGGGCGGCTCCGGATCGCGTCCGCCACGGCGGACCCAGTTCTCGGGCCGGTGGGTGTTGGTGATCACACGCCGGTCTTTTCACACGGGTGCCGTCCCTCATGCGCTACGTGTGTTTGCGCCACGCCTGACGCGTGGCGCTTTCTTTATTCATTGCTTCGGCGTCAGGCCTTGACCGGGCAGGTGCTGAAGCCCAGCACCGTGTAGAGCGGGCAGAAGCCCAGCGCCGCGGTGGCCAGCGGCACGAGGCCGATCCAGCCCCAGGCGCCGATGGTGCCCGTCAGCGTGAGCGCGATGAGCGCCAGGCCAAGGACGATGCGCAGGATGCGGTCGATGCCGCCGACGTTGCTCTTCATGGGTTCGCTCCAGGGGTGTCACGGCCACAGCGCCGATGTGCGGCAGTCTGTGCCTTGACCGCGCGCCCGTCGGTGTCCCGGGTCACGCAGCCCTTGGCGGTGCGTCAAGGCGGCGCATGGCCGGCCGCCACGGCGCGCAGCGCCACCGCGTCGAGCACGTCGACGCGCTCGCGCCCCAGGCGCACCCAGCCGGCGCGCTCGAAGCGGCTGAGCACGCGCGAGACGATCTCGCGCACGGTGCCCAGTTCGTCGGCCAGCGCCTGGTGCGTGATGCGGATCGGGCTGCCGCGGCCGAGCAGGGCCTGCGCGAGGCGCTGGTCCAGGCGCTGAAAGGCCACCGCCTCGGCCAGCGCCATCAGATCGGCCAGGCGCTCGGCGAAGGTGCCGAAGACGAAGCGGCGGAAGGCGGGGTCGCTGCAGGCCAGATCGAAGCCCGCGGGGCCGAGCAGCACCAGTTCCGTTGCCTCTAGCGCCACGCCGTGCGCGGTGAGCGTCTGCGCCACCGACAGCGCGGCGGCCGACACCACGCACAGCTCGCCGGGCGTGACGCGATACAGCTCGAGCTGCCGCCCGCCCGGCGACCCGCGCGCCACCTGCACGGCGCCCGAGAGCAGCAGCGGGAAGCCCTGGCAGGGCATGCCCTCGTCGAACAGGCAGGTGCCGGCCGGGACCGTGAACCAGCCCGCGTCGGCCAGCACGGCATCGCGCACCGTCGGCGACCAGGCGGCCAATGCCGGATAGGCCTCGAGCAGGCGGGCGATCTGCGCGGCGTTCATGGGGCTGGCGGGGCGGTGTGGTGCTCAAGCCGCGTCAGCCAGGCCATGGCCTCGGCGCGCGAGCTGCCGCACATCGTGGGATGAGGCCGCAGCGAGATACAGACCGCCGGCCGCTCCGGCCGCCCGAAGAGGCGGCAGCGCTCGTGCTCGTCGAGCTGCACGCAGCGCACGCCGGCCCGCTTGCCGGAGGGCATGCCCGGGATCGGCGAGCTGATCGAGGGCGCCGTGCAGCAGGCACCACAAGCCGGGCGGCAATCCATGCGCCGGATGCTATCGACGACATCGGCAGATTCCATCCCGACCGGCCCAGGCTTGGGGCATGCTTGCGAACAGGAATCGTTCTTGTTCACAAGGAGCCACCATGGCCAAGTCAGCGACTTTCGGCGTCATGCACCTGGGCATCGCCTTCGGCGTGAGCTTCGCGCTCACCGGCAGCGTGGCGATCGCCGGCGCCATCACGCTGCTCGAGCCGCTCATCAATACCGTGGCGCACTACTTCTTTGACCGCTGGTGGGACCGGCGCGACAAGCCGCAAGCCACCGCGCTGCAGACGGCGGGGGCGGGTTCGTAAAATCCGCGGATGCTGCACCCCCAGGAGTTCGATGTCATCGTCGTCGGTGGCGGCCACGCCGGCACCGAGGCCGCGCTGGCTGCCGCCCGCATGGGCTGCACCACGCTGCTGCTGACGCACAACATCGAGACGCTGGGGCAGATGAGCTGCAACCCCAGCATCGGCGGCATCGGCAAGGGCCACCTGGTGAAGGAGGTCGATGCGCTCGGCGGCGCCATGGCCGCGGCCACCGACGAAGCCGGCATCCAGTTCCGCATCCTGAATGGGAGCAAGGGCCCGGCCGTGCGCGCCACGCGGGCGCAGGCCGACCGCGTGCTCTACAAGGCCGCCATCCGCCAGAGGCTGGAGAACCAGCCGAACCTGTGGCTCTTCCAGCAGGCGGTGGATGACCTGATGGTCGAAGGCGACCGTGTCGTCGGCGCCGTCACGCAGCTGGGCGTGCGCTTCCGCGGCCGCAGCGTGGTGCTGACAGCGGGCACCTTTCTCGACGGCCGCATCCACGTCGGCCTGCAGAACTACAGCGCCGGGCGGGCGGGCGATCCGCCGGCCGTGAGCCTTTCGGCGCGGCTCAAGGAGCTGAAGCTGCCGCAGGGGCGCCTGAAGACCGGCACGCCGCCGCGCATCGACGGCCGCTCGATCGACTTCTCCAAGCTCCAGGAGCAGCCCGGCGACCTCGATCCCGTGCCGGTGTTCAGCTTTCTCGGCCACGCGTCGCAGCACCCGCGGCAAG
>JAIXTY010000201.1 GCA_027483705.1 Rubrivivax sp.
CATGCGGTTCATGGTGGCCTGTGTGCGGCCCTCGTAGAGTGCCGTGTACAGGCACTCGCCCACCGCGAACAGCCCCACGGCCACCAGCACCACCTCGATGCCGTCCATGAACTCGGGGATGCCGCCGGTGTAGCGCACCTGGGCCGTGATCTGGTCGATGCCCACGCAGCCCACGGCCAGGCCGATGAACAGCGCCGTCACCCCGCGCAGCGTGCTCTTGCCCAGCACCGCGCTCACCGTGGTGAAGGCCAGCAGCATCAGCATGAAGTACTCGGGCGGACCCAGCTGCACCGCGTACTCGGCGATGTAGGGCGCAAAGATCGTCACCAGAACGGTGGCGATGGTGCCGGCCACGAAGCTGCCGATGGCCGCCGTCGCCAGCGCAGCGCCGGCGCGGCCGTTCTTGGCCATCTTGAAGCCCTCGAGCGCCGTCACCATGGTGCCGGTCTCGCCGGGGGTGTTCAGCAGGATCGAGGTGGTCGAGCCGCCGTACATCGCACCGTAGTAGATGCCGGCGAAGAAGATCATGCTCGCTGTCGGCTCCACCTGCGTGGTGATGGGCAGCAGCATCGCCACCGTCACCGCCGGGCCCAGGCCGGGCAGCACGCCGATGGCCGTGCCCAGGGCGCAGCCCACGAAGGCCCACAGCAGGTTGATCGGCGACGCCGCGGTGACGAAGCCGCCGAGCAGGTTGTTCCACAGGTCCATCTACAGCCACCCCGTGGACGTGAGCCCGGGCAGCGAGATGCCCAGCAGCTTGGTGAACAGCCAGTAGGCCGGCGCGGCGATCAGCATGCCGGTGACGGCGTCGATGGCCAGGCCGCGCGCGCCACCGTGCGGCTTGCCTTCGCTGGCCCGCAGGCCGCGCACGGCCAGCATGAAGCAGGCCGTGCAGGCGATGATGAAACCGGCCCGCTCCAGCAGCAGCGCGTTGGCGGCGAGGCCGCCCACCACCCAGGCCAGGGCCCGCCAGTCGCCCTGCGCGGCGCCGGAGGGCTCTTCCATGTCGCGCCAGCCGCCGGCCAGCGCGTGCCACACCAGCATGGCGCCGCACACCACCAGCACCACCGCCACGAACCACGGCACGACGTTGGGGCCGACGCCGGCATAGCCGGCCTCGGACGAGATGCCGGTGGCCCCCCAGGCCATCAGCGCGCCGAGCACCAGGGCGCCGGCGCCGATCAGCGCCTGGTGGCGCTGTGCAGCCGAGTCGAGGGCCATGGCGGCCTCAGACCATGCCGGCCTTGACCATGGTCACGCGCAGGCTCGCGAACTCGCGCTCGACGAAGTCCTCGAACTCCTTGCCCGTCATCAGTGCGGGGGTCCACTGGTTCTTCTCCAGCGCCTCGGTCCAGGACTTGCTCTTCGTGGCCTTCACGACCATGTCGATCAGCGCCTTGCGCTGCTCGGGCGTGATGCCCGGGGCACCGTAGATGCCGCGCCAGTTGCCGATCTCGACGTTGAAGCCCTGCTCCTTCATCGTCGGCACGTCGATGCCCTTGAGCCGCGTCGGCGAGGTCACGGCGATGGCGCGCATCTTGCCGCTCTCGATGTACTGCTGGAACTCGCTGTAGCCGCTGCCGCCGACGCTGACGTTGTTGCCCAGGATGGCCGCCACGGCCTCGCCGCCGCCGCGGAACGGCACGTAGTTGATCTTGGTGGCGTCGATGCCGGTGTCGCGCGCCAGCATGGCCGCGGCGATGTGCTCGGTGGAGCCGCGCGAGCCACCGCCCCACTTGACGCTGCCCGGATCCTTCTTGAGGGCCTCGACGACGTCCTTCATGTTCTTGAACGGGCTCGCCGCGGGCACGACGAAGACGTTGTACTCGCTCGTGAGGCGCGCGATCGGGGTGGCCTGCGTCACGCTCACCGGCGGCTTGCCGGTGATGATGCCGCCGAGCATCACCGCGCCCATCACCATCAGCGCGTTCGGGTCGCCCTTGCTGGCGTTGACGAACTGCGCCAGGCCGATGGCGCCGGCCGCGCCGCCCTTGTTCTCGAAGCTCACGGCCGCGGCCACGCCCGCGTCCTGCAGCGCCTTGCCGAGGGCGCGGCCGGTGGTGTCCCAGCCACCGCCCGGGTTGGCGGGGATCATCATCTTCAGGTTGGCCGAGGCCAGGGCCTGCAGCGGCAGCGTTCCCAGGCCCGCACCGGCGGCGGTGGCGAACAGGGACTTCAGGAAAGTGTCGCGGCGCATGCTTGTCTCCAGTGTTGTGGCTTGTGGCGGCGATGATGGCGTGGAGCGCTGTCAATCGGCTGTCGCGCGGCTCGGGGAAAGCCCGCATGCCGCGCGCGCTGTCGATAATCCGGACCGCCCATGAAGTTGCTGCTCGTCGAGGACAACGCTGCCCTGCAGACCACCCTGTCGCGCAGCTTCGAGCGCCGCGGCGTGCAGGTGGTGGTGTGCGGCGACGGCACGCGTGCGCTCGACCGCTGGCGGGCCGCCGTGCCCGACGTGGTGCTGCTGGACCTGAGCCTGCCCGGCCTGGATGGCCTGCAGGTGCTGGCCGCCGCGCGCGCCGAGGGGCTGGATACGCCGGTGCTCATCGTCACCGCACGCGGCACCGTGGGCGACCGCGTGCTCGGGCTCAACACCGGCGCCGATGACTACCTCGCCAAGCCCTTCGACCTCGACGAGCTCGAGGCCCGCGTCCGCGCGCTGGCGCGGCGCCGCGGGGCCGCGCGCAGCGCCGAAGCGCCGGCCTTCGGCGGCCTGCGCGTCGACCCCGACAGCGGCGCCGTCATGCACGAGGGCCAGCCGATGGAGCTGACGGTGCGCGAGACGGCGCTGATGCGCGCGCTGCTGCAGCGGCCGGGCCAGGCCGTGACGCGTGAACGCCTGACGGAGCTGGTCTTCGCCGGCGAGGCCACGGTGCAGGCCGACGCCATCGAGGTGGTGGTGTACCGGCTGCGCAAGAAGCTCGCCGGCAGCGCGGTGGAGCTGATCACGCTGCGCGGCCTGGGCTACCTGCTGCGGCTGGCCGACCGCCCCGCGGAGCCGGCTTGACCGGCCCGGCCCGCCCCGGCCCGCATGCGGCGGCCGACCGGCCGCCGGCGTCGCTGCGGCGCCAGCTGCTGGCGGGCATCCTGCTGCCCGTGGTGGCGGTGGTGGTGCTCAACGCCGTGTCGCTGTACCGGCAGACCCTCACCAGCGCCGACACGGCCTACGACCGCACACTGCTGGCCAGCGCCAAGGCCATCGGCGAGCTGCTGCGCGTGGAGCCCGCCGGCGAGCGGCCACGCGTGGTGGCCGACCTGCCCTACGCCGCCCTCGAGGCCTTCGAGGCCGACAACCGCAGCCGCATGGTCTACCGCGTGAGCGGCTTTGACGGCGAGATCGTCTCCGGCTTCGACGACCTGCCGCCGCCGCGCGCCGCCGACCCGCAGCGCGACGCACCGCCCGTGTATGCGGCGCTGGTGCGCTTCTACGACGACGACTACCGCGGCGAGCCCGTGCGCATGGCCGTGCTGCTGCAGCCTGTGGCCGGCGCGGCGGGCCAGGGCATGGCCACCATCCAGGTGGCCGAGACCCTGGAGCTGCGCCACGCGCTGGCGCGCCAGCTGCTGCTGCAGACGCTGTGGCAGCAGGGGCTGCTGCTGGTGTTGATCGCCGGCGTCGTGCTGTGGGTGGTGCAGCGCGTCACGCGGCCGGTGCGGCGGCTGTCGCAGGCGCTGGTGGCGCGCGACGAGGCGGATCTGTCGCCACTGCCGGCGTCCGGTGCGCCGCACGAGCTGCGCCCCGTGGTCGACGCCACCAACGCCGTGATGGCGCGCCTGGCCCACCTGCTGGCCCACCAGAAGCGCTTCGTGCGCGACGCCTCGCACCAGCTGCGCACGCCGCTGGCGGTGCTCAAGGCACAGGTGCAGTCGGCACGTCGCGGCGACGTCGAGCCGATGCAGGCACTGGCCGAGATCGACGCCACCGTGCAGGGCGCCACCGAGCTGGCCAACCAGATGCTGGCGCTGGCCAAGGTGGAACAGCTGCGCCAGCAGGGCCTGCAGGGGCAGACGCCGCACGAGGACTGGGAGCCCGTCGTGCGCGGCGTGGCGCTGGACCTGGCGCCGCTCGTCGCCGCCGGCCGCATCGACTTCGAACTCGACACCACCACCGCCGTGGTGCCGGCGCACGCCTGGGCGCTGCGCGAGCTGACACGCAACCTGCTGCACAACGCCATCAAGCACACGCCGGCCGGCGGCAGCCTGGTGCTGCGCCTCTCGCAGGACCGGGGCGAGGCACTGCTCGAGGTGCTCGACAGCGGTCCCGGCCTGGCACCGGCGCAGCGCGAGCGCCTGTTCCAGCCCTTCGCCGCCGCCGGCCCGCACGGCGGCTCGGGCCTGGGCCTGGCCATCTGCCGCGAGATCGTGGCCACGACCGGCGGGCGCATCCGCATGGACGAGCGCGACGGCAAGCCGGGCCTGGCCGCGCGTGTGCACCTGCCCCTCGTGGCCAGCGCATGAGCACGTCCACCCCGAGCGCGGCAGACGGCGACGAGACGCGCCCGCTCACCGAGTACCGCGCGTTCATGCAGCTGTGGCTGGCGCGCATCGCCTCGGTGTCGGCCAGCCAGATGCTGCTGGTGGCGCTGGGCTGGCAGATGTACGACCTGACGGGCTCGGCCTGGGACCTCGGCCTCGTGGGCCTGGCGCAGTTCGTGCCGGCCCTCGTGCTCACGCTGCCGGCGGGCCAGTGGATCGACCGCCACCACCGCGGCCGCATCCTCGCCGGCTGCCTGGCCGTGCGGGTGCTGGCCGCCGCGGCGCTGGCCGGGGGCAGCGCCGCCGGCTGGATGAGCCGCGAGGCGCTGCTGGCCGTGAGCGTGGTGCTGGGCGCCCTGCGCGCGCTGCAGATGCCCACGCAGCAGGCGCTGACGCCGCTGCTCGTGCCCGCGGTGGTGCTGCCGCGCGCGCTGGCCTTCAGTTCGGCCGGCTTGCAGGGCGCCATCATCGCCGGCCCGGCGCTCGGCGGCTTCGTCTACGCCGCCGGGGCCGCGGCCACCTACGGCTGCTGCGCGGTGCTCTTCATCGTCGCCACCGTGCTGGTGGCGCGGCTGCGCTACGAGCACCGCCAGGCCCCGGCCGAGCCCGCGAGCTGGGCCACGCTGACGGCCGGCCTGCGCTTCGTCCGCAACCAGCCCGTGGTGCTGGGCGCGCTGCTGCTGGACATGGTGGCTGTGATCCTGGGCGGCGCGGTGGCGCTGCTGCCCATCTTTGCCAAGGACATCCTGCACGTCGGCCCGTGGGGCCTGGGCCTGCTGCGCGCGGCGCCGGCGGTGGGCGCGCTGGCGATGTCGCTGTGGCTCACGCGCCGGCCGCTGAAGCACCACGTCGGCCGTCGGCTGCTGCAGGCGGTGGCGGTGTACGGTGCGGCGACGCTGGTGTTCGGCGTCTCCACCGACTTCGTGCTGTCGCTCGTGGCGCTGGCCGTCACCGGCGCGGCCGACATGATCAGCGTCGTGATCCGCCAGACGCTGGTGCAGCTGGAGACGCCCGACGCGATGCGCGGCCGCGTCAGCGCCGTCAACTCGCTGTTCATCGGTGCATCCAACCAGCTCGGCGAGTTCGAGAGCGGCGCCACCGCGGCGCTGCTGGGCCCGGTGGGCTCGGTGGTGTTCGGCAGCCTGGGGGTGCTCGTGGTGGTGGTGGGATGGCCCCGCTGGTTCCCGGCACTGGCGCGGCGCGACAGCCTGCTGCCGGACGGCACGCCCCGCGGCTGAAGGCCGCAGGGGGCACGGGTCCGGCGTGCAGGTGGCGCACAGGCGCGGCACCGGGGCGGAAACTCGTCGTCAGGCGCAGATTCATCCTCGCTTGGCGTTCATGCGCACGCGGGCGTTGCGGGCCCGGGACTTCCACTGCGCCACCTCGGCCTTGCGCTCGAGCGCCGTGACCTGATCGCGCCGGGCCTCGCGCTGCAGCTTGTGGAAGTTCTTCAGCCGCGCCGCGGGCACGCCGTCGCGCACGGCGCAGCCGGGCTCGCTCTCGTGCCGGCAGTCGCGGAAGCGGCATTGCAGCGCCAGCGACGCGATGTCGTCGAACACCGCGTCCAGCGCCGCGGCATCGCCATCCAGGCGCAGCGTGCGCAGCCCCGGCGTGTCGATCAGGCAGGCGCCCTCCGGCGTGCCGTGCAGCGTGCGCACGGTGGTGGTGTGGCGGCCGCGGCCGTCGCCCTTGCGCTGGCCGCCGGTGTCGGCCACCTCGTGGCCGGCCAGCGCGTTGGTGAGCGTGCTCTTGCCGGCGCCGCTGCTGCCCACCAGCACCAGCGTCTGGCCTTCCAGCAACCAGGGCGCCAGGGCCGCGGCGGCCGCCGGCGAACGCGCATCCAGCGCCAGGGCCGGCACGCCGGGGCCGACGGCCGCCACCACCTGCTCGCGGCGCCCCTCGGCGTCGGCGCACAGGTCGGCCTTCGTCAGCACCACCACCGGCTCCACGCCCGCCAGGCGCGCCAGCGCCACGAAGCGCTCCAGGCGACGCAGGCTGAAGTCGCCGTCCAGGCCCATCACCAGCAGCGCCGTGTCGACGTTGCTGACGATGACCACGCGCTCCACCTTGTCGCGCCCGTCGTGCAGACGGCGCGCCAGTTGCGTGAGCGGCGGCAGGCGGGCGAAGGCCCACCAGGTGCCGTGGCCGTCGTCGCGCGCCAGCACCCAGTCGCCGCAGGCGATGGCATCGGCCTGGGCTTCGAGTTCGTGGCGCAGCGCGGGCAGCAGCCGCGCCTCGCCTTCCGCCGTGCCATCGTGCACGGTGAGGCCTTCGCGCTGCACCTGCGTCACGCGCAGCAGCCGGGCCTCGGGATCAGCGGCCAGCGTGGCCGCGGCGGCCTGCATCTGCAGGGGCTTCAGGCCCCAGCGGCGCAAGCGGGAAAAGTTGTCGGAGTCGATCATGTCGAGCGTCAGGTCCATGCAGGGCCCGGTGCGCGCCACGATGTCGGGGCGAGCGCGGGCCGGCGGCACGCGAACAGGCGTCGCGGCCGCGAAGGCAGGGGACGGCCCGCTCGCGCCGCGGACGTATCCGCGCACGCGGCATAGGCCGCAGGCAGTGGGGATGGGCTGTCGGTCGTGACCCGGACGGATCACGCCATGGTCAGGATGACC
This sequence comes from Rubrivivax sp., assembly GCA_027483705.1. Taxonomy (GTDB): domain Bacteria; phylum Pseudomonadota; class Gammaproteobacteria; order Burkholderiales; family Burkholderiaceae_C; genus Rubrivivax. Next base: position 7,089 of record JAIXTY010000201.1, read on the forward strand.
GGGCGATCAGCAGCTGGACGTTTGGCGAGAAACGCGTCCGGCGGTCGCGACCAACAGGCGGCGGGCATCGATCGTGGCAATCGTGTTCATCTCGGCCTCCTGATGGTGGTGCGCGGTGCACAGGGTGTGCGGTAGCGCGGGGTGGCGAACTGTGCGCCGAGGGGTGCGGCTTCGTCAAGCGCCGCGTGGCGCTTCTTCCACAGCCGGTGCGATGCGCTAGCCTGCGCGGCCGATGAACGAGCCGAACCCTGCACCGCCCGTGCCTGATCTCCCTGATGGCATCGGTCTCGTCTTCGCCGACGACACGCTCGTCGTCGTCGACAAGCCCGCCGGCATGCTCTCGGTGCCCGGCCGCGGCGACGGCGTCACCGACAACCTCACGACCCGCGTGATGCGCGTGTGGCCCGATGCACTCGTCGTGCACCGGCTCGACCAGGCCACCTCGGGCTTGATGCTGTTTGCACGCGGCCTGGCGATGCAGCGCGCGCTGTCGCTGGGCTTCGAGAAGCGGCGCATGCACAAGCGCTACGAGGCCGTGGTGGCCGGCACGCCATTGCCGGCCCAGGGCGAGGTCGACATGCCGCTGCGCCTGGACTGGCCGCACCGCCCGCGCCAGGTGACCGACGTGTTTGCCGGCAAGCCCGCGCTGACACGTTGGCGCGTCATCGCGCCCCTGCTGCGCGAAGACGGCCCGGCAACGCGCGTGCGGCTGGAGCCCGTCACGGGCCGCTCGCACCAGCTGCGCGTGCACATGGCCTTCATCGGGCACCCGATCCTCGGCGACGACTTGTACGCGCCCCTGCCCTTGCGCGAGCCGCGCTTGCTGCTGCATGCCGCCGAGCTGGGCTTCGTGCACCCGCTCGACGGCCGCGAGTTGCGCTTCGAGAGTGCCGTGCCCTTCTAGCCGGCTACAGTGAAGCCATGTCCGAACACCGCGCCCCCGTCGAGCTCAAGCACGCCTACCGCCTGATGAACCACGGCCCCACCGTGCTGGTGAGCGCCGCCCACGACGGCCAGCGCAACGTGATGGCCGCGGCCTGGGCGATGCCGCTGGACTTCGAGCCGCCGAAGGTGGCCGTGGTCATCGACAAGAGCACCTTCACGCGCGGGCTCGTCGAGCGCAGCGGCCGCTTCGCGCTGCAGCTGCCCTGCACGGCGCAGGCCGACATGGCCTTTGCGGTGGGCAACACACACGGCGGCGCCGAGGGCGTGGGCGACAAGTTCGCGCACTTCGGCATCACCGCCTTCGAGGGCCGGACGCCGGGCCTGCCGCTGGTGGTCGGCTGCGTGGCCTGGCTGGAGTGCCGGCTCCTGCCCGAGCCGCACGTGCAGCAGGCCTACGACCTGTTCCTCGGCGAAGTCGTCGCGGCCGAGGCCGACACGCGCGTGTTCTCGAACGGCCGCTGGCATTTCGACGGCCATCCGGCCCTGCGCACGCTGCACCACGTGGCCGGTGGCCAGTTCCTGCTGCCGTCCGACGCGGTGCAGGCGCGACCGCCGGCCTGACCGACATCACCCACTCGATACGAAGGAACGACATGCACCTGAGCATCGTCACCGGCTCGTCGCGCGGCCTCGGCCTCGCCATCACCGAGCAGCTGCTGCAACGCGGCCACCGCGTGCTGGCCATCGCGCGCGGCGACACTCTCCCCGGCGCACCGGCCGATGCCGATCTCGACGTCTGGCGCGCCGACCTCGCCGACCCCGCGCCCGTGGCGGCGCAGCTGCGCGAATGGCTCGCGGGGCAGCCCGCGGTCGCGTCGGCCACGCTCATCAACAACGCCGGCGTCACCACCGGCCCCGGGCCGCTGGCCGAGACCTCGCTGACCGAGCTGTCGAATGCGATGCGCGTGGGCCTGGAGTCGGCGCTGCTGCTGACCGCCGCGTTCCTGAAGGCCACCGAAGCCTGGCCCGGCCCGCGCAAGGTGGTGTTGGTGTCCTCGGGCCTGGGCCGGCGGCCCATGGCCGGCGCCACAGCCTACTGCGCGGCCAAGGCCGGCATGGACCATCTGGCACGCTCGCTGGCGCTCGAAGAGGCCACGCGGCCGAACGGTGCCCGCGTCGTCTCGCTGGCGCCCGGCATCATCGACACCGACATGCAGGTGCAGCTGCGCAGCGCCGATGCGGCCGCGTTCCCCGAGCGCGACCGCTTCCTCGGCTTCAAGACCGGCGGGCAGCTCGACAGCCCGGCCACGGCCGCCGCGAAGCTGCTGCGCTACCTGGACCGCGCCGACTTCGGCAGCAACCCCGTGGGTGACGTCCGCGATGCCTGAACCCACCCGCTCACAGGCCCTGATCCACGAACTCTCGCTGCAGGTGCACCCCGAGGGCGGCTGGTACGGCGAGGTCTTCCGCTCCGCGCGCCCGGTCGACCCCGGCGACGGCCGCACCGGCCGCGTCGCGCTGACGACGATCGACTTCCTGCTCGAACGCGGCCAGGCGAGCGCCTGGCACCGCGTGCGCTCCGACGAGGTGTGGCACCTGCTCGAAGGCGACGGGCTCGTGCTGTGGCTGCTGCCGCCGGATCTGTCGGGCGTGGAGCGCGTCGAGCTCGGCCCGGTGCGTGCCGGCCGGCGTCCGCGCCACGTGGTGCCCGCCGACTGGTGGCAGGCGGCCGAGCCGCTCGGTGACTTCGCCTACGTCGGCGCCACGGTCGGGCCGGGCTTCGTCTTCGCCGATTTCGACTTCGGCCGCGACGATGCGGCGCTGCGCGAGGCCCTGCCCCGCTTGCAGCCGGCGCTCACGCGGCTGCTGTAGCGCCCAGGCACAGGCCCAGCGCCTCGGCTGCGCGCAGCAGCTCGTGGCCCTCGGGCACCACGCGGTTGCGGCCGGCCACGTCGGCCAGCGCCACGTCGCTGCAGGCCGCCCCCTGCAGCGTGACCATGCGGCCGAAGCGCCGCTGCGCCACGCGCTCGGCCGCGGCCACGCCAAAGCGGGTGGCCAGCACGCGGTCGAAGGCCGTGGGCGTGCCGCCACGCTGCGTGTGGCCGAGCACGGCGCTGCGCACCTCGCTCTTGAGCCGCGGCTGCAGCGCGTTCTGCAGCCGCTCGGCCGCGCCGCCCAGCCGCAGCGGGTCGGGGCTGCCGGGCAGGTGGGCGCGCACCGCCAGGCCCTCGCCCGCGGCGTGTGCGCCTTCGGCGAGGCAGATCAGCGTCGAGAGGCCTTGCGCCTCGCGCGCAGCGCAGAAGGCCGTGACGGCATCGACGTCGTAGGGCCGCTCGGGCAGCAGGATCACGTCGGCCGCACCGGCC
>JAIXTY010000048.1 GCA_027483705.1 Rubrivivax sp.
CAATATGAAGTTAGGTCAGACCTTCTGATCGGCCGTCCACTGGCCGATGCGGAAGATCACGAACTCGGCCGGCTTGATGGCGGCCACGCCGATGAGGCAGACGAGGCGGCCGTTGTCGATGTCGTTCTGCGTCATCGTGCTGCGGTCGCAGCGCACGAAGAAGGCCTTCTCGGGCTTGTCGCCGAGCAGCGCGCCCATCTGCCATTCGTTGAGCAGGAAGTCCTCCACCGTGCGGCGCACGTTGGCCCAGAGGCGCTCACAGTTGGGCTCGAACACGGCCCACTGCGTACCGCGGTCGATGCTGCGCTCCAGGTACGCGAAGTAGCGCCGCAGGTTGACGTACTTCCATTCGGGGTCGGACGACACCGTGCGTGCGCCCCACAGCAACATGCCGCGGCCCTCGAAGAAGCGGAAGCAGTTGATGCCCTCGGGGTTGAGCACGTCCTGCTGCGCCTTGGACAGCATCTGCTCGAAGCCCAGCGCCAGACCCACCACCTCGTTGGCCGGAGCCTTGAAGACGGCGCGGTTGATGTCGTTGCGGGCGTAGATGCCGGCCACGAAGCCGCTGGGCGGCAGCGAGATCGTCTCGCGCGTGATGGGGTCGGCCACGCGCACCCAGGGGTAGTACAGCGCGCCGTACTTGCTGTCGATCTTGGCGCGCATGCCGCGCACGTCGGCGATGCTCTGGTTGGGCGCGCAGTCGAGCACCGCGATGCGGTAGCGCATGTTCTGCGCGTGGGCCAGCAAGAGGCCCGTGATGGCATTGGCGCGGTCGCGGTCGGCGCCGTAGTTCCAGGTGCTGCCGGGTGCGGCGACGATGGAGATGTCTTCCAGCGCCTCGAACTGCTTCAGGCCCGTCTTGATGGTGGTGGTGGGGTCGTCGCGGCCGTCGTACTCGGTGACGCCGGGCCATTGGCCGTCGTTGCCGCCGGCCAGCTGCAGCGTCGTCGTCACGCTGCCCGCGGCCAGCGCGTCGCCACCGGCGATGCTGGCCCAGGCGCTGCCGAAGAGCGCCGCCAGCACGTCGAGCCCGTCATTGCCGGCGGTGGTGCTCGCGACGAAGGGCCATTCGCGCGAGGACTCCTCCTCGCCGAACACGGCGAACACCGAGTCCGCAGCGCCGGCGGTGCGGTGGCGCGGGTCGAGCGGCAGGTCGCGCCAGGTGCCGAGCGGCCGGCCCTGCGCATCGAAGGCCTCGATGGTGAGCGTGAGCACGCGCACGGAGTCACCCCGGCCCGGCCCGGTGCCGGGCCGCAGCGCCGACATCGAGCTCGTCACCAGCGGGCTGGCGATGGCCGCGCCGGCGGCGCCGCGCAACGTCCACGGGAACGGCGTCGCCGTCTCGTCGCGCTGCACCAGGAACACGTCGCCATCGACCGCGGGCGACACCGCCGGGCTGGCCTGGTCGCGCACCCAGACGACATCGTGCTCCGAGAGCGCACCCAGTGTGGGCGCGGTGGCGCTGCCACCGAGGATGTCGCGGCCTGAACGCAGCGTGAGGCGCAAGCGCAGGTTGCCCGCCGCACCAGGATATCGCGCGCTGAAGGTGACGCCGCCGCTGGCCACGGTGGCGCGGCCGTCGCGCGTGAGCGTGGCGGTGGCCGCGTCGAGCTCGCGGAACACGCGGCTCACGTAGAGCCGCCGTCCGCCTTCGGTGAAGAAGGCACGTGCGGCGTGCCACATGTGGTTGTCGACGGCGCCATCGCCCCAGTCGAGCCGCTCGCCGCCGCCGTAGACGCGCTCGAACTCGCCGAGGCTGGGGACGAGGTCGGGCTCCAGCGTCACCGGGCCGTAGCGGGTGGGGCCGATGAAGCCGGTGGTGGTGGTGCTGACGCCCTCGATCGACTTCGATCGGAACGAGGTCTCCTCGACATAAACACCGGGGGCCAGGTACTCGGGCATGGGAATCTCCTTCGGCCGCGGTTCAGGCCGGGTGGACGACGACGAGGCCGCCGGCAACGGCGGCCAGGACCAGCGGCTCGCCTTGGCGCAAGGTGGCCAGGGTGAGCGGCAACGGGGGCGATGACAGGCCGGCAAAGGCCGGTAGCACCGGTTGGGCGAGCAGATCGCAGAGGTCGGGCCAGGGCGCCGAGTCGACCCTGTCAGGCGGGCCGAATCCGGCATCGGCGTGGCGCACGAGCGCGGGGTCGTAGCGCAGCTCGACCTGCAGCTCCCAGCGGCGCAGCGCGGCCGGCTGCGGCATCGGCGGCGACGCGGCGCCGTCGGCATCGATGGGCTCGCCAGGGGCCAGCGCCACCAGCACCTGCCCGCGCTCGTCGGCCAGGCCGCGGCCCAGCAGGCGGCCGCTGCGGGGCTCGCGCAGCAGCAGCAGCGCAAAGGCGGCGGGCGTGTTGGCGGTGGCGTTCCAGACCGCGGCCCGCACGGTGGCCAGGCCCGCAGGCGCCGGCTGGTCAGGGCTCAGGAACAGCGGCACGTCGCCCGCCGCGCAAGCCGCGCCGTTGAGCGCAGGCGTGGGCGGCAGCGGCAGCGTGCAGCGCAGCCGCGTGGGGAGATAGCGGCCGGCTGCGTCGTCGATGCGCACGATGGCGGCCGTCGCGCCCGCCACCGGCAGGCGGTGCAGCGCGTGGATGCCGCTCGGGCTCGGCACGGCCAGCACCGCGGGCGACTGGCGCAGGCCCGCCACCACGGCCACGCGCACGCGCAGGCCGTCGGCCACGCGGCGGCCGGTGCAGTCGCTGCGCAGGGCCATGCCGAAGGCGGGCCGGAACACCGGCCGCTCGAGCAGCACGTGGTCCGGCGTCGTCATCGCTGCACCCCGGCCATGTCGAACACGCGTTCGCGCACCGGCGGGCCCTCGCTCATCGACACTTCCGAGTCGATGAGCAGCATGCGCGCCGTGTAGCCCATGGCCACCGGCAGCGTGGCCTTGGCCTTGTCCCACAGCGCCAGGAAGTCGGCCAGCGCCAGTGGGTCGGCCACCAGTTCCACCGCTTCATCGGGTGCAAACACGGTGGGCTCGGCGAGCTGGCGGTTGAGCTCGCCGCTGGTCAGCACTGGGTGGTCTTCCAGCTCGCGCAGCGCCCAGCCGAGCAGGCGCTGCTGGGTGTCGGCGGCGGTGGCGCTGGGCACGAGCAGGTAGTGCAGGTCCAGGGGCAAGGACGGCTTGAAGCGCTGCCCTTCGGCATTGCGTCGCGGCGGCAGCGAACGGCGCGGGTTCACGGCCACGCGCCACAGGCACACGGCGATGCCGTCGGGCAAGGCCGTGTTGCCGGCCAGGCGCGGCGGCTGCACGAGCTCGAAGCTCGGCGAGATCGGAAAGCGATCGCGCGGGAAGCCCTCTTCCAGCACGGCGAGCAGGGCCTTGCTGGTGGCGGCGATGGCGTTCCAGGTGGCCATGTCAGTTCAGGCCCGAGGCACCCAGCGCCAGCGCACACGACCATCGGCTGCGGCCACCGGCGACACGCAGCCCTCGTGCTGCAGCGCCTGCAGCGCGGCCAGCACGTCGGCCTCGCGCGCCGGCGGCACCAGCCACCAGCGCGCGATGCCGGCGCTGGTGTCGGCCGCGTGCGGGTGCTGCAGCCAGTGCTGCCGCAACGCCCGCTGCACGGTCACGACGGCGTCGGGGTCGTTCATCGCGGCGGTCGCGGCAGCGGGCACGGGGGTTTGAAGGTGGCGGGCTCACGTCTGCCTCTTCAGCGCAAGCAGCATGCCCGCGGCGAGGCGTTCGCAAGTGCTTGATTCGACAGGCCCTGGGCGGTAACGGTTGGAGGAACTTGTCCATGGGGCGCAGCTGCCGCCACAGGCCACCGGGACGTGCGATCAACATCCAGGGGGTGGACGTACTTGTCCACCGGCGCACGTGCCAGGCGACCAAGAAAAAGCCGCCCGAGGGCGGCTGGTTCGTCAAGCCTGGCGGCGGCTCAGCCGACACGGTAGCGCGCCGCGTCGATCTCGTGCTTGCGCAGCAGTTCGAAGAACGCGCGCCGATGCTTGCGCGCCAGCCGCGCGGCCTGCGCGATGTTGCCGCCGGCCTCGGCCAGCGTGCGCTCGATGTAGTGGCGCTCGAAGTCGCGCACGGCACGCGCCTTGGCGGCGTTGAAGCCCTCGGCGGTGGACGGCGGTGCCGCCTGCGCGGCCGGGCCGAGGTCGATGTCGCACTCGTCGAGCAGCGGGCCGCTGGCCAGCAGCGCGGCCCGGTCGACCGCGTGCTTGAGCTCGCGGACGTTGCCGGGCCAGTGCCAGGCCATCAGCCGCGCCTGCGCCGCGGGCGTGATGGCGTGCAGTGCATGCTGGCCGTCGTGCCGCGACAGCGCCAGGAAGTGCTCCGCCAGCGCCGGCACGTCGGCCATGCGCTCGCGCAGCGGCGGCAGCACGAGCGTGAGCATGTTCAGGCGGAACAGCAGGTCCTGGCGGAACTCGCCCTTGGCGGCCAGCGCCTCCAGCGGGCGGTTGCTGGCCGCCACCACGCGCACATGGGCCTGGCGCGACTGGCTGGAGCCCACCGGGCGGTACTGCTGGTCCTGCAGAAAACGCAGCAGCTTGGCCTGCGCGGCCAGCGGCAGCGCGTCGATCTCGTCGAGGAACAGCGTGCCGTGCTCGGCCTCGGCCACGAGGCCGCTGCGCGCGGCGTGCGCGTGCGTGTAGGCACCGCGCACGTGGCCGAACAGTTCGTCTTCGACCAGTTCGCCCGGAATGGCCGCGCAGTTGACGGCCACGAACGGCCCGCCGGCCCGCGCCGAGGCGTAGTGCAGCGCCTGCGCGCAGACCTCCTTGCCGGTGCCCGTCTCGCCCAGGATCAGCACGCCGGCATCGCAGCGGGCATAACGCGGCAGGCGCGCCAGCGCGGCCATGAAGCTGGCGCTGCGGCCCACCAGGCCCGCGCGGCGCGCCACGGCCAGCGGATCGGCCGGAGCCGGGGCGTCGTCGAGGCGGTCGTTCACGCGGGCTCCTTTCTCGCCGCGGGCGGCGTGGGGGTGCGTTGGCGGGGCGCCAGCATAGGCGCGCCCCGGGGGCCGGGACAGTGGGAACCTAGGGGCCGCGTGATCCCGCAGATCCCCCGTGCGGGCGCCAGGCCTGCGGCGCCGGACACGACTGGTTGCACCTTCACCAACGAGCTTCGCCCGCGCAGCCACAGGCTCACGCCATGAGCCACTGGCTCGCGACACTGCCTCGCATCGGGCCCGCGCCGTGTGGGCCCGCCCGACGACAGCACCAGGAGCGAGCCATGCTGCAGACCACGATCCGTTTCGACAGCGCCACCGCCACCAACGACGGCGCCGACCGCACCGCGTTCCAGATCGGCTGGGACCACGCCCGCCACGGCCTGGTGCCCCCCGCCACGCTGCTGGCCGCCGGCCACCCGCTGGGCCAGGGCTGGCAGGCCGCACAGGCCGTGTTCGGCCGCCGCACCTGGCCCGCACGGCCGGCCGTGCGGCAGTGGCTTTCGCTGCGGCTGGCGGCGTGGCAGGCCGGCGAGGCCTTCGACCTGGACCAGCTGACGCCGCAGCACCTGGCGCAGATCGCCGCCACGCGCTGCCCCGTGCGCCGCGTGCCGCTGGGCGGCGCGCCGGGCACGGCCGATGCCGCCATCGTGCTGCGCCTGAACGCCGATGCCGCCTGGGCGGCCGGCCATCTCGTCACGCTGAGCGCGGCCGCCGCCGCGGCGATGCAGGGCGTCGATGTCGACGAGGCCCGGCGCCGTGCCCGCGCCGCCGAACAGGCCGGCGAGCCCGTGCAGGGCCTCGGCGACGCCGGCTGGTGGCGCGTGGCGACGCTGCGCGGCCTGGCGACGCCGCTGCCCTTTGCGGCCGCCGCCACACTGCCGCTGGCCGTGCTGCCGCCCAACCGCGTGCGCCTGCTCAATGCCGTGCAGGGGCTTCAGGCGCTCGTGACGCAGACCTTCGCCGCGCCCGGCTGGGCCGCGCGCTGCGCGGCCATCGCGACCCTGCTGCCGGCCCACACGCTGCGCCATGACTTCAACCTCTTCGTCGGCGCGATGGCGCCGCGCGTGCTGGCGGCGCCGGCCGAGGGCCCGGGCCGCCGCGACGCGCTCGAGGACGCCTGGCTCAACGAGCGCGTGCAGCGCCGCTGGCAGCACCTGGTGCTGAGCCTGGGCGAGGCCGGCACCGAAGCGCTGCTGGACCGCGTGGCCACGATGCCGCAACCCGGCCGCCACGTGCTGCAGCACGCGCCCGCGCAGGCCGTGGAAGCCTGGCGGCTGCCGGCGCGAACCGAGCGCCCGGCGCTGGCGCGGCTGGCCGCGCGGGGCTCGCGCCGTGGCCCCGGCGCTGCGACGACAATCACGCCCGCCATGTGCCCGCGCGCCACCACCCTGTCTGCATGAACGACGACCAGCTGCTGCGCTACAGCCGACATGTCCTGCTCGACGAGATCGGCGTCGAAGGCCAGCAGCGCCTG
>JAIXTY010000350.1 GCA_027483705.1 Rubrivivax sp.
GCGGCCCTCTCGAACACCAATCACGGTGGTTGCAAAGGGCTGTGCGGGCGGGGGCTGTGGCGTGACCCTTGAAGCGCCGAGAAGCGCAGGGTTCAGGGCCCGCGCGCGCAGCGCGCTTCGTGAACTGACTCGCCGCAACTGTCCGAGCGCAGCGGGCGCAGCCCGCGTAGCGAGTTTTGCGGCGGGGCCCTGGACCCGAGCATCGCAGGGCAGTCGGCCCAACGGGCCGACCGCTTCAATTCACGCCACAGCCACCGCCCGCACAGCCCTTTGCCGCGCAGCATCTCCAGCGAGAAGGACGAACAACGGCAACGGGCCGAGAGCAGCCCGATCAACCCAGGCGAGCTAGGCCATCTGCCCGCTCTGCTGCAGCCGCCACATCTCGGCGTACCGCCCGCCCCGCGCGAGCAGCTCGGCGTGCGGCCCGCGCTCCACCACGCGGCCGGCCTCGAGCACGACGATCTCGTGCGCGTCCACCACCGTGGAGAGCCGGTGCGCGATCACCAGCGCCGTCTTGCCCTGTGCCGCCGCGCGAAGCTCGGCCTGGATGGCGCGCTCGTTGGCGCTGTCCAGCGCCGAGGTGGCCTCGTCGAAGATCAGGATCGGCGGGTTCTTCAGCAGCGTGCGCGCGATGGCCACGCGCTGCTTCTCGCCGCCGCTGAGCTTGAGGCCGCGCTCGCCGACCATCGTGTCGTAGCCCTTGGGCGTGGCGCTGATGAAGTCGTGGATGTGCGCCGCCTTGGCCGCGGCCTCGACCTCGTCGCGCGTGGATCCCGGCCGGCCGTAGGCGATGTTGTATTGAACCGTGTCGTTGAACAGGACCGTGTCCTGCGGCACGATGCCGATGGCTGAGCGCACGCTGTGCTGCGTGACGGTGCGGATGTCCTGGCCGTCGATGGTGATGCGGCCGCTGTTCACGTCGTAGAAGCGAAAGAGCAGCCGCGCCAGCGTGCTCTTGCCCGCGCCGCTCGGGCCCACGACGGCCACCGTCTTGCCGGCCGGGATCTCGAAGCTCAGGTCGTGCAGGATCGGGCGCGCCGGGTCGTAGGCAAAGCCCACGTGCTCGAAGCGCACCACGCCCTCGCTCACCTGCAGCGCCGGCGCGCCGGGCGCGTCGTCGATCTCGCGGTGCTTCTCCATCAGCCCGAACATCTTGTCCAGGTCGGTGAGGCTCTGCTTGATCTCGCGGTACATCACGCCCAGGAAGTTCAGCGGGATGTAGAGCTGGATCATGAAGGCGTTGATCATCACCAGGTCGCCCAAAGTGAGCCGCCCGTCGACCACGCCCTGCGTGGCGCGCCACAGCATCGCGATCAGCGCCGCGGCGATGATGAGCTGCTGCCCGGTGTTGAGCAGGCTCAGCGTGGTCTGGCTCTTCAGCGCGGCGCGGCGCAGCCGCTCGAGGTTCTCGTCGTAGCGCTTCGCCTCGAAGTCCTCGTTGCCGAAGTACTTCACCGTCTCGTAGTTCAGCAGCGAGTCGATGGCGCGGGTGTGCGCGCTGCTGTCGAGCTCGTTCATCTCGCGGCGGAACTTGGTGCGCCACTCGGTCACCGTCACCGTGAAGGTGATGTAGGCCACGAGGGCCCCGCCGGTGATCCACGCAAACGCGGCGTCGAACTTCACCGCCAGCAGCGTGAGCACCATCGCCACTTCGACGATGGTGGGAAAGATGCTGTAGAGCGAGTAGCTGATCAGCGAGTGCACGGCGCGTGTGCCGCGCTCGATGTCACGCGTCATGCCGCCGGTCTGGCGCTCGAGGTGGAAGCGCAGGCTCAGGGCGTGCAGGTGGCGGAACACCTGCAGGCTGATGCTGCGCGCCGTGCCCTCGGTGGCCTTGGCGAAGATCAGCTCGCGCAGCTCGGTGAACAGGCTCGTGGACAGGCGCAGCAGGCCGTAGCCCACCAGCAGGCTCACCGGCACGACGAGGATCGCCACCGCGTCGCCGGGCTTGATCGACAGCGCATCCACCAGATGCTTCAGCAGCACCGGCACGCCCACGTTGGCGGCCTTGGCCGCCAGCAGGAAGGCCAGCGCCGCGCCCACACGCCAGCGGTAGCGCCACAGGTAGGGCAGCAGCCGGCCGAGCGTGGCCCAGTCGGAGCGGCCCGTGGTCTTGGCGGCCGTGGCCGGCACCGTGGTGGTCGTGGAAGCGTGGGATCGCATCGGGTCCTTGAATCTTGGGGCGCGACAGGTGCGGCGGTTCAGGCCGGCACGTCCAGCGTCAGCTGCCGGTAGCCGATCAGCCCCATCGCCACCGCCGTGTGCATCAGGGTGCCGGCCAGGATGTTGCGGCCGCGCATGGGGCTGCGCCGCGCGAGCGCGCGCCGGCCCAGCCAGGGCCAGCGGATCACGGCGCCGGTCACGCGCTCCAGGCGGCGCAGGCTGGGCATGACGGCGCTGTCGAGCGCCACCGGCGGCGCGGGCACGAAGCCGGCCGCGCGCGCGGCGGCGATCAGTTCGCCCTCGACCTGCAGGGTGTCCATCGCCATGCCGCGCGCCACCAGCTCGCAGGCGAGGGCGCCGTCCACGTCCATCTCGGCCAGCGGCCGCGTGTAGTAGCCGTCGAACAGCGTGAAGCGGCCGCCCGGCCGCAGCACGCGGCGCACTTCGGCCAGCGCACGCGGCAGGTCCGTCGCGTAGCAGAAGGCCTCGATGCAGAAGGCCGCGTCGACGCTCGCATCGGCGTAAGGCAGGTGGTGAAAGTCGCCGCCGGCGAGCGTGACGTTAGCCAGCCCGGCGCGCGCCAGGCGTTCGGCGGCGATGCGCTGATGGGCCGGCGTGAGGTCGATGCCCCACCACTGCGTGGCCGGGTGGCGGCGCGCCAGGTACTCGAGGTTGAAGCCCTGGCCGAAGGCCAGTTCCAGGCCCACGGCCGGCGGGGTCGCCCAGTCGGCCTCGATGCGCCGCAGCTGGCCGAAGAAGCCGTCGGGGTCGAAGCGGTCGCCGTCGTTCAGCGCCATGTGCACGGCGCCGTCGCGGCTGTGGTACTTGCGGTAGGCGTCGTGGCAGTCCTCGTAGTAGCGCACCACCTGCTCGGCCGGCAGGGGCGCGCGGCGCACCTCGGCGAAGTCGAACACCCGCGCCAGCTTGTCCAGCCGGCGTCTCAGGTCTCGTTGCAGGGCGGGCGTCGGGCCGGGCACGGCGGCCGCTACAGTGGGGGACAAGGTCATCGGGCGCGCATTGTCGCCGTGCCCGCCCGAACCGCCCGAAGCCAGGAGACTGCCCGATGAGCGATGCCCCCGAGATGCCGATGCTGGCGCCGCCGCAGCTGGAGGACGGCAGCCAGCTGGTGCTGCGCGTCATTCCGCTGCCGGCCGACGTCAACGCCAACGGCGACATCTTCGGCGGCTGGATCATGGCCCAGGTCGACCTCGCCGGCTCGGTGCTGCCGGCCCGCGTGGCCCGCGGGCGCATCGCCACCGTGGCCGTCAACCAGTTCGTGTTCAAGCAGCCGGTGAGCCTGGGCGACCTGCTCAGCTTCTACGCCCGCATCACGCGCATCGGCAACACCAGCATCTCGGTGCACGTGACCGTGATCGCCGAGCGCAACCCCAGCCAGCTGCAGGTGGTGAAGGTGACGGAGGCCGACCTCACCTACGTCGCCATCGACGCCCACGGCCAGCCGCGGAGCCTGCCGAAGTGACGGAGCCCCGCTGATGGAAGCCTGGCTGCACTCGCTGCTGGTGACGCTGTCGCTGCCGCAGTACGGGCTGGTCTCGGTGTTCCTGGTGTCGTTGGTGTCGGCGACGCTGCTGCCGATGGCCAGCGTGCCGGTGGTCTTCGGCCTCGTGAAGGTGAACCCCGAGCTGTTCTGGCCGGCCATCCTGGTGGCCACCGCCGGCAACACGCTGGGCGGCTGCATCAGCTACTGGATGGGCTACGGCGCCGAGCTGGCCTACGAGCAGATCGCCAAGCCACGCCCGAGCACCGAGCGTGCGCTGAGCTGGCTGCGCAAGTGGGGGCCGCCGGCCTGCTTGCTGAGCTGGCTGCCGGTGGTGGGCGACCCGCTGTGCGCCGTGGCCGGCTGGCTGAAGCTGCCGTTCTGGCCCTGTGCCTTCTACATGGCGGTCGGCAAGTTCCTGCGTTACCTGTTCTATGTCGGCGGGGCGCTGTGGTTCTTCCCGGGGGTGATCGAACTCTGAACCCGGGACAATGCGGGCTTTGCGCCTTTCGAGCATCGCCATGAGCACCGCCACCCCCACCTACGACGACCTCGCCGGCACCTGGACGCGCCTGCACCGCCTGGGCCACCTGCAGAGCATCGCCGGCTGGGATCAGGCCGCCAACATGCCGCCCAAGGGCAACGAGGCGCGCGCCGCCGCGCTGGCCGAGATGGCCGGCCTGCTGCACCGCCTGCGCACCGACCCGAAGCTGCCCGAGCAGCTCTCGCGCGCCGAGCAGGAGCCGCTGAGCGAGCTGCAGCGCGCCAACCTGCGCGAGATGCGCCGCCAGTGGCGGGCCAGCAACGCGCTGCCCGAGTCGCTGGTGCAGGCCCAGCAGATGGCCACCTCGCGCTGCGAGCACGCCTGGCGCACGCAGCGCCCGGCCAACGACTGGGCCGGCTTCGTCGAGAACTTCCGCCCGGTGCTGAAGAACGCGCGCCACGAGGCCGAGTTGCTGAGCCAGCTGATGGGCGTGCGAAAGTACGACGCGCTGATGGACCGCTTCGAACCGGGCATGACCTGCGAGCAGGTCGACCGCGTCTTCGGCGAGGTGCGGCAGTGGCTGCCGGGGCTCATCCGCCAGGTCACCGAGCGCCAGGCGAAGGAGACGGTGCTGCAGCCGCAGGGGCCGTTCCCGCTGGCGAAGCAGCGCGAGCTGTGCGAGGCCGTGATGCAGCTGCTGGGCTTCGACTTCGACGGCGGCCGGCTCGACGTCTCCACGCACCCGTTCTGCGGCGGCGTGCCCGAGGACGTGCGCATGACCACGCGCTTCCGCGAGGACGAGTTCCTCGGCAGCCTGATGGGCACGGTGCACGAAACCGGCCACGGCCGCTACGAGCAGAACCTGCCGCGCGAGCTGCTCGGCCAGCCCGTGGCCGAGGCGCGCAGCATGGCGCTGCACGAGAGCCAGAGCCTGAGCTTCGAGATGCAGCTGGGCAGCCACCCGGGCTTCATCCGCCAGCTCGTGCCGATGGTGGTGCGGGCCTTCGGCACGCAGCCGGCCTTCGAGGAAGGCAACCTGCAGAAGCTGCTCACGCGCGTGAAGCCGGGCTACATCCGCGTCGACGCCGACGAAGTCACGTACCCGGCGCACATCATCCTGCGCTACGAGATCGAGAAGCCGCTGATCGAGGGCGAGATCGAGATCGAGGACGTGCCGGCCCTGTGGGACGCGAAGATGCAGGAGCTGCTGGGCGTCGACACCCGCGGCAACTTCAAGGACGGCCCGCTGCAGGACGTGCACTGGCCCGAGGCGCTGTTCGGCTACTTCCCCTGCTACTCGCTCGGCGCGATGTACGCGGCGCAGTGGTTCGCGGCGATGCGACACGCGATGCCCGACCTCGACGCGCGCATCGGCCGCGGCGAGCTCAGCCCGGTGTTCGACTGGCTGCGTGGCAACATCTGGAGCCAGGCCAGCCGCTGGACCACCGACGAGCTGGCACGCCGTGCCAGCGGCGAGCCGCTGAACCCGGCGCACTTCAAGGCGCGCCTCGAGGCCCGTTACCTGGGCTGAAGCCGGCGGCCCGGCCGCCGCGGCTCAGTGCTCGGGCATCTTCATCGGCATCGTCGTCGCGATCTCGTCGCTGGCGGCGAGGAACTCGCTGTGGCTGATCTCGCGGATGACCACCGTCTTTTCGGGGTCGAAGCCGCCGGCCATGCTGGGCTCCTCCCACTCGATGCTGCCGCCGCGCAGCCGGGCCGACAGGCGGCGCAGCAGTTCGTGCAGCGGCTCCTCCTCGGGCGGCAACGGCAGGCTCGACAGCTGCGAGGCGATGCGCCCCAGCCAGTGCTCCGGGATTCGGTCGATGGCGGCCGAACCGTCGGCGGCCAGGCCACGTTCGAGGGCTGCGAGGTGCGGCAACACTTCCCGCGAGCCGCGGGCCTGGTCGAGCAGGCGGCCCAGGGCCCGGGCCATCTGGCGGCCGGCGGGGTCGGCCGAAGCGGGGCGGGGCGCGGGTGGCGGGCTCATGGCGGGTGATATCGGCCGCCGCCGCGGCGGGTTGAGGGCCTGCCGGCCGATCAGCGCACGGCGGGCAGGGCCCGGGCCAGGTCGTCGAGCACCTCGTCCAGGCGCTGCAGCGTGCGCGTGGCCGGGCTGGCAGCGGCACGGTCGCGCCGGCGGCGCGGCAGCAGGCGCCGGAAGGGGTCGTCGAGTGTGTCGTCGGCCAGCACCAGCCCGTGGCGGGCCAGCACCGGGCGCAGCGCGCTGCGGCGCTTGCGCAGATCGGCCCGCGTGGCCTGGTAGGCGTGCTCGGCCAGCGCCCGGCGCTGGCCGTAGGCGAACACGTTGGCCAGGAACAGGGCCGGATCGCGGTGGTCGGGCTCGAACAGCAGCAGATCGGCCTGCGGGTGGCTGGCGCCATAGCCCTTGAGGCCCAGTTCCAGCCGCGAGTGGATGAGGCTGCGGAAGGTCTGGCTCAGCACCACCGGCAACCCGCCGTCGACGATGCGCGGAATCGGCGGCTCGCCCGCCGCCCCCACGCGGTGGCGCGGCGCGTGCGTGGCATCGAAGGGCACCAGTGGGTTCAGGCACAGCACGAGTTCGGCGCCGCCATCCAGCAGCACGCTGGCATGCAGCGTTTTCTTTAGCGCGCCGTCCACGCACCAACGGCCGTCCACCGCCACCGGCGGGAACAGCCCGGGCAGTGCCGCGCTGGCGGCCACGGCGCGCGAGATCGGCACGTGGTCGAAACCCGGCTGCCCGAAAGGCACGGCTTCGCCGCTGTCCAGGTCGGTGGCGACGATGACGAGCCGGCGGCCGCGCTCGGCGGCCAGCGTGCGGAAGTCGTCGCTGCGGCCGGGCGCCGACAGCAGCGAAGCCAGCCGCGCCTCGATGGGTGCGTGGCTGAACAGGCCCGTGGGCAGGCCGCGGCCCAGGCTTTCGAGCGCGGTCAGCCAAGGGCGGCCGCGCAGCGCCTGCCAGGCGGCCTGGCCGGCCAGCCGCGGCAGCGCGGCCAGGCGGCTGGCGACCTCGCCGAACGCCGGCCGCGTGAACATCGCGGCCGGGACGTGGTCGGGGTGTCGCGGATCGCCGTCGATGAAGGCGGCGCACAGCTCACGCGCCGTCAGGCCGTTGGCCAGGCCGGCGGCGAGAAAGCTGCCGGCCGAGACGCCGACGTAGCCGTCGAGCGCGTTGAGGTCCAGGCCCTCGATCGACTCTTCCAGCGCGCACAGGGCGCCGATCTCGTAGACCGCGCCCAGCGGGCCGCCGCCGGCCAGGGCCAGGCCGATGCGGCTCATCGCTCAGGCTCGGCGGTCAGGCCCGGCGATCAGGCCGCGGCAGCCTTGCGGCGGGCGCGCTTGACCGGCGTCGCGGGCACCACCGGCGCCTTCACGGCGGCCTTGGCAGCGGCCTTGCGCGGGGCCTTCGGCGCGGCGCTGCCCTTGGACAGCTTGGCCACGGCGGTGGCCAGCTCGTCGACGCGGGCGGTCAGCGCCTGCACGTCCTTGGCCGTGGGCACGCCCAGCTTGCCCAGCGCCTTGGCGGTGCGGGCCTCGAAGATGGCTTCGAGCTTGTCCCAGTTCTGGCCGGCCTTGGCCTGCACGTTGCCGGCCATCGCGCTCATCTTGCCGGTGACCTCGGAGATCTTGTCCTCGGCCAGGCCCTGCGTCTTCTTCTGCAGGCTCAGGCCTTCCTTGACCAGGGCCTCGAAGACCTTGGTGCCTTCTTCCTGGGCCTTGCTGAACGCGCCCATGCCGGCCAGCCAGATCTGCTGGGCGGAGTCCTTCACGGCGCCGGCGAGCTGGCTGTCCATCAGGCCGGCGGCGGCCTTGGTGGCGCTCTTGGTGCTGCCGGTGTCGCTGCTCTTCATCTTCTTGACCATGGGGCGTCCTCTTGGGGAGTGGTGCGCCACACGACACGGCGGCGCTGTGGAAGGAATATAGGGTTCATCCCTGGAGCGGACACCCTAGATGCCTAGTGAGACCGCTCTATCCTGCGGCCGGCACGCGGCCAGCCGAGCGCCGCGCACGAACCCCCGATCGAGGAGATCCCGGCATGCACTACTTCGTCACCGGCGCCACCGGCTTCATCGGCAAGCGCCTCGTCAAGACCTTGCTGGCCCGCCGCGGCAGCAGCGTGAGCTTCCTCGTCCGCGCCGGCAGCGAGGGCAAGCTGGAGGCGCTGTACGAGTACTGGGGCCTCAGCGGCGCCGCGAAGAAACGCGCGCTGCCGGTCACCGGCGACCTCACGGCGCGCAAGCTCGGCGTCGCGGCCGACGCGATGAAGGCGCTCAAGGGCACGGTCGACGCCGTCTACCACCTGGCGGCCGTGTACGACCTGGGCGCCGACGCCGAGAGCCAGATCGCCGTCAACGTGGAGGGCACGCGCAACGTCTGCGAGTTCGCCAAGGCCGTGGACGCGAAGCACTTCCACCACGTCAGCAGCATCGCCGCCGCCGGCCTGTACGAAGGCGTGTTTCGCGAGGACATGTTCGACGAGGCTGAAGGGCTCGACCACCCGTACTTCATGACCAAGCACGAGAGCGAGAAGATCGTGCGCAAGGAGTGCAAGGTGCCCTGGACGGTGTACCGCCCGGCCGTCGTGGTGGGCGACAGCACCACCGGCGAGATGGACAAGATCGACGGCCCGTACTACTTCTTCAAGCTCATCCAGCGCATGCGGCAGATCCTGCCGCCGTGGTTCCCGAGCGTGGGCCTGGAAGGCGGGCGCATCAACATCGTGCCGGTGGACTTCGTCGTCGCCTGCCTCGACCACATCAGCCACAGCAAGCACGCCACCAACGGCAAGTGCTTCCAGCTGGTGGACCCTCAGGGCTACCGTGTCGGCGACGTGCTCGACATCTTCAGCAAGGCCGCGCACGCGCCGAAGATGAACCTCTTCGTCAACGCGGCGCTGATGGGCTTCATCCCGAAGAGCGTGAAGAAGGGCCTGATGGCGCTGGCGCCGGTGCGCCGCATCCGCAACGCGGTGATGAAGGACCTGGGGCTGCCGGAGGACATCTTCCAGCTCGTCAACTACCCCACGCGCTTCGACCGCCGCGAGCTCGACGCCGCGCTCAAGGGCAGCGGCATCGAGTGCCCCAACCTCAACGACTACGCCTGGCGCCTGTGGGATTACTGGGAGCGCCACCTCGACCCGGACCTCTTCATCGACCGCAGCCTCAAGGGCACGGTGGGCGGCAAGGTGGTGCTCGTCACCGGCGGCAGCTCGGGCATTGGCCTGGCAGCCGCGTGCAAGTTCGCCGAGGCCGGCGCCATCACGGTGATCTGCGCGCGCGACGCCGACAAGCTGGACGAGGCCGTCAAGGAGATCGTCGCCTACGCCAAGGGCAAGGGCACGGCCGACCCCAAGGTCTTCAGCTACAGCGTCGACATCGCCGACATGGCCGGCTGCGCCGAGTTCGTGAAGGCGCTGGAGGAGCAGCACGGCGGCGTCGACTTCCTGATCAACAACGCCGGCCGCAGCATCCGCCGCGCCATCGAGAACAGCTACGACCGCTTCCACGACTTCGAGCGCACGATGCAGCTCAACTACTTCGGCTGTCTGCGCGTGACGATGGGCCTGCTGCCGGGCATGGTGAAGAAGCACAAGGGCCACGTCGTCAACATCAGCTCGATCGGCGTGCTCACCAACGCGCCGCGCTTCAGCGCCTACGTGGCCAGCAAGGCCGCGCTGGACGCCTGGACACGCTGCGCCAGCAGCGAGTACGCCGACCAGGGCATCACGTTCACCACAATCAACATGCCGCTGGTGCGCACGCCGATGATCGCGCCCACCAAGATCTACAACAACGTGCCGACGCTCAGCCCCGAGGAGGCCGCCGACATGATCGCGCAGGCCTGCATCGCCAAGCCGGTGCGCATTGCTACGCGCCTGGGCATCACGGGCGAGTTGCTGCATGCGGTGTCGCCGCGCATCGCGCAGATCGTCA
>JAIXTY010000298.1 GCA_027483705.1 Rubrivivax sp.
GGTTTTGCGCAGCTGATGGCGCTGGACAGTGCCGACCCGCTGTCGCCCGGTCAGCGCGAGCGCCTCGCGCATGTGCAGGCCGCGGGCTGGCACCTGCTGGCGCTGGTGAACGACGTGCTCGACCTGGCGCGCATCGAGGCCCGCGAGTCGCCGATGCAGCCCCAGGCGGTGTCTCTGCCCGAGGCGGTGACCGAGTGCATCGCGATGATCGCGCCCAAGGCGGCCGAGGCCGGCGTGGCCGTGCACTGGGACAGCCCGGCGCTGGAGCCGCACCGGGTGTGGGCCGATCCGACGCGGCTGCGGCAGCTGCTGCTCAACCTGATGAGCAACGGCGTCAAGTACAACCGCCGCGGCGGCTGGGTGCGCGTGGGTGCGCAGCGCCGCGGCGCGATGGCGGTGATCATGGTGCGCGACAACGGGATGGGCATCGCCGCCGCGCGCATCGGCCAGCTGTTCCAGCCCTTCAACCGCATCGGCCGCGAGACCTCGGGCATCGAGGGCACGGGCCTGGGCCTGGCGCTGGTGAAGCTGCTGGTCGAGCAGATGGGCGGCGCGGTCGAGGTCGACAGCACCGAGGGCGAAGGCAGCGAGTTCCGCCTCCTGCTGCCGCTGCCGCCTGGCGAGGCCGGCCCTGGCGTGCCCGTCACGCCCTGGCCGCTGGAGTAGCATCGCCGGGCTCGCACGCGGTGCTTGCCGTCCTCGTTCAAGGGCGGTGGGTTCAACGGGAAACCGGTGAGGATGTCGACCTGGTCGACCCCGAATCCGGTGCTGCCCCCGCAACGGTGAGCGAGGAGCGTGCCGCACGGATAGCCACTGGCCTTGCACGAAGGCTGGGAAGGCGCGGAACGCTTGCGGCGGGTGTGTCGACACGACGAGCCCGCCGCCACTCGCAAGCCCGGATACCGGCCACGCGCGAGGGTCGCTGACGTTGCGGAGGGCAACGGCAGGTGCGCGTGGGGCATGCCGCCAAGGTTCGCCTCAGGGCGCGCACGTGCCTGCTTGCCTGCCGTGGCGCCAGCGTGATGCATCCGAGGGCCGCACGGGGTGGTGCGGCCGGGAGACTCCGTTGAGCCAAGCTTTCCTCCGACCTCGCGCGAGACGTGCCTCGCGTGCCCTGTTCCTGTGTTCCTGGGCCACCGTCGCGGGCGCCGCAGGCGCCCAGACCGTCGTTGTCACCGGCAGCCGCGAAGCGCTGCCGCTGGAGCGGCTGGCCGCCGACGTGGCCGTGATCGAGGGCGCCGCGCTGCGCGACACACGCGCCGACTCGCTGGCCGACCTGCTGCGCCGCGAGGCCGGGCTGCAGCTGTCGCGCAGCGGCGGGCCGGGGCAGTCCACGGGCCTGTTCATCCGCGGCGCGGCCTCGCAGCAGACGCTGCTGCTGGTCGACGGCATGCGCGTCGGCTCGGCGACGCTCGGCAGCGCCGCGGTCGAGTCGCTGGGCCTGGCCGGCGTCGAGCGCGTGGAGGTGCTGCGCGGCCCCGGCTCCAGCCTCTTTGGTGCGGACGCCGTGGGCGGTGTCGTCAACGTCATCACGCGCGGGGCCGACGGCAGCGCCGGCGCCGACGCCCGCGTGGCCGTGGGCGGCTACGGCGCGCGCGAGGCCTCGGGCGGCTGGCGCGGGCGTGTCGGGCCGCTGTCGCTGGCCGTGGCCGTGTCGCGCGAGCAGGACGACGGCGTCTCGGCCATCGCCCCGGGCGACCGCTTCGGCAGCCACAACCCCGACCGCGACGGCCACACGCGCGACAGCGCCCAGCTGCGCCTGGGCTGGGTGCCGGCCGCGGGCCAGCGTGTCGGCCTCACGCTGCTGGGCACGCGGCTCGACGCCCGCTACGACGCCGCCGACTACAACCCGCCGACCTTCGCGCCCGACCCCTCGCCCGACTTCCGCACGAAGCTGGCCACCGCCGTGCAGGCGCTGGACTGGCGCGGCAACCTGGCGCCCGAATGGAGTGGCAGTCTGCGCGTGGCGCGCAGCAGCGACGACTCGCGCAGCGGCAGTACCGGGCAGGACCGCTTCCGCACCGAGCGCCGCCACGCCCAGGCCCAGCTGGCCTGGCGGCCTGGCCCGGCGCTGCAGGCGGTGCTGGCGCTGGAGCAGCAGGCCGACGACGCCACGTCCACCAGCTACGCCGGCCCGGTGTCGCGCCGCAGCCGCGCGGTGGCGCTCGAGGCCACCGGCAGCCAGGGGGCCGTCGCCTGGCAGGCCGATCTGCGCCGCGACGACGCCAGCGACTTCGGCGCCGAGACCACCGGCCGCCTGGGCGGCAGCGTCGCGGTGGGCGGTGGCTGGCGGCTGCGCGCGCTGGCGGGCAGCAGCTTCCGCGCGCCGAGCTTCAACGACCTGGTCTTCCCCGGCTACGGCGTGCCGGGCCTGAAGGCCGAGCGCGGCCGCAGCGTCGAGGCCGGCCTGGGCTGGAAGGGCGCGGCCGCCGAGCTGGCCGTCACGAGCTGGCGCAACCGCGTCGACGACCTCGTGGCCTACGAGCCCGACGCCACGCGCTGCCCGCCGGACCCGGCCTACGCCTTCGGCTGCGCCGCCAACGTCGCGAAGGCTCGGCTGTCGGGCACCACCGTGTCGGCCTCGCAGCGGGCCGGCGCCTGGCAGTGGCGGGCGCAGCTCGACGCACTGAAGGCCCGCGACGGCCTCACGGGCGCCAGGCTGCCGCGCCGCGCCGACACGCAGGCCACGCTGGCCGCCGATTGGCGGCAGGGCGCGTGGGGCCTGGGCGCCAGCGTCGTGCACCTGGGCGAGCGGCCCGACGGCGGCCTGGCACTCGCGTCGGAGACCACGCTCGACATGTCGGCCACCTGGCGCCCGGCGCCCGGCTGGCAGCTGGCGCTGCGGCTGGACAACGCCACCGACGAAATCCGCGTGCCGGCACGCGACTACCAGGGCCTCGGCCGCCAGGCCTGGCTGGTGCTGCGCTGGGAGACCGGGCGGTGAGGCTGCGCCGCCGCGTTGCGGCCGGCGTGCTGGCGCTGCTGCCCTGGCTCGGCGCCGCCGCGTTGGCGGCCGAGCCCGTGGTGCTGCAGGACGACGGCGGGCAGACCCTCACGCTGCCGCGGCCGGCGCAGCGCGTGGTGACGCTGCTGCCCTCGCTCACCGAGACGGTGTGCGCGCTGCGCGCCTGCGAGCGGCTGGTGGGCACCGACCGCCATTCCGATTGGCCGGCCTCGGTGAAGGCGCTGCCCAAGCTCGGCGGGCTCGAGGACACGCAGGTCGAGCGCCTCGTCGCGCTCAAGCCCGACCTCGTTCTGGTGGCGCGCTCGTCACGCGCGCTGCAGCGGCTGCGCGCCCTGGGCCTGCCGGTGCTGGCGCTGGAGCCGCAGAACGCGGCCGACACGGCCCGGGTGATCGGCACCGTGGCCGCCGCGCTGGGGCAGGCCGACGAAGGCCGGGCCCTGCAGCAGCGGCTCACGCAGCGGCTGGCCGATGCCGCGGCCCGCGTGCCGCCGGCCTGGCGCGGGCGTGCGCTCTACGTCGAGGTGGCGTCGACGCCCTACGCGGCTGGCGAGGCCTCGTTCATCGGCGAGACGCTGCGCGCGCTGGCGCTGGGCAACATCGTGCCGGCGGCGCTGGGCCCGTTTCCGCAGCTCAACCCCGAGTTCGTGCTGCGCGCGCAGCCGGCGCTGGTGGTGGTGCCGCGCCGCGTCGCCGACGAACTGCCGCGCCGCCCGGGCTGGGGCCGGCTGGAAGCCGTCGCGGCCGGCCGCGTGTGCGCGCTCGACGCCGAGCCCTGGAACGCGCTGGTGCGGCCCGGCCCGCGCGCGGCAGAGGCCGCCGAGGCGCTGGTCGATTGCCTGCAGCGCCTGACGCCGCCACGATGAGGCCATGAACACGCTCGCCCGACGCCTGGCCGCGGCCCGCGACGGCGCCACGCCCGAACGGCTGGCCCTCGGGCTGCTGGCCGCGCTGGCCGCGCTGGTGCTGCTCGGCCTGGCCGCCGGCGCCGACGGGCTGGATGGGGCCTGGGCGCGCGACGCCGCGCTGATCGCCGACATCCGCGCGCCGCGCACGCTGGGCGCCGCGCTGGCCGGTGCGCTGCTCGGGCTGGCCGGGGCGCTGTCGCAGGGGCTGTTCCGCAATCCGCTGGCCGACCCCTACCTGCTCGGCACGGCCGCCGGTGCGGGCCTGGCCGTCACGCTGGTGCTGGCGGCCGGTGGGCTGCTGGGCGTGGAGCTGGGCCTGGCGGCGCAGGGCGCGCTGGCGCGGCTGGGCCTGTCGGGCGCGGCCTTCGCGGGGGCGCTGGGCGGCCTGGCGCTGACGCTGCTGATGGCACGTGGCGCGGCGCGGCCGCTGTCGCTGCTGCTGGCCGGCGTGGTGGTGGGCGTGCTGCTCACGGCGCTGGGCGACCTGCTGGTGCTGGCCAGTCCCGAGGCGCTGCGCGGCCAGCGTGTCTTCATGATCGGCACCACCAGCTTCCTGGGCTGGGACGCCGTCGCGGCGCTGGCGCTGGGCCTGGCGCTGGCGCTGCCGGCGGCGGTGCGGTTGGCGCGGGTGCTCGACGCGCTGGTGCTGGGCGAGGCCAGCGCCTTAAGCCTGGGCCTGGCGCTGCCGCGCCTGCGCCTGCTGCTGGTGGCGCTGCTGGCGCTGGCCACCGGCACGGCCGTCGCGCAGGTGGGACTGGTGGCCTTCGTCGGCCTGGTGGCGCCGCACCTGGTGCGCCGGCTGGTGGTGGTGCGCCACGGCGCGCTGCTGGCGCTGTCGGCGCTGGCCGGTGCCGTGCTGCTGCTGGCCGCCGACGTGGCGGCGCGGGTGCTGGTGGCGCCACAGGAGCTGCCGGTGGGCGTGCTGACGGCCGTGTTGGGTGGCGTCTACCTGCTGGCGTTGCTGTGGCGGCGGGGGCGGCTCGCGTGAACCGGGGGCTGCTCGAAGGCCGCGACCTCGTCGCCACGCTCGGCGGGCGGCGCGTGGTGGACGGCGTGACGCTGTCGCTGGCCGGTGGCCAGTGGGCCGCGCTGGTGGGCCCCAACGGCGCCGGCAAGAGCACGCTGCTGCGGGTGCTGGCCGGGCTGCACGCGGCTGACGCGGGCGAGCTGCGGCTGATGGGCCGGCCGCTGGCCGACTGGCCGCCGCGCGAACGTGCCACGCGGCTGGCCTGGCTGTCGCAGCAGGGCCAGGACGACGGCGCCGGCGATGCCGAGCTGCCGGTGCGCAGCCTGGTGGAGCTCGGCCGGCTGCCGCGCCACGGCCTGCTGGGCGCACCCGATGCCGCCGACGCCACCGCGGTGGCGCAGGCCCTGGCCGAGACCGAGACCGCCGCCTTCGCCGCGCGGCGGCTGTCGGCGCTGTCCGGTGGCGAGCGCCAGCGCGTGCTGGTGGCGCGGGCGCTGGCCGTGGGCGGCGACGTGCTGCTGCTCGACGAGCCCGTGGCCCATCTCGATGCGCCGCACCAGCGCGCGCTGCTGCGCGGGCTGCGCCAGCGCGCCCGTGACGGCGCCGCCGTGGCCGTGGTGCTGCACGACCTGAACCTGGCGCTGGCCGCCGACCGCGTGCTGCTGATGGACCGCGGCCGCCTGGTGGCCGACGGCGCCCCCGGCGACGCCGCGCTGCGCACGGCGCTGGTGGCGGTGTTCGGGCACGCCTTCAGCATCGAGTCCGTGGTGGCCGGCGGGCAGCCGCGGTGGATCGCGGTGCCGGTGGTCTAGCCCATGCACGCGTCGCACGGCCCGCAGCGCATCGTCTGCCTCACCGAGGAGACGACCGAGTGGCTGTACCTGCTGGGCGAGCAGCACCGCATCGTCGGCATCAGCGGCTACACCGTGCGCCCGCGCCAGGCTCGGCACGAGAAGCCGCGCGTCAGCGCCTTCCTCGACGGCAGGATCGACCGCATCGTGGCGCTCGAGCCCGATCTCGTGATCGGCTTCTCCGACATGCAGGCGGCGCTCGCCGACAAGCTCATCCGCGCCGGCCTGGAGGTGTGGATCACCAACCAGCGCAGCGTGGCCGGCATCGTGACGACGCTTCGCCGCGTGGCGGCGCTGGTGGGGGCCGATGATCGTGCCGAGGCCTGGATCGCCGGCGTGCAGGCGCGCCACGCCGCCATCGCGGCCGAGGCCGCGCGCTGGCCGCGGCGGCCCCGGGTGTACTTCGAGGAGTGGGACGTACCGATGATCAGTGCCATCTGCTGGGTGAGCGAACTCGTCGGCCTGGCCGGCGGCCACGACGTGTTCCCCGAGCTGGCCGTGCAGCCGCTGGGCCGCGACCGCGTGATTGCCGACGCGCTGGAGCCGGTGCGGCGCGCGCCCGAGATCATCGTCGGCAGCTGGTGCGGCAAGAAGTTCCGCCCCGAGCGCGTGGCCGCGCGGCCCGACTGGGGCGCGGTGCCGGCGGTGGCCGGCGGCTGGCTGCACGAGATCAAGAGCTGCGACATCCTGCAGCCCGGCCCGGCGGCGCTGACCGACGGCCTGGAGCAGCTGCACGCGCTGTTCGGCCGCTGGGCCCGGGAGACCGCATGACGACGGCCGACGCCCTGGCGCGGCGCGTGCAGCACCGCCTGGACCACCTCACCAAGCCGCGCGGCGCGCTGGGCCGGCTGGAGGGCCTGGCGCTGCAGGTGGCGCTGTGGCAGGGCACCGAGCGGCCGGCGCTGCACGAGCCGCAGCTCGTGGTGTTTGCGGCTGACCACGGCCTGGCGGCGCAGGGCGTGAGTGCCTACCCGTCGTCGGTGACCGCACAGATGGTGACCAACATGCTGGCCGGCGGCGCCGCGGTGTCGGTGCTGGCGCGCCAGCACGGCCTGGCACTCACCGTGGTGGACTGCGGCGTCGCCGCCGCGCTGCCGCCGCAGCCCGGCTTCGTCGTGGCCAAGGTGCGCGCCGGCACGGCCGACAGCAGCCTCGGCCCGGCGATGACGGCGGCCGAGTGCGACGCGGCACTGGCCCACGGCGAGGCGCTGGTGCGCGGCCTGCCCGGCAACGTGCTGCTGCTGGGCGAGATGGGCATCGGCAACAGCTCCGCCGCGGCGCTGCTGATGGCGCGTCTGACGGGCCTGCCGCTGGCGGCCTGCGTCGGCCGCGGCACGGGCCTGGCCGACGCGGCGCTGGCGCACAAGCAGCGCGTGCTCGCCCGCGTGCTGGAGCGCCACGCCACCGTGCGCGAGCCGCGTGCCGCGCTGGCGGCGCTGGGCGGGCTGGAGATCGCCACGATGGCCGGCGCGGTGTTGCAGGCCTGGCGCGAGCGCCGGCTGGTCGTGGTCGACGGCTTCATCACCACCGCGGCCGTGGCGGTGGCGGCGGCGCTGGCCGACGGCGGCGCGGCGGCCGTGTCGCGAGGCTGCGTGTTTGCGCATGCCTCGGCCGAAAACGGCCACGGCCGCTGGCTCGCGCAGCTGGGCGTGCGGCCGCTGCTCGACCTGGGCCTGCGCCTGGGCGAAGGCAGCGGCGCCGCGCTGGCCTGGCCGCTGGTGCTGGCGGCCGTGCGCCTGCTGGACGAGATGGCCTCGTTCGACGAGGCCGGCGTCGACACGGCCGTGGACGGCGCCCTGGACGGCACCCCGAACGGCACCCCGGACGGGCAGGGCCCCTGATGCACGTGCTGGCCCACGAATGCCGCCTCTTCCTGGTGGCGCTGCAGTTCCTGACACGCGTGCCGCTGCGCTTTTCCACCTGGCAGGACGAATGGCTGCAGGCCAGTGCGCGCCACTTCGCCGGCGTGGGCCTGCTGGTGGGCGGCTTCGCGGCGGGCGTGCTGTGGGCCGCGGCGCACTTCTACGGCGCGCTGCTGGCTGTGCTGCTGAGCCTGGTGGCCACGCTGTGGCTCACCGGCGCCTTCCACGAGGACGGCCTGGCCGACACCTTCGACGGCCTGGGCGGCAGCGCCGACCGCGAGCGCGCGCTGGCCATCATGAAGGACTCGCGCCTGGGCACCTACGGCACCGTCGCCTTGGTCGCCGTGCTGGCACTGAAGGCCTCGGCACTGTATGCGCTGGCCGTGCGCGACCTGCTCGCCGCGCTGGCGCTGCTGCCGCTGGCCCATGCCGTGTCGCGCGCCGCCACCGTGGCCGTGCTGGCCCTGCTGCCCTATGCCGGCGACGCCGAGCACGCCAAGGCCAAGCCGCTGGCGCAGCGGGCCGACGGGCTGGCGCTGTTCGTCACGGCCGGCTGGGTGGTGATCGCCTTCGGGGCCGCCGCGCCCTTCGTGCCGGCCGACGCGCTGCTGGCCGCCGCGCTGGCGGTGCCGGTGGCGACCGGGCTGATGGCCCGCTGGCTGCGCCGCCGCCTGGGCGGCTTCACCGGCGACACGCTGGGCGCGACGCAGCAGCTGGTCGAGCTGGCGATGCTGCTGGCGGCGCTGGCCGCGATGACGTCCTGAGGCGATGACGGCGCTGCCGCTCTGGTGCTGGCGCCACCCGCGCGCCGACGGCGCCGCGGGCCGCTGCATCGGCCGCACTGACGTGCCGGTGGACCCGCGCCGCGCCCGCCGTCTGGCGCACCGCATCCGCGCCGTCGTGCGGCACGAGCGGCTGCCGCGCGTGGTGTGGGTGTCGCCGCTGGCGCGCAGCCGCGACGTGGGGCGCTGGCTGGCGCGCTGGGGCTTTGCGTGCCGCGTCGACGCGCGCCTGGCCGAGCTCGACTTCGGCAGCTGGGACGGCCAAGCCTGGGCACAGGTGCCCTGGTCGGCCGTGCAGGCCTGGGAGGCCGACCTGCGCCACCACGCGCCCGGCGGCGGCGAGAGCCTGGCGCACCTGAGCGCCCGCGTGATGGCCTTCGTGGCCGAGCGCCGGGCGGCCGGCGACACGGCTGTGCTGCTGGTCGGGCACGGCGGCTGGATCACGGCGCTGACGCATCCGCTGCCGCCCGAGGGCGCGGTGGATGCCGCCCGCTGGCCGGCCCCGCCCCGCCACGGCGCGCTGGTGCGTTGGCCGTCGCCAGCGGCGATTCATCCCGGCTGAGCCGCAGCCCGTCGCACGGGCCTCGTGGCGCGGCCGGCGGCCGCCGAAGATGCAGGCATCGCAACGCTGTCATCACCGCCACCGGAGCCCGCCATGAACCTCAAGACCCTCGACTCTCTGCTGCAACGTGCCATCAACCTCGGCCTCGCGCTCGTCGTCACGCTGGGCATGCTGGGGGGCATCGACTCGCTGGCGCAGTCGCCTCAGCCCGCGGCGCACGAGCTCGCCGCCACGTCGCCGGCCGCGCGCGGCTGACGCGGCGCCGCGATGAAGGCGCTGATCGCCTTCCTGCTGTGGTGCCTGCTGCTGGCCGTGAGCTGGCCGCTGGCGCTGCTGGCCCTGGTGCTGTGGCCGCTGGTGTGGCTGCTGACCTTGCCGTTGCGCCTGCTGGGCATCGCCGTCGATGCCGTGTTCGGCTTGCTGCGCGCGGTGCTCACGCTGCCGGCGCGGCTGCTCGGCGGCGGGCGCTGAGCAGCGTCTGCCCCGCTGCCGGCCGAGGCCGGCAAAGCTAACTGCGAAGGTGGCAGGCCACCTGGTGCCCGCCGCCGCTGCCCGCCACCGCCTTGAGCTCGGGGCGCTGCACGTCGCACAGGCCCTTCTGCGCGATGCTGCAGCGGGTGTGGAAGTGGCAGCCCGTGGGCGGGTTCAGCGGGCTGGGCACGTCGCCCTGCAGCATGATGCGCTTGCGCCTGACCTGCGGGTCGGGGATCGGCACGGCCGACAGCAGCGCCTCGGTGTAGGGGTGGCGCGGCGCGGTGTAGAGGTCGGTCGCGCTGGCGATCTCGACGATGCGGCCCAGGTACATCACGGCCACGCGGTCGGAGATGTGCTCCACCACCGAGAGGTCGTGCGCGATGAACATGTAGGTCAGGCCGAACTGCGCCTGCAGGTCCTCGAGCAGGTTGATCACCTGGGCCTGGATCGACACGTCGAGCGCGCTCACCGCCTCGTCGCAGATGATGAGCTTGGGGTTCACCGCCAGCGCGCGCGCGATGCCGATGCGCTGGCGCTGGCCGCCCGAGAACTCGTGCGGATAACGCCTCATGTGGTCGGCGTTCAGGCCCACGGTCTCGAGCAGCTCGACGATGCGCGCGTCGTACTCGGCCTTGCTCTTGGTGAGCTTGTGGATGGTGAGCGCCTCGCCGATGATGGCGCTGACCGTCATGCGCGGGTTCAGGCTCGCGTACGGGTCCTGGAAGATGATCTGCATGTCGCGCGCCAGCGCGCGCAGGGCTTCCTTGCCGGCGCCGGTGACGCTCTGGCCCTCGAACGTGACCTCGCCGGAAGTCGGCTCGATCAGGCGCAGGATGCAGCGGCCGGTGGTGCTCTTGCCGCAGCCGCTTTCGCCGACGACGCCGAGGGTTTCGCCCTTGGCGAGCTCGAAGCTGACGCCGTCGACGGCCTGCACGCGGCCGACCTCGCGCTTGAGCAGTCCGCCCTTCACGGGGAAGTGCTTGACGAGCTTGTCGACCTTCAGCAACGGTGCCGCGCTCACGACGTGCTCTCCGCCAGGAAGCAGGCCACCTTGTGGCCGGGCGCGATCTCGCGCAGCGGCGGGTCGGCCGTGGTGCATGAGGGCTGCGCGAAGCGGCAGCGCGACGCGAAGCGGCAGCCCGCCTTCGGCGCGATGAGCTTGGGCACCGTGCCCGGGATGGCCTCGAGCCGCTGGCGGTGGCCGGCGGCGGTGGCCGCGGTGTCGATGCGCGGGATGCTGCGGATCAGGCCCTGGGTGTACGGGTGCCGCGGCCGCGCGAACAGCTCGGCCACCGGCGCCTCTTCGACCACCTGCCCGGCGTACATGACGACGACGCGCTGCGCCACCTCGGCCACCACGCCCATCGCGTGCGTGATGAGCATGACGGCCATGCCCAGGCGGTCTTTCAGGTCCTGCATCAGCTCCAGGATCTGCGCCTGGATGGTGACGTCGAGCGCCGTCGTGGGCTCGTCGGCGATCAGCAGCTGCGGGCTGCAGGCCAGCGCGATGGCGATCATCACGCGCTGGCGCATGCCGCCGGAGAACTGGTGCGGGTAGTCGTTGACGCGCTTGGCCGGCGTCGGGATGTTCA